>CAZLFU010000092.1:0-4716 GCA_964558895.1 uncultured Candidatus Peribacteria bacterium
AAAATCTAAAATGTAGTTTGCAACTGGGCGTTGTCGCCGAAAGTACGCACCATATAGAGCATTTCTTCGGAGAGATTCCCAAAGTACATCCTCTGCTCGAGTGGGGCTTTTTCTCATTTGTCTTGCATGTGAAACAACTGCAGATACTGGATATTTCCATTTGCCAATTCCTCGAGAAACGCCCCCTCCCCTACGCCCCTCCCCCGTCCCGGGGGAGGAGAAGTGGGTGGGGGCGGGAGCTCTTACAACTTCAATGACTTTTCCTACTCCCTCCACATGCCCTTGCACCATATGCCCCTCGAGTCTGTCCCCTACTTTCACGGAACGTTCCAGGTTTACGGAATCACAAGCCATCAATGTTCCAAGTTTTGTGCACTCCATGGTTTCATGCACGACATCAAACTGCATGGAGGTATCATCGAAACATATTACAGAAAGACACACACCAGAAACAGCAATGCTCGATCCTACTCGAATATCATCAAAACTTATTGGTCGTTCTAAGATCAAACGCCCATTCGTATTTTCGAGAATCACTGCCGTTGCTTCTATAATTCCAGTAAACATGCACTCAGTATATTCTCCTCCATTCTAGAAAGCTCGCAGAATGCATACCAATTCGTGGCTAAGCACCCATAGGAAACACCTCAAAACAAAAGAAAGAGTGCAAAATTTGCCAGCCACCCTGGACAGGAAGTAATAATTTTGATACGCTCCGTCCTCAAGGACTCCGCGATGCGGGGCTTTTTTTAATATGTTTCTATGGATAAGATCATTGTAAAAGGAGCGCGCATGCACAATTTAAAAAATATTGATGTGGAAATACCACGCAATAAATTGACAGTAATTACTGGTCTCTCAGGATCAGGAAAATCGTCTCTCGCATTCGATACTATATTTGCAGAAGGTCAGCGCAGGTACGTAGAAAGCTTGAGTGCGTACGCGAGGCAATTTATCGCACAAATGGAGAAACCAGAGGTTGAAAGTATAGAAGGACTGAGTCCTGCTATTAGCATTGACCAAAAGACAGCACCACGCAATCCACGTTCTACTGTGGGAACAACCACAGAAATTTACGATTACATGCGTCTGCTCTGGGCAAAAGTTGGAAGTGTTCACTGTACGGTATGCGGAAAGAAATTGGAAAAACAATCGACAAGTCAAATTGTGCAAACCATTGCAGATCTCCCCGAAGGAAAAAAAATCTACCTTCTTGCTCCAGTAGTAGAAGGACGCAAGGGGGAACATATGAAGATTATAGATTCCATCCGCAGAGAAGGATTTGTGCGCATGCGTATTGATGGATCGATTGTCACAGTAGACGAAGATATTCAACTGGATCCAAAAAAGAACCATACCATCGAAATTATTGTGGATCGTATGGTGGTTGAAAATATGCAAGTAATCGAAGGTGGAATGAACCCCAATAGAACTCGCCTCGCAGACTCGGTAGAGCTCTCTTTGAAAAAAGGTGAGGGATCTATGATCCTCCTCGATGCGGATACAAATGAGGAAAGTCGCTTCGCAGAAGCATTTGTGTGTCCAGAGCACCCCAACGAAGATATCCCACAAATTGAACCGAGAAGCTTCTCTTTCAATTCTCCACACGGAGCATGTGATGTCTGTCATGGGCTTGGAAACATCTTACAAGTCGATGAACCTGCACTCATTCCCAATCCCAAACTGTCGCTAGCCGAAGGAGCCATTCATCCTTGGGCTACTTCTGCGAGCCGCATGGGATACATGATGAAGATATTGGAAGCCCTCGCGGAAGCAGCGGGGTTTGATATAGATGCCACATGGAAAAGCCTCTCGGATGAGCATAAAAAAGTGATTCTTTACGGCTATCCCAAGCCACTCAAAGTAAGTATGGACACTGCTGCCTTTACGGGGGATTCCGAGACAGTGTTCGAAGGAGTTATCCCAAATTTGGAACGAAGACATAGGGAAACCGATAGTAGCTACGTTCGATCACAGATTGAAACCTACATGCAAGAGCTCCCCTGTCCTGGTTGCCATGGCCTGCGTCTGCGTAAAGAAATTCTTGGTGTCACTGTGGGCGGCAGAAACATTGTAGAGGCAACAGATATGAGTATCGATACAGCAAAGAAGTTCTTTCAATCACTTCTCCCGCTCGGTGCTCGAGAAAACGGCATCGACACCATCGCCGATGTGAAACCATTGAGTCAGTACGAATTTACGATTGTGAAGAAAGTACTCAAAGAAGTTATTGCCCGTCTTCTCTTCCTCGAAAACGTTGGACTTACCTACCTCACACTGTCTCGTTCTGCAGCCACACTCTCTGGTGGAGAAGCACAACGTATCCGACTAGCGACTCAAATTGGTTCTGCTCTCCAAGGAGTACTCTACGTACTTGATGAGCCAAGTATTGGTCTGCATCAACGAGATAACTCACGGTTGATTGCAACTATGGTGAATCTTCGTGATCTTGGAAATACAGTGATTGTAGTAGAGCATGACGAGGAAACAATTCAGGCAGCAGATTATCTTTTGGAAATTGGCCCAGGAGCCGGAAAGTACGGTGGCCAAGTGATTGCTCAAGGAACTCCAGAGGAGCTAATGCAAGTGAAAGAATCTGTAACTGGACAGTATCTGAGTGGTAAAAAAAGTATTCCTATCCCTACAAAGAAAAGGAAAGGAAATGGAAAATTTGTAGTAGTGAAAGGCGCACACCACCATAACCTTCAACACGTGACTGCAGAGTTTCCACTAGGAACGTTCATCGGTGTTACAGGAGTATCTGGTTCGGGAAAATCGAGCTTGATTCATGGTATTCTGGCTCCAGAACTTCTGCGTGTACTCAATAAAGCACACGCTAAGCCTCAGAATGTTGAGTCAATCGAAGGTTTGGAATATTTGGATAAAGCAATTGTGATTGATCAATCTCCTATTGGACGCACACCACGGAGTAACCCTGCAACCTACACGGGCATCTTTACCGATGTACGTGATCTCCTTGCGACGACTCCGGAAGCAAAACTGAGAGGGTACAAACCTGGCCGCTTTAGCTTCAACGTCAAAGGTGGTCGTTGCGAAGAATGCGAGGGTGATGGTCTCAAGCGTATCGAAATGCACTTTCTTCCCGACGTATACGTAACCTGTGAGTCATGTTTGGGCAAGAGGTACAATCGTGAAACATTGGAAATTACCTACAAAGGGAAAACAATTGCAGAAATTTTGGATATGACTATCAGTGAATCTCTCGAATTTTTCTCTTCCATTCCCGCAATCAAAAAGAAACTGCAGACGCTGGAAGATGTTGGCCTTGGATACATTCACCTTGGGCAAAGCGCCACGACACTCTCTGGCGGAGAAGCACAGCGTATCAAATTGGCAACCGAACTGATGCGACGAGCAACGGGCAAGACTTTTTACATTCTCGATGAACCTACTACCGGTCTCCACTTTGATGACATTCGCATGCTTCTAGAAGTTTTGCAGCGACTCGTAGAGAAAGGAAACACTGTACTCGTCATTGAACATAATCTGGATGTGATAAAATCTGTGGATTATGTTGTAGACCTTGGCCCAGATGGTGGAAGTGGTGGAGGAAAAATCATTGCAACTGGTACCCCAGAAGATGTAGCCAAAGTAAAAGAGAGTTATACAGGACAATATCTAGCAAAGATGTTCAATAAATGAGGGTAAATTCTCATTTTTTTCTGTATTCCAACACTTCTTTCTCTACAATGCCCCGGACATGTTTCTTTTGAACCCCGAAAGTTTCTACTGGGATTTCGCAATACTGCTACTGATGAGCTCTACATTCTGTGGTGCCATTGCTTGTTTCGTATGGATACACAGACATCCAAGTCACCACAAAGTCGCGAGTCGCATCAAGCGTGCACACAGGTTTCATCAGAGATTGATTATTCGACTCATTGGTCTCATCTGCCTCCTCGGATTTTTCGTCGTAATGTATGGATCCTTCATCGAGCCAAGAATCCTCGTGGTGAATAGATTTCAACTGAGTTTACCGGTGGAACAACCGCTCAAAATTGCTGTCCTCTCCGATCTGCACGTGGGACCCTACAAAGGGAAAACATTCATGCAGGAAGTTGTAGAGCGCACGAATGCCACGCTTCCAGATGTTGTGCTCCTTGCTGGTGATTACATCTACACCAGCGACGACGACATACGTGACCTCTCCCCACTTCGTAACTTGCGAGCCTCTATGGGTGTGTATGCTGTCATGGGAAATCATGATATGGGGAAATTTAGTTCGCTGAGTGGGTCGCCATACGACCTACCAGGAAAAGAGATAACACTCACAGAGTACTTCCGAGAAATGGGAATAACAGTACTACGCAATGAACACGAACGTATTTCACTGGATACTCACTATCTTACAATCGTTGGTATCGATGACATGTGGTCTCATCAAGATGACCTCTCCGCTGCCATCAGCGATGTACCAGAAAATGATATCGTGATTTTGCTTTCTCATAACCCCAGTATTGTCCTGCACCCAGAAAGTAAGCGTGCTGGTTTGATTGTGAGCGGCCATACGCATGGTGGTCAAATTCGTTTACCGTTTATTGGAGCACTCTATCCACTCCCAACAAAACTTGGTCAAGCCTACGACCAAGGACTCTTTGCTATTGATGATGACACTACGCTTGCCATTACGAGAGGGGTAGGAGAATCCAGCCCGAGGGCAAGGTTACTCGCACCACCGGAGATTATGGTGTTGGA
>CAZLFU010000093.1:0-4714 GCA_964558895.1 uncultured Candidatus Peribacteria bacterium
ATGATGAGGCAACATTTCGCCCCGATAGTCCTCTGGTTTTAGAAGATGCACTTCTCTGGCTCTTTCGTACGCGCAACGTTGATGAATTACCAGACATGGAGCGCAAAGACATTGAAAGATTTCTGGTGAAGTATCCTATCGAAGAGACAGAATTTGATCCCAATCAAAAGGTAACGAGAGAAGAGTTGATGAAATTACAGCAGGAGTTGGATCGCCTCCTCACAGAAGAGGTGCACGAAGTGAGTTTCTATTCTGATAATTTTCATGGCGACGGTACGGCATTTGGAGAGACTTTTGATATGTACGATTTTACCGCTGCACATCGATCTTTTCCGCATAATACATTGGTGAAAGTTACAAATGTTGAGAATGAAAAGAGCGTCATTGTGCGTATCAATGATAGAGGACCGTACGTGGAAGGACGTGATATGGACTTAAGTTATGCGGCATTCCATGAGATTGCAGATCATGCTTCTGGTGTTCTTCATGCGCGTTTTGAGCGTCTAGGAGACCAGGAACTCGTAGATCAATGCAGTGATGAGCCACGAACGTACCAGAAACGTATTACCAGGAATGTTCGTTTCCACAGAGGAATTCCACATATACTTACATTGGGTGAGGAACTCTACATAGCTGCGAATACATGGTTTGTTGTTCGTGGAATTCACTATCCAGATGGAACAACGATGCAAGTACAAGATTGGGTAGGCGCAGAAGAGACCTTTCAATTTAAACCTTCCATAGAAGGAGAGTATCAACTGATTGTAGGCGATAAAAACGGACGTCAGCGCACATTTAAAATGATGGTGCAAGATTGCAATGGGAAAAGTGAGGAATAGTGCGGCAATAATCACTTTCTCTCATAAAGAGCACAGTAGATATTCTTTAGCATGTCATAGGAAGATACTCCTCAGAAAGACACGCTTAAGAGCTTCGAGGGGATATCTTGTACAATTTTATTGTTCATGATTTTTCGTCCTTCTTTGGAAAGGAAGCATCGTCGAGTGTTCCCGAATCTTTTACCAGCTTTGAATATAAGTTGCTTACTTCCTGTCTTTGGCGTTCTTCCAGGGCGTCCCAATCAATCTGATTGAGCTTCTCTTTATCGAAGACAAGTTTGTAAAGGTTTTCATGCTGATGGCGGTTCTTTAATTGTAAAAAGGTTTCGATGTTCGGCAAGAAGCTGTTGTGCTCCTGCCCCGCTACACCAACTAGCATTCGTTTGAAATCCTCCAATTCGTAGACTGAGTCTTCGAGTGTACGTAAAGAGGAGCGGGCATTTCGTAGCTCGATGAAGAGATAGACAACAGTAATACCAAGGAGAAGCAGTATGTACCACATAACAGGACTATACAGTGCCCTTTGACACCTGTCATCGGCTATTACGCACAAGTTTACACTGTATCATTTCCTTATTGGTTGAACGTATGGAAAGAAAATAGTATTCTTTGCAATACTCTCACAAATTAACAACATACGAATACCCCATGAAATAGCGAATTCTGCTATAATTATACGATTATGTTGTATTCTTTCACTTGCAGCACAAGACGTGCGTATACCCTTCCTCGCGTTCTGTGATTACGTTTCTACGATTCTTCCTCTGGCCCATAGTTCTCTTTGTGATAGGTGCAGGCACTACTGTGGTGCATGCAGATATTTGGAAGAAGATGTATGCATGGGTGATGGTAGATCCATTGGAGGCAGTCCTCGTGCTTTCTACACTTGTTCTTGTACTTCAACTGGGCAAGAAATGGGGACGCTTTTACTATTCTTATGTGCAAGCATCCAAACTCGTTTCTATGAGAGTGATGCTGCCGAGGTCCGATAGTAAAATTGACCAAGAAAAAAGAACTGAAAAAGATTTCAAAGAAAAAATCGCACTCATGGAGCAGTTATATCGCTCTTTGGGAGAGGTGCGTAGCTTGGATTTTTGGCAAATGATTCATTTCTGGTTTTTTCGCAGTATAACTATTAGTTTTGAGGTATACGTAGAAAAAGGCCTGATGACATTCTATGTAGTAACAGATCCAAATTTGGTTTCTATTGTAGAAAAACAAATAACAGCTCTGTTTTCTGATGCCGAAATAACACCACAGCCAACCCCTGCTATCTGGCCAAAAAATTCGAAGATGGTTGCATATAATATGAAAATGCAAAAAAAGTTTATGTATCCAATTCGTTTTTATGATCAAATGCAGGACGATCCCCTCAATAGCATCGCGAATGTATTGAGTAAAATGGAAACAGGAGAGACTGCAGGTATTCAAGTTGTTCTCACTCCATCATTTTCTGGAAAGTGGGGAAAGAAAGCACAGAAGCACGCTTCTCTTAAGTTTAAAGGAAAACAAGATCACTGGATGGGTGGTATTCCAGTTGTTAGTTGGCTCCTTCGTGGGTTTGGAGATTTAGCAACAGGGAAAACACAGGCACCAGGCGCATCAAGTGGAGATAGTTTTGTGCGTATGATTCAACCAGAAGAGGAGCTCTACAAGCGAATGGGCGAAAAAGCAGGAATGTCGTTCTATCATACTTCCATTCGTATCGCGGCAGCTTCGCAATCTTGGACTCGGTCGTTGGAGATTACCAATAATATCCAGGTTGCTTTCAATTCTTTTAAGGATTTGTACGGAAATGTTCTCTCGAACAGGAGAATGTTTTTTAGTTTTTTTCCTCTCGCAATGAACGCTCCGATCATGAATTTCTTGTGGATGAAAAGAATCAATGGATATCTCCACAAGGAAGATCTTCTCGTAGAACGAGAGCTTGCTGGGCTGTATCATTTTCCAGATAGTCGCTACAACAAGATTCCAAATATCGAATGGCTTACGTACAAAGTCTTACCGCCTCCATCGGATGCTCCATCCGAAGGTATTCTCATTGGTGTGAATAAACATAGAGGTCAGGACACACCTATACGCTTTATGGATAAAGACAGAACTCGTCACCATTACATCATCGGAAAATCTGGTACAGGTAAATCTGCCTTCCTTAGCTGGATGTCTCGGCAGGATATTGCCGCAGGAAATGGAGTGTGTATGGTAGATCCTCATGGAGACTTGATCGAAGATGCACTCGCGCACGTACCAAAAGAGCGTGCGAAAGATATTGTCGTTTTCAATCCTGCAGATATCGATCGCCCAATGGGACTCAATCTTCTGGAGGCAAAAACTCCAGAAGAGAAAGACCGTGCATCGCTGGATGCGATGGAAATTTTTATCAAACTCTTTGGAAACGAGATCTTTGGACCACGTATTCAGCATTACTTCCGTAATGGTTGTCTCACATTGATGGATGACGAGGAGGAAGGTGCAACACTCATCGATGTGCCACGCCTCTTCGTAGATGAAGAATTCCAGCGTTACAAAGTTGCCAAGTGTAAAAATGCAGTTGTACGTAGTTTCTGGGAGCATGAAATTGCCAAGACAGGTGCACGAGAGAAAGAAGAAATGATTCCGTACTTTAGCTCCAAGTTCGGTCCGTTTATTACGAATACCACCATGCGCAATATTATTGGTCAGCCCAAGAGTGCATTTGATATTCGTACTATCATGGATGAAGGAAAAGTACTTCTTGTAAACTTGAGCAAAGGAAAAATAGGCGATACCAATGCGCAACTTCTCGGTCTTATCTTTGTAAACAAGATCAGCATGGCAGCACTCTCGCGTGCAGACGTTCCTCGGGAACAGCGACGCAGGTTTTATCTGTATGTGGACGAGTTCCAAAATTTCGTGACCGATGCTTTTGCAACTATTCTTTCCGAAGCACGCAAATACGAACTTGCTCTCATCATGGCGCACCAATACATAGGGCAGCTTGTAGGAAAAACTTCTGCGTATGGAGAATCCAATACCAAAATGAGAGATGCAGTTTTTGGTAACGTGGGTACCATCTCTAGTTTTAAGATTGGTGCAGAAGATGCAGAGTACATGGCCAAAGAATTTGCACCGGTTCTTAGTGAACAAGATGTAATTGGTATCCCAAACTTTAGCTGTTACATGAAGCTGAATATTAATAATGTGCAATCTCGTCCTTTCAGCTTATCTACCATTTACGATGAATCTTCTCGAAACGAAAAATTGGGAGATCTTATCAAGGAGTATAGTCGTATGAAATACGGAAGAAAGAAAGTTTTCGTCGATCAAGAGATTGAGGATAGAATAGGAATTATTTGATGATCAGAAAAACTGTTGAGGAGACCCTGAGAGTATTCGAAGGGTAGACCAGGAGATTGAAGATAGAATTGGCATAATTTAGTTCGTGAGCGATTGAGGTCCACGAAGCTTGTTCTAAGCCTACCTATGGCAGGCCGAAGAATCGACCAGGAAATTGAGGATAGGATTGGAATTATTTGATGAGTAATTATTTGCAACTTGTACTATTCATCTTTTAGATCATCACTTGCCATATTAGATGGCAGAGATAAAACATCTGCTACTAATGCCGGAGCTTTTTTAAATACTTTTTCCATATTACCTATTGCTTTTGCGCGTGCACGTAATGCTTTTGCAAGCCCAAAAATTGGTTCAACACCAATTGTATTGGCAATCATTTTACAAACATCATCTTGTAAATTTCTTTTTTGTGCTGCGGAAAGTTCCCCCAAATGTGGTTGGATTTCTCTTCTGATTCCAGTAACCATTCTTGTAAACACCGAAATATCATCTGCATCTCTTGGATTCTCAAACTCAGGTTGGTTAAATTCAATATTTGG
>CAZLFU010000094.1:0-4698 GCA_964558895.1 uncultured Candidatus Peribacteria bacterium
CCGCTCGTCAAACAGTGCACTTTTCGACGCCCTTGTTCGCCAAGATGCGTGACGGCATTTTTTCAAGGCGACAGCTATGCAGAGCTCAAAGCTGATAACTCACAGCTCACAGCTTCTCTCTCGCTATGCTTTCAAAAATCCATCCAATACCTTCTCCACTTTTTTCTGCCACTTCAGTTGCTCGTATGCTTGCCTCCCTGGTTGGTAGGCCTGTTCCATCTGAAGGCGTTCATCTGTAGTGAGAGGGGCGAGTAAGGATTGAATAGCGTTTTGCATCTCTTCTTCTGGCACTTCAATTTTTTGATCTTCTACTAATTGTTGTACTCCTAGTCTCAGAGTGAGGCGTTTCACTGCTTGCTCCTGGAGATCTTTCTGCATTTCTTCTGGCTTCTTTCCAGATTGTTCCAGCCATTGCTTTAGTGTGACATTGCGTCGCTGGAGCTGCTTTTCGGTATCGGCAAGAATAGCACGTGTTTCTTCATCTACGAGCTCTGGAGCGAGTTCTACTTTGGTTGCCTTACGAATTTCTTCCATCAGTACTTCTTCGTTCTTCTGATTCACAAATTGCATCTCCTGTTCCATCATAGATTCCTTTACCTTGGTACGAAAATCTTCCGCAGATTCTGCTTCGAGATTCTCTTTGGCAAATTCATCTGTCAGTTCTGGTTTTTGTACTTCTTCTACCTTCAATACTTTTACATGGAACATGGCAGGTTTTCCCTGGAGGTGCTCTGCATGGTACTTTTCTGGAAAGGTAATAGTGAAGGATTTCTGTTCTCCTTTTTTGAGGCCTTTCAATTCTTCCTCAAATCCTGGAATCAATACTTTACTGCCAATTACTGCTTGGTGTCCTTGGATACGTGTCCCTTCAATTTCATTTTTGGACTCATCTTCACCATAAAAATCCATCGTAATAGCATCTCCTTCCTTGGAAGCTCGGTCGACTTCGGTTCGTGTCTGATGTTTCTCGAGAATGTAGTCCATCATGCGCTGAATTTCTTTGTCTTCCACAATTGGCTTCTTGCTCTCTACTTTTATCTTGTTGGCCTTTACCGATACTTCTGGCTTTTCGACAAACGTAATTGTCAGTGTAAGAGGTTCACGATTTTTCGCTTCTACTTTTGGATGAATAATCGGTTTGATATTGTGCTGTGTTACCAGCTGTTCGATAGTTTCTGGAAGAAGCATGTGAATGGTTTCTTCCAAGATGTGTTCGGGGTGTATCTTGTCACGCAATGTTTCGATTGGCGCCATTCCTGGTCTAAATCCTGGTAAATTTACCTTTGCGCCCAACTTTCGAATAGATTGTTCCTCTGCTGGTGATACTTTTTCCTGTGGGAAAATGACAGTGCACTCTATTCTGCCCGCAGAAAGACGTTGTACTGTGATGCCAGTGTTTGTGGAACTATCGGTCATGCATGTACGAGAATACAAGAAAACATCTTGTAGAAGCTTTCTTAGCTCTTACTCTTTCTTTTTCCAGTAGACCAAAAGTGGTACTGCAAGGAAGATAGAGGAATAGGAGCCAATCATTATTCCTATAAAGAGCGTGAATACAAACCATCTGATGCTTTCGGACCCAAAAAGAATGAGAGAGAAGAGCATAATCAAGGTGGAACCAGATGTATTGAGAGATCTGGTAATACTTTGGGAGAGACTTCGATCTGCTACCATAGCAAAAGATTCATTTCGGTCTTGTAGAGCCACATTATCACGGATACGGTCAAAGATGATGATCGTATCATTTACAGAATATCCAAGAATGGTAAGGAGTGCAGTGATAAAGAGCGTATCAATTTCAAACGATGTTACGTGACTCAGGACAACAGATATACCTGTCGTAATAAGAACGTCATGGACGAGAGTGATTACTGCGATCACTCCAAACCTCCAAGGACTCAAGCGTCGTGGGATCTTACGGAAGGCGAATGCGATGTACACCACGATAGCAATACAGGCTATGGTCAGCGCCCAGAACGCGCGTTGTTTCATGCTAGCACCAACTGTCGGTCCAATGGTGGTGTACTGCTGCTCTTGAAAATCTCCAATTTGCGTCTGTAAATGCTGTAGGAGAACGAGATGCTCGTCATTACTAATACTACGCATGCGGATGAGCACATTCCCTTCCTGAGTCGTGGAAAGAGCAATATTGCCAAGAGGTGGTGTTGCCTCAAACGATGCAAATGCTTCTTGTACGTTCTCTTTCGTCTGGCCTGCCCCCAATGAAACTTCCATGAGCGTTCCTCCTGTAAAGTCGATACTGAGCTTTGGCCCAGGAACAACCAAGAGAATGGCGCTTATAACCATGAGTGTGGTCGAGAGAGCGAGGAAGAACTTTGCTGGACGAAGAAAAGACATAGACGGAGGAATGTGTGAAGTTAGGAGGATAGTAGGGATATTGATGGGTAAATTCCAGTATTCAAGAGGTATTTTCTGGTCTTTTCTCAGAAGAAACTGCCCTCACCCCGTTCGCCTGCGGGCGAACTTCCCCTCTCCCGTTACGGGAGAGGGGTGTCCGTCATTGACGGACGGGGTGAGGGTAGTACTTCCTTCAATGTTACCGTCACCATCCCACCTTGGCGGGTAATACTCCAATGCAGTGGTGTTTCGAGACGAGGAAGAAGAGGGGATACAGGCAGACGGAGAGTTGGAATATCTTTCTGAAGTTTTTTAAGAACTGTAGGCACATCTACTACGCCACTCGCCAGAATATTTCTTCCATCATCTGGTTCCATAGGAACTTGATTGTTTATCCAAAGATCCAGTGCCTCTTGGTCTGTTCCAAGCAGGAGTGTACTTCCTCTTAGAGCAGTGACGAAGCTTCCAGATTGTGTGGTGAGTTTTGTCTCTCGCACGGTCCATCCTTTTTGCTCACTTGTTTCATCGTGAATCAAAGATGGATCTATGCGAACATCTTTGGCTGGAAATCTGTTATCAAAGAGTTGTTCTACTACTCGTATAGGAGAAAGTTTTTGTAGGTATCCCCTATGGAGTTGATCCAAGAGCGGACTTGCCTCCTTTGCATTCATACTCGTTTTGAGGACGAAGACCGTTTGGTCATCAAGTAGACGAACCTGCAGAGAACTTGGTTGCATCAAAAGAGTGCCAATGTCGTAGCGCATACTGATATCTTCCCCAAAGAGTGCCAAGATTTGCTCTCGTGCGAGAAGCTCTAGAATCTTCTGCTCTTCTTCTGGAAGAATGGTGTACATGTACTGGAGTACCGCGAGAGGATTGAATGCTGTGAAGGAAAGAAGGTCATCATCAGATACTACTGGAATTGATGTTGTGATGTGAGAAAGTGAATCTTTGGATCCTATAAGATGCAGTACGCTTGTATCATTTTTTTTCGTGAGTGCTGCATGGTCCCATCCATGAGCCATGAGTACATGTACTATAGAATCTTGTTCTACGAGAGGGAGGTTGAGAAACATCCAAGAAGTTTGGGGTGGTATCTGTGATGCAAGTGATGTGTACGTTTGGAAATGCCTCAAAGAGGATGGTGTTTCTTGCAGTAGCGTTGCAGTCTCTTCTTTTCCGTATTTCATCAGGACGTTGCCATTATTTCTCTCTCTAGAAAATACAACGATATCACGTTTGTTTTCTGGTAGTTGCACCATCGCGATCGTTTCTACTCCTTGTAGTGTTTCTAGTGATTCAAATTCGGGGAACCATCCAGAGAATTGTTCTAGTAAGTCTGGAGTGGGGGAATGAACAAGTGCGATGGTATGCTCTGCTGGCAAAAAATGAGCAGGGGTTTTGCTATAACTCGTCATCATGATGACCATAAGTCCAAGGCTTACAACGATGAAACCACTCACAATAATTGTAAAAGAGAGAATACCCGTTGTGCGAAAAATTTTTGCAAACATGTTCGTTTCCATTGTAGCGAGAAAATAGAATCTGTCTTGTGTTTTAAAGAGTGAGAAAAGTTTTCACTTCAATTACATAGTGAGATCTATGTACTTTTCTCCAAGTACGTCGTTGTTCGCTGCATATGTTTGAGCACGAAGTAATACGTGGCCTGCTCTTTCTAGCTCTCGAATGCCAAGTTGCGTAAGCAATCTTGGTTGAGAGCGCGCACAGATAAATAGGAAGGAGCATAGCTTCGTGCGAGTCTGCAGCGAACAAGGCTTTTTGGTTCTTTTTGGGCACAAAAAGAACAAAGAGTATTGAAAAATGTACTGCAATGGAAGTTCTAAGAATGATATTGGTTTTGTGCGAAAATTATATTTCGCTTAGCTATGTATTGAAATTATTGCATTCATCCCAAAATACCGTCTTAGTTTTAATCACAGCATCTACCCCCTTGTATACTTGTTTCAATTCATGTTCCTCGGAGAGAAGCTGCACCATACGAGCAACGGATCCAAAGAAGAAATACATGTCACTTAAGCGATGATGATTCAGCGCTTTCATGGCTTCGCCTGAGAGAGAGAAGCGATTACGTACAGCATCTGCCAAAACTTCGTGCTCTATTCCCATGGCAAGTTCCTGTGTTGCACAGGCTGCTGCAATACCAAGTGGCGTGAGAGTTTCCAAGGATTTCTTTTGCACCTCTGCAAACTTTTCCGCAGCAATCAGGTCTTTGGCTTTCGTATTGCTCTTTGGTAGTGCATCTCGAAGTTGTTCCATCCACGTTGTGCGTGCTGTAGAAGAATCTATCTTGCCTTCGATGTACCCAGCACCTTCTTGTAT
>CAZLFU010000095.1:0-4697 GCA_964558895.1 uncultured Candidatus Peribacteria bacterium
TTGCTCGCCAAGATGCGTGACGGAATTTTTTCTAGGCGACACCCTGTTTTGATTGCAATCGTATTTGTCATCCTGAGGAGGCCGGAACAAAGTGGAGGCTGTCTCGAAGGGTGACAGAATTAAAACCACTTAGGCATCTTAAACTTGGTACGTGTTGTCCTGCGGGCTTGGCTTGCCTCTTCTACAGAATACATAGAGATATTGAGCAGTATTCCTACTCCTGCCATGCTCGCAAGGAGAGAAGATCCTCCGTAACTAATGAAAGGAAGCGTGATACCCGTAAGAGGGAATAGTGCCAAATTAACAGAAATGTTGAGTATAGTCTGAAATGCAATCCATGTGGTAATTCCTGTTGCAACCAGTGTTCCAAAGCGATCTGGTGCATTCATGGCGATACGGTATCCACGCCAAACAAAGATACCAAACATGGTGAGAATGATCAGAAGTCTCATAAATCCAAGTTCCTCTGCCATAGCTGCAAAGATAGTATCTGCCTGCACCTCTGGGAGGTATCCAAATTTCTGGATGGATTTTCCATATCCCACTCCAAAAGCTCCTCCGCTTCCAATGGCAATAAGAGCCTGTTTGATCTGGAACCCAATCGTCTCTGCGATGGACGGATCATCTGGACGCAAGAACGCACGGAACCTGTTTCGCACGTATTCTTCATTTAAAATGATAGGCAATCCCATTATTCCTGCAATGAGTCCTCCTAGAAGAAGATGAAGAACATTACCTCCTGCTATAAAGAACATGACCACTGCAATGCAAGAAAGCACCAAAAACGAACCGAGATCTGGCTGAATAGCAACAAGGATAGTGCTGATGGTAAGTACGCTCGCGAACGGAATGAATCCCTCTTTAAATGTGCCGATCAGCTGCTCACGTTTCTGGAGCCAAATCGCGAGATAGAAAATGAGAGTGAGTTTCAAAAATTCTGATGGTTGCAAAGAAAATCCACCCAAGCGGATCCAGCTATGTGCAGTTCCGTAGTCTGCACTAATTGCTGGCAAGAACACTGCGATAAGAAGAACAAACGTAAGACCAAAGAGTGGCAGTGCCAATCTTTCCCATAGCCTGTATGGGATAAGCATCATCACGCCCATTACTCCAAAGCCAAGGACAATGTGTGTAAAGCTTCTCCAGAGATAAAAGGAATTACTAGGCGCGTCGCGTAAGCCTTGGTTTGTAAGCCTCTCTGTAATTTGGTAACTCTCAAACACGCTCACGCTTGCAATCATGGCGAGTCCAAAGACAGTCAACACAATGACAATACCTGCGAGTAACAAATCCATTCTACGAAGCATGGGCTTAGAATACTAGATTACTTGAGTAATAGGGATTGGAATGTTTGGAATTGTGAGGATTCATATTGTAAGCCCCCTCAAAAACGCTTTTCTATGCTTGCCACTCATCGTGGGTAGCAACGCAGCGATCTTATACGCTATCCATTTCCATCCAGTTGGCTTCATCGAAAATGATGGAACTAGTTGCTCCATATGAACCAGAGACGTTCCGAGTGTTTCCATTCTCTTAAGAGACTGCTCCAGTGTCATGTGGTGGTGGTGCAGTGCTTTGGCATCTGGTTCGTAAAATAATTTGATTCCCTGCTTTGCAAGTCTCTGACCCCACTCAATATCTTCCCAGCCATACCTTGTGATGTCTTCTCGGAAAGGAAGTGCTTTTGCAACCTGCGTTGGGAGACTGATATGAATGGTGTAAGTGTACTGGTGTTGTAGAGAGGCAGGGATGTACGTATGTGCGTACTTTTGAAGAGATGGATAACCAAACTGCCAACCAGATTGCTCTAGCCATTGCATTACAGGAGTAATTCCTACAGATGGGTCCCATGTAGTAAAACCAAGCACGGCAGATCCAGAATTTTTTTGCAGAGCATTGAGATGCTTCTCGCACGCATCTGGTGCAAGAAAAGCATCATCTCCAATAAAGAGGCAAAACTCCGACGATGCTTGTTGTACGCCTTTATTCCTTGCTACTCCTTGTTGGCTCTTCTCAATCTCAAAATAGCGAACTATTACATTCCAACGAGCTTCTACCACTTGTCTTGCGTCGTCATCATGACCATCACTTACAATGATCACTTCCAACTGGTTTAGAACACTTTGCCTTTCGATATGTTCCAGGCATTGCCTGAGGATTTCTGGCCGTTTGTACGTTGGGATAATAATGGAAAGCATGTTGAGTGAGAGTACTAGAATACTGGAATAACTGAATATTGGGAAAGTTGTTGCTCTCGTATTCAAGTACTCTAGTATTCAATTATTCTCAGCTATCATGAAGTATCTTTATCTTGATATCGCCAGCCACCATGGGCTCATCGCCTGTATAGAAAATGATCAGCTTGTGCAGTCTCAGCAGGTTGATCACCGTATAAGCGATACCGATTTGGTGCAAAAAGTGGAGCAGGTACTTGGTGCCGTCGGTTGGAATTATCAGGACTTCACACACTTGGCTTGTGTCATTGGGCCAGGAGGCTTCACAAGTTTGCGTATAGCAGTGGCATACATAAATACGCTTGCAGACCAGCTTTGCATCCCGAGTACGGGAATTCATCTGAGTGATTTGTATCTGGAGAGGTGGTCACCTCTCGACAGTGCTCGAGATGACAAAAAAGTTTCCAATGAAATTTATTGGCTTCATTCCACAAAAAAGAATGAACTCTTTATTCGTGGAGGACAGTGGAAAGAACCAACGTTAATTTCTCTCGATACACTTCCCACCGATGTTGCATGGATGGGTGAACTGATCGAGGAGCATCAAAAGCTTATGCAGAAACCCCCACTAGATCTCCGGCTGGTTGAGGAAGTTCTTCCTTCACTGGTTCAAAAGCTACACTATCAGCAGCAGGTTCTCCTTCCGTGGTATGGGAGGGGGTGGTGACGGAAGGAAATATGAGAGCAGCATATACTTGTAAAGCATCACGAACACTTCCTCTTAGACTAGCGTGAATTGTCGATACTAATTCATCTATTTCCACACTACATAATGGTTCCCCGCTTGTACGACTCGCGAGAATGCCAGCTGCCAATTCTGCAGCCGTAAAAGATTCTGCTGCAGCTTCTGTATGTCGAATACTCATAATTGCGCAGATAGTAGGGATCCTTTTTACGGTGTCGAGTAAGTATATTTGTCATTTTGCGGTTTATTTGCATTTTTTGGTGTCTGAGCCCTCCTATCCTGCCCTCCGGAGGACAGGCCCATTTGCTTTACCCCGCTTCGTCAGTCCGCCTGCGGCGGACTTCACTACACAGGGTTTCGCATGCGTTTTCTCCGACAAATTGCCAATATACAAGTCACAGGCTCTATAGAGCTCAACATTTCTTATTTTCAGCCGAAATCAGTACTGCTCTAGCTCAAGAACCAGTATCCTATGCCCAATGTCGATTATAGATACGCTCAATACATTGATGGGAGACCCAAATGAAAAGGAGCTCAAAAAGCTTCGCCCTGTTGTGCCACAGGTTCGTGCCGCGCAGCAATCGCCAGAGATACAATCTCTCACTATCCAAGACTTACCCAAGAAAACAGAAGAGCTCAAGCAGCGAGTGCGCGATGGAGCAAGTTTGGATGACCTCCTCCCGGAAGCGTTTGCGCTTGTTATCCATGCATGTGAACTTATTCAAGGACGTACAGCGAGCTTAGGGAAGCAGACATTTGTGTGGGAGATGATCCCCTTTGATGTGCAGATCATTGGAGGAGCTGTACTTCATGGAGGAAATATTTCCGAAATGAAAACAGGCGAAGGAAAAACACTCGTGTGTACCATGCCTGTCTTTTTGAATGCACTTGCAGAGAAGGGTGTGCACGTGGTCACTGTGAATGATTACCTCGCCCGTCGTGATGCTGTGTGGATGAAGATTCTCTACGAAGCACTGGGGCTTACTGTGGGTGTCATTGTGCATGATATGGATAATGATCAGCGTAGAGAGGCTTATGCATGTGATGTGACCTACGGAACAAACAATGAATTTGGTTTCGATTATCTGCGAGATAATATGACTGGTTCACTCAAGCGCCAGGTGCAGAGGGGACTTCATTATGGAATTGTGGATGAAGTAGATAGCATTTTGATTGATGAGGCACGTACTCCATTGATCATTAGCCAACCAGGAGAAGAATCCACAGCAAAGTATATGTCTTATGCAAATCTGGTGAGGAATTTACAGGAGAATGTGCACTACAATCGAGATGAGAAGCAGAGGGCTGCTATTCTCTCGGAAGAGGGTGTTCGTAAGATGGAAGAATTGTTGGGCGTAGAGAACATCTACACAGAACGTGGTTTTGAAGAAGTGCATCACATCGAACAGGCTCTGCGTGCGCATGCCATTTATCAGCGCGATGTAGATTATGTTGTGAAGGAAGGAGAGGTGATCATTGTAGATGAATTTACTGGCCGTCTGATGCCTGGTCGCCGGTATGGTCATGGATTGCATCAAGCAATAGAGGCCAAAGAGGGAGTACATGTACAAAAAGAAAGTAAAACGTTGGCTACTATTACGTTTCAGAATTATTTCCGTCTCTACAACAAGCTTGCAGGTATGACTGGTACTGCTAAGACAGAAGAAGAAGAATTTGAGTCTATCTACAAGTTGCGAACTATTGTCATTCCCACACACAAACCTGTTGTGCGTGATGATAAAGCCGATGCAATTTATCGTACTGTTGAAGCGAAGTTT
>CAZLFU010000096.1:0-4674 GCA_964558895.1 uncultured Candidatus Peribacteria bacterium
ATTGCGCTTCGTGTTGCCAATATTTTGCGGAAAACACAGATGAATCCAGGAAACATTCTCTGTCTTACATTCTCTACGAGTGGAGCAACTGCCATGCGAGAGAGACTTCGTTCACTCATTGGGAGTGCGGCATATGGCGTCACCGTGAAAAACTTTCATAGCTTCTGTAATGATTTTATTCTTGATCATCCTCTTATTTTTGAGGAGTGGTCTGCCATGGAACAGATGAGCGATGTAGAACGATATCGATCTGTGAACAAAATAATTGATCAACTTTTACCACATCTGGTAGTGGTAAATAAGAAAAACCCGTATCAAAGAACACGTGAGATTATCAGTCGCATCAGTCAGTTGAAAAGAGAGGGAAAGACAAATGAGAAGGAATTGCGTTCTATTGCAGATGCATACGAACAGGAATTGGCAGGCAAGAGTAAAGAGGGGACAAAGCAACATGAGAAAGATCTCCTTGCAGCGAAAAAATTTAAAGAATTCTTAGAAATCTTCTTTCGGTATCAGGTGATGCTCACAGAAACTGGAAGGTACGACTACGAAGATATGATCTTGTATGTCATAGAGGCTTTGGAAGAACATCCATGGCTCTTGGAAAACTTGCAGGAGAGATACCAGTACGTTTTGGTAGATGAGTTCCAGGATACCAATGGTGCGCAGTATCGTTTGGTAGAACTTCTTACGACGTATCCAACACTTAATCATGAACCAAACCTGTTTGTCGTTGGCGATGATGATCAAGCTATTTACAGATTCCAAGGTGCAAACCTTGCCAATATTCTTTCTTTTCATCACCGGTTTCCCAAGGCGCCCATTATCACGCTCGAAACAAGTTACCGTTGTACACAGCCAATTTTGGATGCTGCAACTCATCTCATTACCAAGAACACAGAACGATTGGTTGGTCGGGTAGAAGGCGTGCGCAAAGATTTGAAATCTCCGTCATCTGCGGATGCATCTTCTCCCACACTTCTTCTTGCACCAAGCGATACAGTGGAGCCGTGGCTGATCGCAGATCTCATAGAGGAGCGTATGGAGAAGGGGACTCCTCCACACGAAATTGCCATTTTGGTTCAAAAAAATAGTGAACTTCTTCCACTTTTCGATGTGCTTACTGCCCGAGAGATCCCTGTACAACTTTCCGGGAAAATAGATCTCCTCAGCAATGTGTTGGTGCAGCAACTTCTCTGTATCCTCCATGCCATCGAAAGTCCTCTCGATAGTGGCAAACTAGCTGCAGCACTCTCGTGCGCATGCTTTGGGTGTGCCTCTATTGATCTCGCACGTATCTTTGCAGTGCGCAGAGATAACGAGAGCACACTGTACGATACTTTGATGCAAATGGATGACCCTGCCTCCGAAGTAAGTACACTTCCATTCCAGGAGAGAGAAACTCTTCTCCAATCGAGAGACACTCTTTTTTCGCTACACCAGAAGATTCCATCACGCACCGTGGTAGAAACGCTCGAAAGCATCCTCAAAGAAAGTGGACTCTTAAAGCATGCAAGAGGAAAACCAGATGGACAAGGGTTTGACCCTATTCATTTTGCTGCACTGCAGGAATTTTTTGAACGAGTGAAATATCGTGCGTACGAACAACCCCAGTTTTCTCTCGCTACATTCTTAAGCGATCTTGAGTACTATCAAGACCCCAATTATTCCGATCTCCGTTTGAGCTTTGATCTACCCCATCTTGTGGAAGAAGGAGTGCATGTCATGACGGCGCACAAGAGCAAAGGCCTGGAGTTTGACATCGTTATCCTCCCCAATTTCCGCCACGGTCATTGGGATAAAAAGAAAGGAGTCTATGGAGTCTCTGTGCCAGAAAATCTTCTTTTTGGATGGGAAAAAGAGCAGAAATCTTACGAACAGTCTCAAGACGAGAGAAGGCTTGCTTATGTAGCCATGACTCGTGCACGGCATGAGCTCATCTTCACTTGCCCTTTGCAACTCACTACAGGGGATTCCAGTAGAGATGTATCTCCATCGGCATTCTTCGCAGAGGCTGGAGACTTACCAGAGCAGGTGTGCGATCTTAAGCACCCAGAACAAGCAGCAACACTTCTTTTCGATCCAATTATCATTTCCGATGCTGCCTACAGAGCATTCTTGCAGGAGAGACTCGAGAATTACTTTTTGTCTGTGACTGCCCTCAATCATTTTTTGGAAGATCCACAAGAGTTTTTGGAGAAAGATCTTCTCCAAACCCCACAGTCCAAGCAAAGTAACTTGGTGTACGGAAATGCTGTTCATGATGCAGTACGCAAGTGGGCGCTCAATGTGCAGCAGGGAATTCCTGTAAGCCAGGCAGAGTTTTTGCAGGCATTCCGAAGATATTTGGAAGAACGTGAAGTGCTCACAGAGAAGGAAATTGCGAGACTGGTTGCTCTTGGAGAGGAGTCTCTTCCTCGGTATTACCAAGCACGGTTACAAGAATTTCATCCTGTTATTCACAAAGTCGAGTATCCCATCACAACGTATCTTGGGGATATTCCACTCAAAGGAAAAATTGACCGTATTGATATAGAATCACCAGAGAGTGCAAGGGCAACAATTATCGATTACAAGACTGGACACCCCAAGACTGAAAAAGAAATTTATGATTCTGGATACTTCCGGCAACTCGTCTTTTATGATCTTCTCATAGAGAACGGGTACAGTATTCTCAAGCCCCAAGAATTTGTCTTAGATTTTGTAGGTGAGGGGAGTGAACACCCCATAGAACGGAGATTCGTTGTGAGTCAACAAGACAAAAAAGAGCTTACAGATACCATTATTTCGGTATGGCAGAAGATTCTTGCTCTTGACTT
This sequence comes from uncultured Candidatus Peribacteria bacterium, assembly GCA_964558895.1. GTDB lineage: Bacteria > Patescibacteriota > Gracilibacteria > Peribacterales > Peribacteraceae > CAZLFU01. The sequence continues at coordinate 2,820 of CAZLFU010000096.1, forward strand.
CTCGCCTGTTTAGTATGGGACGGATGACTCGGGAAATATCCAATGCCGATGTGACAATTGGTGCAGGTGATGCTTTGCCACCACTTACTGAATTTAGTTATATTCGCACGGGTATTCCCCCAGAGGAACAATGTGCCGATTATATACGCGCTCGAAGGTACTACAAGCCTATCAAAGCTCGTATTGATGCACTGCGTTCATTATCGCGCACTTGCACTATTGCTCTGTGTGCCTCGACAGCAATATTAATAACAATGGCAATGCAAAAGAAAGGAGAAGAAGAGATGAAGGTCGCTGCGGGTGGCATGGCTGCAATCACTGCAACCATTAGGGGATTTGCACGTCGAAGAATCGAAAAGCTCAAAGACCAATCACATGAATTGTGTATGATTGTGCGTGGGTTTGAACAGGAAAAACTTTCTCCGGGAGGGGCAGAGTTTATGAAGCAGCTGGGTATTGATTTTGATCCAAATACCTATCCGTATGATCCAACATTTGAAAATTATGGAGGGAGCAGAACCACAATTGAGGGGAACGCTGCAAGAATTGCTACCAATATTGGAGAGGGTGCAGAAGTCTGCTTGAGTCTTGCAAGAGAACTTATTTGAACAAATTATTTGTTCAAGAAGTTTCTGAGTGCTTGCACTGCTCTTCCTCTGTGGCTTGTACTATTTTTTTGATCAAGAGAAAGAGCTGAAAATACGGCTGAATGGCCATCTGGTTTAAAACAACCTGATATGGGAAGACCCGGTAAATAGTCTGCTTCTAACGTGTCTGTAATCACTCCTTCGCAACTTCCCTCAAACAGATGATGTGTTCCCTTTTCATCAATAAACGCGATAGTACACACAAACCGAGCGCGCTTGTTTTCTTCTTCTTTCATACGTTCTAGAAAGTACGAAATCCATTCTTCATCACTTGCGTCTGGTCCTGCACCCCATCGCCTCGTGTGAATTCCCAGATCCTCTTGGAGTGCCTCTACCATGATGCCAGAATCATCTGCAATGGTAGGGAGACCAGAGAGTTCATGAAAATGAGATGCTTTGAGGAGTGCATTCTCGGCAAAACTAGATCCTGTTTCTTCGGGAGCACTCGTTATAGAGAGATCTCGAAGTTGAAGAAGCTCAAGATCCAAACCTGTAAGGGCTTCTGATATCTCGATAAACTTTCCCTGATTGTTGGTCCCTACCAGAATTCTCATACTCGCATCATACGTTTTTACGAGTAGGCAGCCAATCGTTCGATATAAACCTGACGAGGCTTGGCTCCTTCCACAGGGCCAATCAAACCTTTTTCATGCATAATATCGAGGAGTCTTGCTGCTCTTGCGTATCCAATTTTAAGGTGTCTTTGCAGAAGGCTTGCAGAGGCTTTGCCAGTTTCTTGTACTACTCGCACTGCCTCAAAGAAGAGATCATCACCACCATTGTCATCCGCATCGAGATCGATCATGCCAGGTGGCATGGAATTTTCTTCGTTATCCTCTTCGCTCATTTCAATTTGCTCAGTGAGTTTTCCTCCTCCTGCAATTTTTACAGCATTGATAATACGTTCCACTTCTTTGGTACTGACGAAAATTCCTTGAATACGTACAGGCCTCTGAGTATTTGCTGTCATGTAGAGCATATCTCCACGACCAAGAAGATCCTCTGCACCTATGCCATCGATAATCGTACGAGAATCCACTGCGCTTACCGTACGGAAGGCAATACGCGTTGGGATATTTGCTTTAATGAGACCGGTGATCACATCTACGCTTGGTCGCTGGGTAGCAATAATCAGGTGCATTCCTGTTGCTCGCGCCATCTGTGCAATACGGGCGATCATGGTTTCTGTATCTCGGCTGTGTTGACGC
>CAZLFU010000097.1:0-4636 GCA_964558895.1 uncultured Candidatus Peribacteria bacterium
AAGGCTTTTTGGTTCTTTTTGGGCTCTCAAAAAGAACAAAGAGTACTGAAAAGTATGCTGCAACGGAGGTACTGGGTTTTTTGTATAACGAATTATAGTGGTTTAGCTATAGCTTCTTACATCTTTTCTCCTGTAGATCCAAAACCTCCTCTTGTCTCTGCACCGTGTCCGTCTACTTCTATCCACTCTGCTTGTTCTACTTTGACAAAGATTCCCTGTGCAATTCGCTCTCCTCTTTCGACAGTAACAGGTTCTGTGCCGATATTTTGTACTTGAATAAGTATCTCATCACTTGGCCCATGATAATCCTGGTCAATCACACCGATGCTGTGAGGGCACACCAAGGCTTTTTTACGAGGAAGAGAGGATCGAGGCACTATGAAGAGGGCGAAGCCCTCTGGCACCCGTACAATCACATTTCCAGGTACGAGGGCAATCTGCTGTGGTGCAATGGTTGTTGTTTCGCGTGTGACAAAATCGAAGCCTACTGCTCCACTAGATTCATGCTTGGGGAGGGGGAGAGATGTATCGATCCTCTGGATGTGTACCTGCATGCAAGTAGCATGCCTGTAGGAAGGAAGGTGGGCAATGGGTTCTTCTTAGGCGGATTGCTGTGGATTGGATGTTCTTGGTGATCTTCTTGGAGGGGTTTGCTGTGGCTGAGGAGCTCTGCTTGGTGAATTTCCAGAAAATATTTCTTCTAAGACATCTAGGTGTCCCTGGTAATCTCTATCGTTGCGATTGCCATTTTTTCCATTCACTATCCAGTCTTGATAGCGAGTTCTCAGATTGATAATTATTTTTGGATTGCTCTTATTGAGATCTTGTAACCAAGGAATAAATAATACTTGTGTTGCACCTCTTTGCACTTTCACTCCTCCATTACTGATGATAAGTGAAATTAATACATGAGGGTCTAGTAGATTTCTTCTCATAAGTTCGACAAAAGCTACTGCTGTTTTTCCTTCTGGAGTAAGAATTTCGTTGTGTCTCCATGGAGTTGCACGAGAGGAGTTCATAGAACCACTCTGGAGTGTATACGCAAATTTCTCCTGCATACTTTCTCGATAGTTTTTGATAGCTTCTTCATTTCCTCCTTTTTCAATTTCTGCATCTAGTTTGATAACGCTTGTAAGCAAACCATTTGCTTTATCTTTGTGAAGAACTCGCTCGTTACTCATTTGGAATGTCTGCTCAAAGATACTCTGGTGTGAGAGAGAAACTACTTCAGAAATATTGCTGAAGTAGTCACTATCGAGCTCCTCAAATTTAACTTCTTCTTGAACAATATCACCTCTGTAGTCTTTGAAGCGGTCTTCAAAAATAGAAATACTCCAATTGCCCACGTTCACCACTTGGCCTGCGAGTACTTTTGCTACGATAAGGTCCAACTCTTCCTGCTCTAGTTTTTTACTGGCATGCTTTTGAATGTCTCTTTCTATTATCACAATGGCTTTTGTGAATGGTGTAATATCTTCTAAGTCAATGATTCCCTCTTCATCGTCTGCCCACGCCATAATTTCTCTTCGGTATTTTTTGAAGGCACCAAGGGTAAATGCACCATGGTAGAAGCTTTTAGTACCAATGGCGTCGATAACGGTTTGTTCGATAAATTGTCTTGCCATTGGGTCTTTCTCATCTTTCAAAACACTCAGTAACGTTGTGGCTAACCACGGAGAAGTTTCTCCTCTTAGACCTCTTTCGAGTGCTCTATTCATAATACCGCTTGCAGCCCAGAAGTTCATATCGTGCAGTTCTCCCTTGATCGCCTTGATAAAGTCTGGAATGTTGTCTGTGGTGTGTTCTCTTCTTGCAGCACTATTTTTCTCGCTGTCTGCTCCGCTTTCGTTTGTGCTACTTAGATTGCTAAAGTAGTTTACAATTTCGGTTTCTGTCCAATGTCTTGGAACAACATCCACTGCTCTCCATTTTCCAAAGAGCATAATTGCATTGACGTTTGCATTTCCGCTTTTTTTGAGGTCATAGAGGAACCCTCTACTTGCAGCGTATTCTAACACTGCAAGTGCTCTATTAGGTGAACTTTTGTTTTGATCCATAAAGCCTCCAGGTTGAAAGAGTTGCCTGCAAGTAATTTGTTTCGATTTAAGGAATTCGACAAATTGGTTTTTCTCTTCGTTGTTTTTTCGTTCCAAATTACTATCCAAAATTTGGTCTGCTCCTCTAAACCATTCAATGTTATTGGTAAGTGGAGTAACTACACCTGCAATTCCTTTCGCAACTCGTGCCTCGCGAATTGCTGCAGATTGTTTGTATGTCTGAACAAATGCCTCCCACACAAATTTCATTCCATTCCAAATATCTTTTGCACTCATTAATTGGATGACCCATTTTGCACTTCCTTTTTTTACACCTCGTATCTCAAGCTCTTTTTCAATAGCAGGTAATTGCTCTATCCATGTATCCAATCCTCCTTGATATGCTTCTTGGTGTGAAGTGATATCCTCGAGGAATTTATCTGGTTGAATGATGCCATCAATGCCATGAATAATTTCATTTTGGACAGTTTGGTCTAAATCGTCCCAATCTCCTCTTCCTGCCAATACACTCCTGCTTTTATCTATCATATCTTCCCAGTTTTCCTGCTCTTCTCTCGTGAAACTCTGATCTCTTCCAAAGGACTCAAAATGGTTGATGAATTCAACTGGCTTCATTTCTCTACTCTTCCATTTACCGAGCAATTCGACGAAATTTTCCCATCCTGCAATGGCTACCAATGTAACAGACATTGCTGTTGTATTTCTATCCCATTGCCGTGCTTGCTTTTCATCTTGTGCAAAATAGGCACCATTTGCCTGCCATTTTTCATAATCTTCCTTTTTCATAAATTTCTTTGCGATATCGTCAAGCTTTTTCATTTTTGATTGAATCATGAGTATTTTGGCCTTGAAGGCACTAAGGCGACTTCGAAGTTTCTCCAAGTGGTTTCCATCGTAGTATTCTTCTTCGCTATTTGTCTCGGAAGTAGGTGCATCAGGATTTGCACGACCTTCTTGTGTCGGGGTTGGTGCATCAGGATTTGCACTATCACTCGGAGCTGGTGTATCTCCTGGCTGGCCAATCCCAAAAGTTCTTCGCAGGCTATCACGCGTTCTCTGTTGCTCAATTCTCTGTAGTCTAGCCAACTCATCTTCTTCTGCTGTATTGCGACTTGGTTGAATGAGCAACTCTTGAACTCGTTGCCGTATTCTTTGATCGGCAGTTGGCTCTGTTGGAGGAACAGCATTTATTCGGTCAAGCTCATCTAGTAGCAGGTTGTATTCAATTTGCTCAGCTTCTGTCAGATTTCGCCTTTGATCGGTCGAAGTCTGCAAAATCCCCTCAAGTCGGGTTTGAATCTGTTGCTTTCTTTCCCCTGGTGTTTGTGGCGTTGGTGGAGTAGGCGAGTGAGGTCCTCCCCCTCCTGGTGTTGGTGTAAAACCCGTTAGACGTCTCTCCCGTTCCGGGGTAAATTTTTGTGCAACTCGGCGAAGGGTGCTGCGTAACAGCATACTAAATTTTGCATATTCTGATAATAATGTCAAGTATACTCTCGTGCTGATCTGTCAATTCCGGCACATTTCCTTTTAAAACCTCTCGGATCTTCATTTGAGAAAGTGTTCCAATTTGAATGTGTACTCCATTTCTACGGTCACTTCGGTCAATATGAAGGTCTGTATATCCTTTATGTTGGAGAAACCAAAATCCTTTACAGCTTGTCCATGGTACAAACTTACCATCAAAGTCATATCCAGTTTTGTAGAGTTTCATTTCCTTTTCTTCGGGTGCTTTGCGGTGAGTAGCAAAGTACACGGCGCTCGTAAGAATGCTCACAAGGGTAAAGGTCCATGCCTTTGTTGCGATGCTGTAGGCAAGAATTGCAACAAGTACAACAGCAGCAACGATATACCAAGCTTTTCCACGTTCATGCAGAGGCATATTTGGTGCCTTCCATGAGAGAATTGCCTGTTCTTCTGTTGGTGTGTTTTTGTTTTCCAAATCAGATTATTATAGCAAAATTTAGTGTTTGTTCCCATTGTGAGGAGTTGCAATCAATTATTTATATGTTTAAATATGTAAGTAATCGTATCTTAGGTTCGGGAACATTCATTAGTGACCTACCTTAGTTGTTTTATTAGTAGCTTGATTTTAAATTGTTATGACTTATTTGCATCCACTGATAATCAAACAGTTGGATGTTTTTCATTTAATTCGTATTCTAAATTTTGTTGGAAACACCCCGAGTGAGTCGGACCTTCTTCATCTACTTCTTTTAAAACGGATTCATCACCTTCTAAAATTATTCGTATTTTTTCTCTAGTCCTCACCATTAAGGTTCCAACTTCGAATATGCTAGTCATTGATCTTCTGTCACCTTCACAATTTTCAATTGAAGCTCTTACACCCATTTCTTCCAAAGCTAGTCCAATCTGTACCAAGCCGTTGCTCGGACGCCAATGGAGACCTTTGGGATCGGTAATGAGCACTTCATATTCTTTTCTGTTAGGATTTTTGTTCATACTTATATTATAGCAAAAATAGCTTATTTAGTAAATTATGGTGAGTAGTACTAGACTCCCTTCACCAAGCTCAGGACAGGCTTCTCGTCCTTTGTCAGCTTCTCATTTTCTTGATTGGT
>CAZLFU010000098.1:0-4587 GCA_964558895.1 uncultured Candidatus Peribacteria bacterium
TGTAGTAGTTCCTTTGGAAATATCGATGCCAATACCTATACCTCCCAGGTGAATATTCGCCTTTCCATCGCTCTGCGCCGTCGGGATACGCAGCATCGCCATGACTGGAACAAGATTGAAGACAATGACACGAATATCTGGCAACCCTGCGGGGCGAAAGCGTGCAAAACATTCGTGAGGTACGAGAATTTGCTCAAAGAAAGCGATGTCCTTTCTTCCTTGGAGGGAAAATTTTCCATCCAGAATATCTTCGATGTGTCGCTTCATTTCCAGTTTGGAAATTGGTTCCTTTCCATTGCGCAGGAACTCCCCATTTTTTCGTCCTTTTAAGATCAAAATTCCTTCGCCTCCGTATCCAAAATTTGGTTTGAGAACACACTCATCTGGAAGAGTGGAAAAATCAAATTGATGTAGTTGCTCCCTTGTTTCTATGCGCCCGTAGATCTTGGCAACGGGAATACCACGTGCCGAGAGAAATGCTTTTGTCTTGAGCTTACTATCTGCAAGTGCAATTGCTTTCTTGGGGTTGAATGGTCGCACATAGAGCAGATTGCGTGCATTGAGCCCAAGGATGCCGTGGTTTTTGAACAGGTTGAGCATGGTTCGGGTTGCTGGTTTCGGTTACTGGTTGATGAGTTGCTGGTTACGGGTTACTGGTTTGGTTACTGGTTTAAAACTCGTAACTCGTAACTCGTAACTTTTTCTACATTTATAATAAAAAAGTAAAGAGCGGTTAAAATTACTCCTCCTGCAAATGCTTAAACACTTCTCGGAAACGGAAGTACTCTACCAGCCTTAGTCCTGTCCATTTTCCCAGGAGAAGATTGGCAACGATGGTGAGAAGAATGAGCTCTGGATACGCCAAAACAAAGGATTGAAGAACAGACCACTGTACAATAAAGACACAGAGAAGTGCGGCAAGAATCGTCTCTCCTATTCCAATAATGGCACTGTAGAGACCTTCTTCATTTTTTACATTGAGGAAGCTTTCGGAAAGTGTGGACATAATGAGCAGAATAAACACCGTGTCACGAGAGAAGGTAATTCCTACAAGAGATCCTCCTGCGAGAAGAATCATCAAGGTAATACTCACGACTGTGAGGATGATGGCTACTTTTGGCACATAGAGTAGTCGCCATTGCTTCATAAACGAGCGTGTGGCATACCCAGAGATCAAAATAATCAAAAGAAAGACGATCCCGATTGGCCACCCAAGTGCGAGAAAGCTTAATGCGACGATCGATGGAGTAAATAGTCCAAACGTTGTGACACCAACGACCTGCTTGAGAAATGCAAGAATGGTGGCAATAATCGGAAGAATAAGAAGAAGAATCACAATTTGACTCGAGATACCGTGGGCAAGCATTGCATCTACCAAAGAAGAAAGGGGAGCCCACAGGCGTGCACGGGTTGTAGAGTCGTCCACCACGACGAGATCAATGTCTCTGGAGTGGAGTTCTTCTTCCAGTGCGGTGAGATCTGCAACGGTAAAAAGTGGATTGATTGCTTCTTTTCTAGTTACTAAAATTTGTTGCGGTTTGAGAATTGCAAAAGGCCCTTGTGCGGTGCGTGTGAGAGGTCTGAGGCTGGCGTTGGTAATCAAAATAATCGACTGATTCTGCATGGCTTGCAGTCTTTCGGGGTCATTTTCTACAGCGCGCCGGAGAGCCTGCAATCCCCCAATTCCCTCTGTCCAGAGTACGATTGTTTCTGCGCCAATAAGCGCATAGGTCTGCTCCGAAAGCATCGTAAAAAGAGACTCTTCTATCGTGATGGGGATGCCTGCATCTGTGGGTTGAAGCACCTGCAAAAAGATGCCTGCTTCCGATGCAGATTGCTCGTGAATGGCGAGTTTTTCTTTGGCAATAGTCGAGTCGGCAATCATGACGATTTTGCGCTCGTACACCGTGATCACTTTTTGTGATTCCACTTCTACCTCTTCGCCGTCGATGGTGGTGTGCACCACCAAGCGGATAGTGGTGAGACCTGGTTGCTCTGGTGTATACACAGCTTCCACGGTGCTGCTGATTGGCTGGGGAATTGCACCTCTGTACCAGCGGTAGGTCGTATTTTCTCCGAGGCCTGTACTGGAAGATGCGTCCAACACCACAGTGCGTCCAACCTGCACGTCGGAGGGTCCAGTAATCACGATGTTGATGCCGGTGTCAGCAAGGGAATTCGTGGCAGAAGATTGTGCCAAGCCAAGAAAAGGCACGCATAAGCTTACAAAGCCTGTAAGTAGGGCAAGTTTTTTCATTTATGCGCGAGAGCGGGAATGCTTGCGAGCTTTTTTAATCATTCCTTGTCTCGAATGGAGCTCTTTGTACTTTTCCAATTGTGGCGTGAGTTTCTCAACACAGCGATCCAGCGCTTCTAGTACATCTTTTTTACGAGAATCTGCAACGAGCAATTTTTGCGGAAGCTCTATTGTGATGGTTACTTTGGTCTGATCGCGATCTTTCTTGGTATCTCTTCCTTCTGCCTCTATGCGAATAACAGAGCTTTCATCTTTGATTCTGCTGCATACGGTGGCCAGTTTTCCTATTTTTCGTGCCACAACGAGTAGCTGCTTATCGTTATACTGAAAGTTTTTCTCAAAGTGCAGAATATTCATAGCGATAAGAGGAAGAAAATAATATTCTTACTCTACAGAGAGTAGCATGTTTACAGGCGATTGCGTATGTATTTCTGCAGAGAATATGGCCATTCTGCAGACAGAGGCACTTGTGGAAGTGTGTATATTTTGCTATACTATTTAGATTTCCTCACACAAACACTCATGGACAAGGCTGCACTCCTCCAACGCGTGAAGGCATGTCAACTTCTTACAGAGAAGGACAAACGTTTCTGGGAGGAAAAAATGGAAACCATGAAGGAGACAGATTTGAAGGAGCTTTCCCAGCTTTTAGATGAAGCTGCCAAAATTGATTTGGGGAAAGCATTGCCTGCATACGAAAAGGCAGTGGAACAAGCTACCACGGTGTATGACCAAGCAATGAAAGACTTGGAAAACTTTCCTCATCTTTACCGATAACTATTATGGGTACACTTCCAAATCAACCTGAACAAAAAAATACTGGTTATATTCGTTCGCCAGAAGATTTAAAAGGTGAAGTACGCTCCCAATTGAAAAATTTGCAGGGAGAAATCGAAGGATTACAGAAGGAAGCTACTTTACCGGAACAAGCTTCTACTCCAGAAGGCAAAGCCGTAGCTTTTCAAAACCTGGCTAAGTCTGTTTCTACTATGAAGTCCAATTTGAATGATCGAATTCGTTCATTGGAACAGTTATTCGTAGGTAATAATGATGCCCTTGGAAGATTAAAGGTCTTCGAAAATGACTCACTTGTAAATATTAACTCTATTCTAGAGTCAGCAAATATTAATGAAAAAACTAAGATTTTGGAGGGCTTGAAAAGCCTTCAAGATCGACTGGTAGATGAAACAAATGATAATACTGTTGAAATTTCTGATCCATCAGGTAAGAAGACGAACGTTAATTCTTTGGAAAAATATCTACAAGATGCTGTGGTACGCCAACAGAAAGATGAGTTTCTCAGTCCATCTGCTCAGCTTACGCAGGAAGCAGGAGAGAAGAAGAATTCAAAAATTACCACACTGTACGATTTCTACTTAAAAATAATGGAATTGTATCATCGCTGGGAACTCAAATTTGCTCCGCCTGAAAAGAGGGAAGAGGTAAAGAAAGTGTTGGATGGTGTGCGTACTGCGAGATTGCAAAATATTGGCGTGGGTGGATTGCGTACACAATTCTCAAAGCAGATTGAAGCTCAAACAAACGGCAAACTTACAGTAGATTATGGTGTTGGTGACGAGACTGCGTTTAGTAAATTTCAAACTATCTATTTGAGCGAGCCGGATAAAGATGTTGATGCAGTGGTCAGGGCTATTGTGTCCGAATACATGAGTGAAGTTAGATTTGATTCTTCTGCTCCAGAGAAAAAGAGAGTTACTCTTTTGAATATTCTCAATGGTATTTCTGCAGAAACAGATACCCGGACGGTTACCAGTGTGCTGGGAACCAGCCAGGATGTTCCAAGTATGGAAGGCTACAAAATATCTGTGGTAGGATCGACTATCTCTGTAACCGATCCAGCTGGTAAAGAGGGTTCAGTACGTGTGGTTGGAGGTCTTGCTGGGGGGAGAACAGACAAGTTGAAAGATATGGGTTTGAATTTTGAGAAAGCGGAAATGATTTCCGATCCTGCAAACACCACATTCAATGCGATGATCGCGTACAAGATGCCGAGCGTGTCTTCTGGCTTGAGCAGCGTCATGAATTTGGTTGGTGGCCAGATGGGTATTCCCGAGGCATTACCACTTAGCTTCTCCAATGCAGAATTGAAACAAGTTCTTACTCAAATTGCCAATGGAGATGAAACATCGTTGGATTCTTTGGGTGCAAAAATGATGGCTAGGCTTGCTATTCCAGAAATGATTCCTGGTATGAGACCAGTTATTAAATTCGAGAAAGTTGCATAGTTATGAATCCACTCTTTTTTCATCTATGGCGTCACACTCCCACCTTTTCTCCCGTAGAAAGGAGATTGGTTTTTAAAACAGTAC
>CAZLFU010000099.1:0-4551 GCA_964558895.1 uncultured Candidatus Peribacteria bacterium
AACTACTGCTGGATGGACTGGACAAAGAAGATACAGATGTGGACACTGCTGATTGAGATATTTAAGAAATGTAATTTCAGGGTAAAAACTTCACTACCTTCGAACCCGTTTACACCCTGGAATGAATTCCAGGGTTAATGCAATGAACATGCTTAATTGGCTTTAACCGCCGAATTCATTCGGCGGTGTTTAAGATGCTTTGTTGATGTTTGGAGGAGCGTGTAAATAAGACTACTTGTCACCCTTCGAGACAGCCTCCACTTCGTTTCGGCTTCCTCAGGATGACACGGTTCATAGCTCACAGCTTCTTAAAAACTCCAGAACTTTCGTGCATTTCTTCATTTAATACCTAAAATAGAGAGGAAATGGCCTATACAGGAGTTTGGAAGCGGCTTGGAGGACTTTGCGCATTCCTCATAACCATCGCAGTGGCACCAGTTGCTCAAGCGGTTACGTATACCGATTCTGATGCAGGGTCTATTCCCAATTTTCATGATAACCCCAATTCTTTTGGCTATGTTCCCAAGCCAGATGATTACATAGGGCATTATGGTGATCAGTCCAAAATAAAGAAGATACGGTATGGCAGCGATTTACCGTGCAGCAGGTACAACCGCACATGCACACGGAGTACTTTTCGGGAAAGCAGTACATCCAGCTCACGCTATACTCCTCCTCCAAGAGAACCTACGACCACAAGAAGGTTTTCCTTTAAAAGAATTGAGCCATTGGGGAGAAATTCCTAAGAACTTGCTCAGAGTATACGATAGAGAGTGCTAGAGTGATTCACTATGCGTTTTTCTCGCACCGTACTTATTGGCATTGTAGCCTGTGTAGCTCTTACCACCTCTGTGGAAGCGCGCAACTTCACCTTTGGACGCATCGGTTCGCTGGGGCGAAATAGTCCAGATTCTACCCCCAAGGAGTTTAGTTTTGGATCTATAGATTCACTTGGGAGGAACGATGACGCACCAACAGAACACTTCACTTTTGGGGAACGCATTGGTCGGACAGAAGGTGGTTCCAATGTCGATTGGCGCAGTCGTTTTAGCTTTGGGCATTTTGGAACTCTCGGTCGTAACGAACTCTATACTTCCTCATCATATTCCAGGTCTTCGTACTCGAGGTCATCCTTCTCGCGATCCTCTTCTTCTCGCTCTTCTCTCTCCAGTTCTTCGCGTACATCTTCCTCACGATCTTCTAGCTCCAGGTCTTCTTCTTCCAGCTCCTCCTCGAGTAATCTTTCAGGGGACTATACAGTGCTTGGGTGGGTTCCGTATTGGGATCAAGAAAACGCGTTTGAATCTTTTCGAGAGAATGAAGAATTATTTGGGTACCTTTCCTTTTTTTGGTATCACTTAGATCCAGATGGAACAGTTGATACGTATGAAGAAGCAGATGAAGATGAATCTTTGCTCAGAGAAGCCCAAGAGAAAGGTGTAAAGGTATTCGCTCTGGTTGCCAATTTACTTGATGACGATGAAGGAGGAGGAGGAGAGGATGATTGGGATACTGCACGCGTGCGTACGGCAATTGGCACTTCATCTGCTCGTTCTCGTCATGTCGAGGAGTTGGTGAGCTTGGCTGAGAGGCATAATTTTGATGGGATTAATATCGATTATGAAGCGTTAGAAGAATCTCAGAGAGAATCCTTCACTGCATTTATTGATGAGCTTGGTAGCGAACTTCATGCGCGAGGTAAGCTTTTGGCAGTGGCTTTGCACCCCAAGACTGCAGAAAATCTTCCAGAGGAAACGAATGGTTCAGAAGCGCAGGATTGGGTTGCAATTGCAGAGTCTGCAGATCAATTACAGATTATGACATATGGGGAGCATTATACGGAGGGGGAACCTGGTCCTATTGCCTCCAGAGATTGGGTACGCAGAGTACTTCGGTACGGTACGAACACACTCAGACTTCCAAAAGAGAAGATATTTGTAGGCATTCCTTTCTATGCAGAAATTTGGAGGATACGTGGAGAGAATGTGTACCGTGGAGTACGAGAAGAAACTACGTTGAGAGATGCAGAGGACCTGCGTGAAGAACAGGGTGCTACACTAGAATATAGTTTTACAGCAGCCAGTCCCCATTTTGAGTACGAAACAAGCGATCCTCATACTGTGTGGCTAGAGGATAAACGCAGCATTAAGAGTAAGTTGGCTCTCGCACGTAGCTTAGGTCTCTCCAACATTGCTATCTGGCGACTAGGAGCCGAAACAGAGGATATCTGGGAGGCGTTTGAGAGATAGCTTAAATCGTCCACTGATCGTGAATGATGCCAACGAGGAACCACTCTCCTTGATATTCTTCGAATGCAAGACGCAAACTTGCCCAATCCATTCCTTCGTACTGAGGGTCAAACCCAGAGAAGTGGTATTCTACTATCTCTGCATCTGGGTACTTTTCCTGTGCATTATTGATTGAATTACCTCGTTGTATATTTGGGTTCCAGGTAACCAGTTCTGCCTGTTCAAAATCGTGATTGTAGACGAATTTGTTAAAGTATTCTTGGAAAGTAAGATCCATTGGTTCTCCACTTCCATCAAAGAATCCCCAATGAAAGCTTTTGCTGCTTTCCAGAGAGGGGAGTGTATCTGGCGTAAAGACAAGATCTGCTTCTGGTTGGACGTAGGCGTACGGTGTAAAACGTACACCTTTCTCTGGATGAATAAACTCCGTGAGAAGATCTATTTCCTTTCTATGTAATAGCCCAATCACCACATCGGCAGTGTCCTCCACACTCATTTTGGGAGTCGTCGTTGGGTCGCTTCTGCAGGCACTCAAAACCAAGATGAAGCTTATACATGCCAGGGTGCTCAATGCCTTTTTATTCACGCATACATTGTCTCTTTTCCTTGGTGAATGGCAAGCTTTATGAGTTGCTGTGATCTCGTAGATACTTCATGAGCGCAAATGCGCTAGCAGTGTGGATGATTTCACTTGTAAGAATTTTTTCGAGAGCTTCTTCTATGCTCATTTCGTGTACTTCCATAAGCTCATCTGCATCTTGTGGAAGAGGGTCTTTTGTGAGGTTTTTTGCAATGTAGATATAGTTGGTCGCAATCAAACTCTCGGAATAATTTGTCTGACAATACAGGTGCAAGTCCTTTGCCTTGTAACCGGTTTCTTCTTGTAGTTCCCTCTGTGCCCCAACAAAATGATCGGTCTCTTTATTGACGCGTCCACTGGGGAGCATCCAAATGTAGGTGCCGTAATACGGTCTATATTCACGAAGAATCAGAATAGTGTCACTGGAAGCAAAGGCAATAAGATGCACAGAATCTGCCCGTTTTGCGCGCGAGGCATTCTTTTGCCTTCCATCGGGAAGCGAAGCAGGCTCTTTGATAATTGTCCAATCTTCGTCTGAGTAGAGTTGCATAAGGCCATTCTTCCTCGTCTTTGCGTGGAGGACAAGGAAATAGTTACCCTCACCCTCGATCCTTCTCCCTCAGGGAGAAGGGGCGGGGATGAGGGTGAGGGTAATAACTTCTTCAATCCTTGTACTTGATATTTTTCTTTGCATCAAAAAAGACCAGAAATAGCCTCTGGCCTTTTTTGTGTTTGTGTCTCTCCTCCGCGGCTATCAACAACAAAATCCGTTAGGTGTCGCTGAGCCGATTAATCGGAAGGGACTGAGGGGAGGAGCCCTCGCAACTCTGCCTTGTTGAGGTTTCTTGTTTCTCCTCGCAACCGGACGAGGTCCCCGGACCGGTTCTTTTACACTGTGCACTGGGGCGACAGAGAACACTGGGGAGTAGGGGGTGGCATCCCATATAGCAGCCTCTCATATGTGGGACGACATCACAGAGCAGAGAGAGTAACGGTCACGCATTTCTAAACATACCGTGATCTTGTTCCTATACCCAGCAGTGGCAATAGGATTGCAAATTGTGACCAGGAGGAACGTGCGCGGTACGCCGCGCATGACCGCAACTCTCTCTACGTAGTATTATTGAGTTGAGTTTCTTGTGTGTCGGCGGTGTGAATGGGCGAAGGGTTTCTTTGGAGCTTGTCGGCGGATTGATTTTTGAATGTTTGTGTTGTGTCCGGCCGGACGTGTGTTTGTTGGTATTCGGATTTGTCTTCTTGGAGGCAAATCATGTCATCATATTCATCCATCGAAGGAACCGCAACTTTCTCCTCTGGCGTAAGTTGAGAATCATTTTATGAATATATTTTTTATACTAACTTTGTATTCAGTAGTTTTGGCTTATATAAGCCATTTAATTAGAT
The DNA here is from genome assembly GCA_964558895.1 of uncultured Candidatus Peribacteria bacterium. Taxonomy (GTDB): domain Bacteria; phylum Patescibacteriota; class Gracilibacteria; order Peribacterales; family Peribacteraceae; genus CAZLFU01. Next base: position 4,234 of record CAZLFU010000099.1, read on the forward strand.
AAATTCTCTAATTTATGTAAGATTTTACTTACAATTATGTATCTCCCAAAAATTCTATTTCAAGCCTTCCTTTTGTCATCCTGCACAATCTTACCCCCATCTCCCCTAAGCTTCCCTTTGTCATCCCAAGCAAGCCTGCTCTTAAGTATCAAAGGGTCAGGTTCACTATTAATGAGGTCAATGTTATGTACTTAGCAGAATAGTGCACCCTTCTCCCTAGTAGGGAGAAGGGACGGGCCTGCCTGCCGGCAGAGGCAGGGATGAGGGTTTTCAGTTCCTTTCCACTTTCTTTTGACGCAAAAGAAAGTGGAGAAAGAA
>CAZLFU010000100.1:0-4551 GCA_964558895.1 uncultured Candidatus Peribacteria bacterium
GTTACTCATAGAAGATCCTGGTAATGTTGCCGCTTTAGAGGAGGTAGCAGATAACGAGTTGAGCTTGGATCACTACGATCGCGCAGGTATTGCTGCCAAACAAGCGATCGAACTAGATAAAGATAGTTACACGGGTTGTTATATTTTGGGTTTTCTCTGCTCTCACAATGAAGAATGGCAGGAAGCGCTTTCTTTTTTGCATAGTGCAAATAAGTTAAAGCCAAATAATCCAGAGATTCTCCGTTGCCTTGGATGGGTACTCTTCAATGGTGGACAACGCGCACAAGGGATCGTCACATTGGAACGAGCATTGAATCTAGATAATACAAACCCGCTTACATTGTGTGATCTTGGTGTTGCTTACTTGCAAACCAGAAACTTTGCGAAAGCAAAAGTACTCTTCGTACGTGCACTCGATTTAGATCCAGAGAACACCCGAGCACAAGAGTGCGTGAAGGCCGTCGAACGTCTGGAGCGAGCACTCCGTGAAGAAAAAGAGCAAGGTGCTCCAACAAGGGCTTAGTTACTTTGGTGAGGTACGTATGTTGAAGTTGAACCTCCTTTACATGATTTCATGACTACATGACTGACATATGTCAGTGTAGTTTGTTTTGTCTAGCGCAGATGACAAAGCATTTATGGATCGCTTGCGAATCATGAAATCATGTAGCCATGTAATCATTCATCAATTTAGTAATGAAGTACGCTTTGTTCTGCGCTACACTACTTTCCACATGATCAAACTCGATCCAGAGTTATCGGTGGTATTGCAACGTGGCGTGCGAACTGGCTTACAAAGCATGCGCAGAGAACGCGGGTGGCTGCTCTCATTTGGCACACTCTTTGGCATGGCAATTTTGGTACAGATCCTCCTACTCACGGTGCTTGGCATGCAGGCTATGCATACGTTGCTTCGCTCGCGCACAGACATACGTCTAGAGGTACAAGCAGAAGCAAGTGACCAAGATACTCGAGAGTTTTACAGTGCAATTCAACAACTACCCTACGTGGCAGATGTGCTCTACATCACCAAGGAGCAAGCCTACGAACAAACGAAGAATACCGACCCCGAAATCATCACATTTGTAGAGGAATTTGGGTTAGATAACCCCTTCCGAGATTCTATTGGTATCACACTTCGCTCACTAGATGACTATGAAACTTTTACAACATTTATTGAGAAAAATACCTGGAGTAGAGTGATAGACCCTACATTTCTTTCTCAAGTAACCGACCAGGAAGAACGTGTGTACGAACTTATCAAAATTACCAAGGCAACTAGTGCTTTGACGTTTGTCATTCTTTTTATCACAGGAATAGTGCTTCTCCTCACAACAATGGAACTGGTGCGAAGACGTGTTCTTGCTCGTTCGGATGAAGTGCTTATAGAACGACTGGTTGGTGCAAGTACGCTCTCTATTCTTCTTCCTTTCTCGGTAGAAGCTGCCATCCTTTTGGGAGGATCTATGTTTATAAGTGCGTTGCTGGTTGCATGTGCGCTGCCTGTACTTGCGACAGCCATACCCTATCTGTATTCGGGTGGCGTGCTTACTGCGTTTCACCAAGCAATGGTCCCACTGCTGGCCGGTGTGTTTCCGCTTTATATTATTCTCGAATTAGTTGTTACTCCCTTTATTGCACTTGGAGGAACGTGGCTTGGAATACGACCAGTAATCAACTCTTCTACTCTCACGCTTCGCGCAAATTAGTATGGCCCGCACACAAACGTACGAAAGCATTGTGCTCCAGACATACGATGTAGGAGAGGCGGATCGCTTTTGCTTGCTCTTTACACGAGAGCGCGGACGCATCGCAGCACGTGCACGAGGTGTGCGAAAACTAACCAGTAGAATGGGAGGAAGTGTACTGCCCTTCTCTCACGTAGAAGCAGACATTGTAGAGACAAGCGCAGGATTTCTGATTACATCCGTACGCCTCAAACATAAATGGCCAGAAAAAGACATGGAGGCATTTCTGCGCATAGGATACGGAATGGAATTACTCCTTTCTCTCCTCCACGATGAAGAGCCACTGCCAGATATTTTTGATCTTGCCGTGCAATATCTCAACCAACAGCATGCGCACTGCACACTGCCATTTACGCTCCGCCTTCTGCATCTTCTTGGCCTCCTCCCAGAAAGCAACGATACAAAGCTCTCTCTTGCAGAACGTGCTGCATTGGATACCTGCATTCAAGGTGACTGGAATTTGCTTCCTACTCTTGCAGAAGAATCTGCTCCACAGCTCTCTCTGCTCTGCCAAACATTTGTACAGGCGCAAGGCACTCGTACAATGAAATCTATGCCTATGTTGGTGTTTGCGAGTGAGTAGTAAGAAAAGGATGTCGCCTCGAACTGCCGAATGAATTCGGCAGTTAACCCTGGAATTCATTCCAGGGTTTTCTAAGCGACTGTTTTCTTTCTCCACTTTCTTTTGCGTCAAAAGAAAGTGGAAAGGAAGAAAGATTGAAGGTCATCCTTCGACAGAGCTCAGGATGACAAGGATAACTTGATTAGGATGACACAAAAATTACCCCTCTGCATCTACATTCAACCAACTTGGAGGTTGATCACTTGCAGTCTCTTGCGCAACGCCAATTTGCGTAAAGAGTGGCCGAGCTTCGTAGAAGGAATAGGTAGGATCTATGTGTACCGTGCCATCGGTATCGTGGACAATGCGAAACCATGCAGCTTGTAAACCAGGTGTGGCAGTGCCAACCTTACGAGTAGTTCCGGCAAGAATATCTGCAGTGTACTCGGTACGTGGTGGAGGTGGGCTACGATGATCCCACGTAAATGGACCAACAAGATCGGTTGTACGATCATCATGAGTTCCGTAGTACACAAAATATGCGTGATCGTCTTCTTCATAGGTCTGAATCAACAATGCTCCTAGGCTATCATTCACAAATTTCATGTCTATATTGGGAGGATAGATAGTGGCATCGGTACCATTGGGACTGTAATACCGAACTGCATAACTGTGATTTTTTCGCATTGCGATGGGAAATCCATATTCCCAGATACCTCTGTATGCAGTGCTACTCACTTGGCAGAGCCCTCCCCCAAAATCTGGAATGGTACGCTCTCCCAAAATAACAAGTTCTTGTAGATAGCCAGTTGCTCTATTTACTGGACCCAAAACTTGATTGAAAGAAAAGGTTTCCCCTTGTGGAATGATATGACCGTTAAATTTGCTAAGTCCTGTAGTAATATTATGCCTCCTGGCAAATGGGGAACCACTGTAATCCGATTCTCCCACAGTAATCACTTCTTTGATGCCCATCTCCAAGAGCTCTGCATCTTGCACAGTTACCTGTGCTGGCAATTCCTCTACAGGAATGACAATATCTGTCACTCCTTGCTCTAGTGCTTTGAGTACGAGAGAAGCAAGTTCTGGAATCATCACCCTTCTTCCTGTGAGTCCAACACCATCAAATACGATAGAACCTGTCTCTGTACGACTGATAGTAACTGCATGCGCATCTCTATTGAGCTGATCACCAATAGTTGTGTGGAGCGTCTCTGCAATACGATTATGGTCCCATCCCACAACACTGTGGCGCGCGATGCCCACTGGAAGTGCAGGAATCTCATCACCATCTACCAGCCAAGACGCAAGTGGTTCAATAGGCCTATCGAAGTAAAACCAAGCATCTTGCTCACTTTGCCACTGTGGATAAAGATCGGGATCAATGGTAAAAATAAAATGTTGATAGCGTAGAGTGATAGCAGGATACGCAGCATGCACATGCTCCATCGACAGAAAAGAGGCAACGAGTACCGTGCAGAGAATCGAAAGCTTAGTACGGTTTTTCATAGTGAGGAGCGGGGTGTTCATCCAACGCTTTATTCACCAATGCATCTGCACGATGATTATCTTTGCGAGGAATATGCTGGAATGTGAGAAAGGGGAAATCGCTCGAAAGCTCTTGAATCTCTTCCACAAATTCTAGCAGGCTTGGCATCTTTACTTTGTACTCACCGAGAAGTTGTTTCACGATAAGTTCGGAATCCAAAAAACATGCCAAGCGATTGGGGTGATACTTCTTTGCAAGTTTCAATCCTTCTATAAGCGCACGATATTCGGCTACGTTATTTGTAGCAATTCCAATGCGTTCGCAATGTTCTCGCAGGATTGTGCCCTTCGCAGGATCTTCTAAAACAACTCCGATAGCAGCCTGGCCGGGGTTCCCCCTGGAGCCACCATCTGTAAAAAGATGAATAGTGCCACCAATCGCATGAGGACGATCGATGTCGACTGCTGTCTCTTGACCCAATGCTCGCTCAATCGCGTCTGCAACAAAACGATCTCGATCCCTCGCGCGGGGAAAGAGTTGTTGTAGTGTTCGCTCGAGTGCAGCAGGAATACGTATCACTTCTGTAGGATACACTACTCGTGTGAAGTTTGTTGAGGGCAAAGATCTATCTCTATAATTCATTCTACAAAACTTCTGTACCTTCCTAGTACCTCCTTTGCGGCATACTTTTCAGTACTCTTTGTTCTTTTTGTTGGCCAAAAAGAACCAAAAAGCCTTTGTCCGCTGCAAGC
>CAZLFU010000101.1:0-4409 GCA_964558895.1 uncultured Candidatus Peribacteria bacterium
AACAGTATCCGGTGGAGGTAGCAACCTCCGAACGGTTATTACGAACATTATTAACACCGTTCTTGGATTCCTCGGTTTGATCGCAGTGATTGTGATCATTATCGCTGGTATTCGCCTTGTTGTCGCTGGAGGTGACGAAGGTCAGCGTGAGAAAGCACGTGGTGCTATTCTCTACGCAGCCGTCGGTTTGATTATCGTTCTCCTTGCGAGCGCGATTGTTACCTTCGTTGTCAGCGCTGTATAAGTTTTGTTCGAAGGTCAAAAAAGCAAACACCCCGCGAAAGCGGGGTTTTTGTTATCCATCTTTTATTCTTGGATGTATTTCTCCGACACTCCTAAAAATTTCTACTACCCTTCGTTAAAAAAATGATTTACCATTTCCAGTATTCACTATCTATGAATACCCTTAAGTCTCTTGTTTTACGGGCTACCACTGCAGCACTTGCGCTCTTCTATGCTACACCCGTATTTGCAGGCCTTAGTGGTATCGGTGGTATTCCAACTATATCTGGTGGAGGTGGCAACCTTCGCCAGGTAATCTTAAGTATTATCAATACAATACTAGGGTTCATTGGTTTGATTGCTGTGATTGTGATCATTATTGCTGGTATCCGCCTCATTGTTGCTGGTGGTGACGAAGGTCAGCGCCAAAAAGCACGTAGCGCCATCGTCTACGCGGCAGTGGGCCTGCTTGTAATTCTCCTTGCAAGTGCACTAGTCAATTTCGTTGTAAATGCTATTTTTTAGGCAGTACTCAAGGGATATCAACTAGAAACAAAATTTCTGTAGCAAGTCTATTGAGAGCTTCTTGTTGCTTTTGGCTCCTGTACCTCTGGAATACTTTCGATGACCTGGAGGATTGTTGGCTCCTCCTCTTGTGGTTCTGCATATTTTTGCGCTGCGGGAGGATCTCGAACAATAATGGCATCTGTCCGTACTTCTACAACTTCCCGCATAGGAAGTGCTGTGCCCCAGCGAAAAAACTTTTTGGGGAAGAGCCATTCGGACTTCATGGAGTTGGTATCAAATTGCAAATCTCTACAAACTCCCAGACTACGACCGCTCTCTGTCTTCATGCGTTGATCTAAGATGCGACGCTCATCATTGAGCAGGTCTTGTAAGCGAATGAAATCTTCGAGGGGGCAAAGAATATCTCTATCTCGAATGACAACCGCTGTTCCCCAGCGAATAATATCGAGAGACGAGAGAAACAGTGCCTCACTCTGAAAGAATCCAACGGGCTCTACAAAGAAACCTTCTATCTTTCCTGTATCTGGATGAATGAGAATATCGGTAATACCCGCGATGGCCATATCGCTCCCCTGCTCCACAACAGGTGTTCCAACGATGGTGGAGAAACGAACATGCATCTACAAAATCATAGCAGAGATTGAGACCTCGCCATACGCTTGGTGCGATGCTATACTAAAAGTAGATGAATCTCTTCGCAGGATCGTCCCACCCGGCACTTGCAGAATCTATCGCAAAAGAATTGGGCGTGAAGTTGGGATCTATTACCCTCAAAAAATTTAGCTGTGGCGAAAGTTATGTAAAGTTTGAAGAATCTGTGCGAGGCAAAGATGTGTACCTTCTGCAGACAGGAACCAACAAAGTGAACGAAGACTTGGTAGAACTCTTTTTGATGTGCCAAGCAGCCAAGTTGAGTTTTGCACACACTGTGCACGTCATCATGCCGCACTTTCCGTACGACAGACAAGATAGAGTGGCAGAACCACGAGAACCAATCTCTGCAAAATTGATTGCTCATCTCTTGGAAGAATCTGGTGCAGATCATGTTATTACCATCGATCTCCACTCCGACCAAGTACAGGGATTTTTCTCTATCCCTGTAGATGCACTGGATGCCAGACCAATCTTTGCTAAGTATTTTAGGGAGAAGAATATCAAAGACCCTGTCGTCGTCTCACCAGATGCAGGAGGGGCCAAACGTGCCAAGAAATTCTCGGACATGCTGGGGGCAGACCTTGTAATCATGCATAAGAGCAGACCAATGCACCACGAAGCACAGATCATAGAGATTGTCGGAGTAGTGGAAGGGCGTACATGCATCTTGTTTGATGACATGATTGATACTGCAGGTAGCCTCGTCTCTGCTAAAGAGGCACTCGTGAATCGAGGAGCAAACCCTGGTGTCTACGCAGCTGCTACTCACCCTATTTTCTCGGGACCTGCCATAGAAAGACTCGCAGAAGCACAATTTGAGGAAGTAGTGGTAGTCGATACCATCCCGCAGGATAAAAAGGCCTTTAAAGGGCTTACAGTGCTTCCAATTGCCCCACATCTTGCGCAGGTTATACGGCATATTGAACGAGGCGAGAGTGTTACACAGATCTCTCACCTATAAATCCTCCTCATCTTTCTGTTGACCTGAAGGCATCTTCTTCGTACCCTTTCCTGGCTGCAATATAACGCAGTGTGATTTTGGAAAGTTGATTTATTCACATCTCCGGGCGATTAGCTTCCACCTTCGTTCGCTGCGGCGAACTACGGATGGACAGGCAGCTTGCAGCTTCGCTTCCTACGCTAATCTCATTCATAAGCTGTATATCATTCACATCTTCGGGCGATTAGCTCAGCTGGTTAGAGCGCGACACTGATAATGTCGAGGTCGCAAGTTCAAGTCTTGCATCGCCCACCATTCGGGAATTCAGCGAAATTCAAACACATAGAATTGCGATTTTATCGAGAATAACGGCCTTATAGGCTGTTTTGAGAAAGTTCGAAAGTGGGTTTTTCGGGTCTTCGTGCATTTTTGGTATCAAAGTCCATTCATGGCTTGGTGTGGCGGTTTTCTGCGAGTTCGGAAGCTTTATCGAGGAACAACCCTAATACCCGTATAGCCTTCCGTGTTCATTGATTTCCTCACATCAACGCTATATCGAGAATCGTCTTCTGTAAGGTTGCCATTATCCATGAGCTTGTCGATGTCCAGGATTGGCATGTTGTCGTCGTTCATTGAAAGGAATACCTCTATCACCTTGTTCGTCCCATAATCGTATGCGATGCCAACTTCGATGTTCTGTTTGCCGAACCACTTTTGTCCGTGACTGCTAAAGGAATCGTCCTCAAGTACCTTTCCCAGTTTAGCAGCAACTTGATCGAAATCCTTTCCTAGAAGGAATGGCACATCAATTATTGTGGGATAAATTTTCTCTTTGACGACAGGTGCCTGCGTACTGCTAGTAGTACTACTTTCTGACGCAGAAGATGAGATAGGAGGTGGCAGTGCTGTCGAATCAATGCCCGTACTTTGGCAGCCACTTAAGACTATTCCTGAGGCAATAAGGCCAATCCAGATTCCATGTTTAACAGTCATAAGAAAGATTTTAAGGGAAAATATGCCCCTATGCCAGAACCCTTTCCTCTACAAAATTTTAGCGAAATAAGTGGCTGATCACAGGAACAGGCCTTCTACTTCTTCTTTCTGAAGCTCCTTCTGATCTGTATTCATCATGAATTTCATATTCTCTTTCGTCCAATTGTTAGATGGTTGCATGACAACGATGATGCAATCTACATTTGCAATGTTGCTGCCCTTCTCATGATGTATAACGCCGTTCTTATCGCGTACATCGTGGAACTTTCCGTCACGAGTCACTGCCAATTTCAGTTGCCCTAGAATTGCATTCGTCACATCGTGGAAATCCCCCCACAACGTATCAAGACAGATGAGATACCCTCCGACAGCAGGGCGGGGCGGGAGTTGGAATTTTTCTAGCTTATCAAGGAATTTAAATTTGATGTGCGCCGCATCATCACTGCCATCACTAGCCATCGATTGACCAGGTCCTGTCCAATAACCTTCTGCATCCTCCGAGAATTCGTATTCGATTTTGGCGAGCAACAGGTTCTCGAATGTGTAAATTTTCTCAATCCTTTCACCGGGAGAAGTAGGCAATGTTCCACTGGCAATTTCCCCCTTGATCGCCCCCAAAAGGTATTTTGCCTTTTCTTCGGTTAAGCGTCCCTGGAACCACGGAGAAACGTAATAGGGCAAATCAGGAATTGCATTTACTTCAGCGCGTAACCAATTGGACATTTTGTCATGCACTCGATCTGACAATGGCGGGAAGATTGTTCGAACTTCCAGGAACAGGTTTCTGCCCTTATCAAGTGGAATACCCAAATCAGCACTTCTTTTTCCCACAGTTGGCGGCTCCCATGTACATGGAATTCCTTTCTTGCGTAATACACAGAAAGCATGCAGTTGCATCAGCATGGCGGTCACATTTTCTCGCTCCCTATCTTTTTGTAAATCACCCAGTAGGGCTTTGAAACGAGCTGGCTCATGATCTAGAAAAAATTTCAAATCCTCAATAGCGCGTCGGTCTCCCAGCAGTGAAGAACCTAAATGAAAAAATAGTGGATGAACTTCATCCAGTATGCGA
>CAZLFU010000102.1:0-4232 GCA_964558895.1 uncultured Candidatus Peribacteria bacterium
CATAGCAACAACACCAAATACTCCGGCACTACCTACTGCAATCCAGCCTTTCTCCAGAAAGAATAATCCTCCAATAAACGAAAGAGCAAATTGCACCCACTTGTGATGCAGTGCAAAAGCAATACCAAAGAGAAGAAGAGCAAAGTAGGTACCAATACGCAGATAGTCTGCCAACTCCACAAATTGATTGAGAACCACTGTAAGGAGAAACGTAAATCCTACAAAGCTCACCAGCATTCCGGCAACAGTGAGCAGAGGTCTCCACTTACTACGACCTGCAATACTTACTCCTAAGACAATAGGAATAAGGGGGAGAATACAGGGGAGTAAAATAGTAAGGAGGCCAGCGGTAAAGAGTGCAAAGAAAAGGTGGAGTTGCATAGAAAAAATTATTGCAAAAGTTCCTCTACAGCAGTATTGCTGGGGAAAGTAAGCTGTTTGAGTACGGAACCATTTCCATCAATCAAGACAAATGTATCTTGTGATGTAATACCAAACTGCTTTCGCAAATCGAGAGAGGAATCATAATCGATTTTATAGGTATTGAGAGGGACTTCTTCACTTCCATACAAATCTGTGAGGTAGGTATCATGTGCTTTGCAGTAAGGACACCACCCTGCATGAAAGAAGAGTACAGACTTCTGGCCATTGCCAATCACCCCACTGGTATAGGTACCGTAGACTCCTTTTTGAATCATCTCTTTTTCATCATTTTCGTCGTCATCTGCGTTTTCCTCTTCATCATCATTGGAATCTTCGCTACCGGTCTCCTCCCCTAGTTCTTCATGCTGCATATCAGAAGGCATCTCTTCATTTTGTGCATCATCTCCCATCATCACATTCTGCATGTGGTCGTCTTCTTTCATCATTGTGCCTACATCCTCTACATTCTCCTCGTCCTCGGTGTCATACATCATGTGACGTGCCATGCTTGCCATAACAGAGAACTCATCACGGTGCATATCAAAGTAGAGGATAGGATCCTCCCCGCCTTTCTTATCCACAATGTACGCAACGGAATTCAATAATGAGAAGGTCACCACAAACTTCTCCACAGATGGGAAGTAGTACACCATCTCCGGCTCATCCATCAGGAGTAAGTCGTCTTCTTGTACGAAACCAATTTCCATTCCCTCGCCCAAAAATGCACACTTCTCTCCCAAAATCATATCCAGAGCATTTTCGTCCATATTTTGGGCAATCTCTTCCAAAATTTTTGCTTTCTCCGAATCTGTTTTTGCTTGGAGTGAAGCGCAACTTTGCTGGAGTGCTTTTGTAGAGGTGAACGTATCTTCTTCCATACCAATGGACGATGATTCTGAGTCCGAAGGCAATGGAATATCAACAGGCTGTGTTATCTGACAAGCACCAAGAAGAAGGAGAGAGATACCAATACAAGAAAGCTTGGAATGTGACATACACAAAGAGGAGTAAAGAAAAAAGAACTTACAATATGAGCCACGATTGTACCACGACTAGTGCCTCTTTCGCACCAGCGAACTGGGGCATGTCTGTGCAAAGACACACTTGCCACATTCAGGATTGCGCGCGTGGCAAATAGCACGTCCGTGCGCCACCATGAGATGCGATAGAAGAAGCCAATCTTTCTTGGGTGTTTTCTCCATCATATCCAGTTCTATACGCTTCTGATCATTCTTTGTAGTAAGTCCCAAGCGATGAAGTAATCGAATATTATGCGTATCGATTGGTATTCCTTCGATGACTCCAAACGCCGTTCCCAGAACTACCGCAGCGGTCTTGCGACCCACTCCTCGCAGTGTCAGCATTTCCTCCATCGTACGTGGAACCTGACCGTTGTATGTTTCGAGAATCAAAGCACAGGTTTCCTGTATAGCTTTTGCCTTCATATGAAACGTTCCACAGGAGCGAATATCGTTCTCCAGTTCTTCGGTGGAGACAGAGACGTAGTCTTCTGGCTTCTTGTACTTTGTAAAAAGTGTCTTCGTCACTATGTTTACACGTGCGTCTGTGCATTGTGCTGCAAGAATAGTGGCAATCAAAAGCTCGAGTGGCGTCGTCCAATCTAGTGTGCAATTTGCATTGGGATAGCACATGCGTAGTTCCTCGATAACCTGCTCGACAGTAAGAGAAGAAGTCTTCATAGACATAGGCATACTAGTACCACGGAACAATGATACAACGAATCAATAGAGAAAGTATTTCTGGAGCAAAATGCCCCTGGAAGGGCTCCAAAAATTTGCTATAGTCCATGTCCATGTCTCTCCCTACTTTTACAGTCTTCGATACAGAAACCACCGGGCTCGACCCTCTCAAAGGGCACAAAATTATCGAGATTGCCGGTATCAAAGTAATTGATGGAATCATCTCCGATGAACAGACCTTTGTATCATTTGTAAACCCAGAAAGACCTATCCCTTGGGAGGCAAAGCAGGTGAATAAAATTTCGGATGAAGATGTGGCCAATGCTCCAACCATCGATACTGTCCTTCCTCAGTTTTTAGAATTTGCACAGGGTTCTCTGCTTGTTGCACACAATGCAGATTTTGATCTGAGCTTTCTCGAATGTGAGAAAGAACTCTGTTGGGGATATGTGGATATTCCGCCGTGTCTGTGCACTATGCGTTTGAGCCGCGCACTCTATCCAAAAGAATTCCGCCACAATCTGGATGTCATTGCGAACCGCTTTGGACTCACTTTTCCACAAGATCGTCACCGTGCACTCCCAGATGTCATTCTTACGGCACAGGCTCTGCTAAGAATGATCCAAGATCATAACATTATGAGCGTGGATGAGTTGCAGAAACTTACAGGAATGAAACAGATGCTGGTGAGATAGATTGAGAGGAATGTTTAATTTGAAATTTGAAATTTTTAATTCTATTTCTCTAAAAAAGAGGTCATTCAATATTTCCTCATTAGAAATTGAATAAAAATTAGAAATTAATCATTAAAAATTCCTCAAAAAGTCTCTTAATTTTGTATAAATTCCGCAGAGAATCTCTACTATACCTCCGTGGCTATTCTTCCCATCATCACTGGCGCAGATACTCCTATTCTCCGCACCAAGACAAAGCAAGTTCCCAAGGTGACCAAAGAAGTACTTAAATTGATCAAAGATATGGAGGAAACAGTAAAAGGACAAGGAATAGGGCTTGCAGCACCACAAGTAGGCCAATCTCTCCGTGTGTGCCTCGCAACCATCAATGGCAAAATGACCCCACTCATTAACCCAGAAATTATTTGGGAGAGCGAAGAAATGCTGATAGCAGAGGAAGGCTGCCTAAGTTTGCCCGAAGTAAACGTAGATGTTCCTCGCGCAGAGGAAATTATTATCACGTTTCTCGACCCCAAAGGACAAGAACAAGAGAGGAGGCTCCAAGAGTGGGATGCTCGTGTCGTGCAACATGAAGTCGACCATCTCGATGGAATCTTGATTGTGGATTATAGAGAATAACGGGCATTAAATGCTGCTTGAAGTATCCTTCTCGCATTGCCTACTCTAACGCGTATAGTACTTGCTTCACGCTTCTCGTCAGTAGCTATCTCTTCAATAGAATCTCCAGAAAAAACTCTTTGTATTACTAGTCTATAGGGCTCTGACAACAACGAAAGTAAGAACTCCATCTCATCTTTAACCTCAAAAAATTGAGTGTCATTGGTATGAAGATCTGCTCGTTCCGTTAATTGTATATCATCATCTACGCCTCTACATTGAACTGAAAAAATTCTACACTTTTCACGTCTTTTTCTATCAAGTGCCACATTATTAACAATAACTTTAAACCAAACACTAAAATCTCTGTTTTGATCATAATTATTAAAGCCCGCCAAAGCCTTGTACCATGCTTCTTGTCCCAGATCATCTACATCAACATGATACCTCCAAGAAGCTGCCTCAATAGTTTCCTTGTAACGATCATACAATGTGGTTGCAGCAGTATTATCTCCACTGTGCATCATTACAAACAACTCGCCGTCGGAATAACCCTGCTCTGATTCAATTGATAACATCTATTTTGTAATAATATATTATAATTTTTATTGATGTCAATTGTACCAATTTATTACCTACAGAAAGCCATTTTGTTAAAATAGGCAGACTTCTGACTACTCTCCATAAGAAAAAGAAAGAAATAACCCACTTTCTTGCCTCTCTAGAGGCAAAAACCTAGGATAAGCATACACATGTCAGCTGATCTAGAAGTCATCATAGGGCTAGAGGTACATGCTCAAATGAGCACCAAAACCAA
>CAZLFU010000103.1:0-4190 GCA_964558895.1 uncultured Candidatus Peribacteria bacterium
GATATTCTCTACATTACATTGGAGCCTTGTTGCCATGATGGAAAAATCCTTCCGTGCACAGTTCGGATTCTTGAAAGTGGTATTCGAACTATCGTTTTTGGAATGTTTGATCCAAATCCCAAAGTTTCTGGAAAGGGGATTGAGATACTTCGATCTGCTGGACTCTGCGTTATTGGCCCAGTGCTACGGGCTGAATGCGAATGGCTCAATAGAGGCTTTGTCTCACTTCACACCAAAAATCGTCCTTGGGTTACCCTCAAAAAAGCCCAAATGAAGGATGGAACCACTGCAAATTCTGATGGGAGTCGCTTGCGTATAACAACGCAAGAGCAAGATAGATGGGCGCATGCTAGCCTCCGTGCAAGGCACGATGCTATCCTTGTTGGAGTGCAGACGATCATCGAAGACAATCCAATGCTGAATACAAGATTTGCACAAGAATTTCCTCTACAGTATAGGGTGATTCTTGATCCTAACTTGAGAATTCCTTTGGATTCCAAGGTGGTAACAGGTGAGCTAGCTACTCGTACTATAGTTATAGTGGCGCCACAGAAGGCATCCAATCTAAGCACCGAAAAAGTAGATATTCTTGCAAAAAGAGGAGTGCGTATGCACGAGGTTCCCATGACTGGTAGTCATTTTGATTGGAATGAACTTTGGAAGGTACTTATTACTCCGACGAGTGATTTTTACGGCATCAGTAGTATTATTGTAGAAGGTGGTACGAAGACGTGGGATCTGTTTTCGACTGCAGGAGTCATAGATGAAGAAGTTACACTTGTCGGTACCACCTAATGATCTAGCGTCTTGCGACCAAAAAGTTTATATTTCGCCAACCGAAACGTATGAAGCTTCCTTCTATAACCATAAGCCATCGGAGTTTTCATCTCACCATTCCTTCTCTGGAGTTGGAACCAGGGGAAATTGTAGGAATTTTTGGAAAGTCTGGTGCAGGCAAGACGAGTTACCTTAAGAAGATTCGAGAGATGCTCGACCCGCGAGAGGTGCATTACATGTCACAGTTTGATGGTCTTCTCGAGGAAATTACCATTCGTCAGAACATAGAACTAGGCTTGGCAGCCAGTGGAAAAACCGACGAAGTAGCAAAGCAGTGGGAGAAGAACTTTGATCGCCTCCTTAAGGACTTCGAAGTAGATCGGCATCTACATAAATATCCAAGAGCAATGAGTGGAGGACAGAGAAAGCGATCCGAAATTGTTCGTAGCTTGATCATGGATCCACCAGTTCTACTTTTGGATGAGCCTTTCGTTGGAATTGGACACCTCTTTGAAGCAGTGTGCACTCACGAGATTATCGCTCGAGGTGAGCGTAAGAAAGGAGTAACTCTGATTGTAAGCCACGACTTTGACCTTCTTTGCACATTTTCTCATCGTATTCTTCTTGTAGATGACAAAGGTGTGATTGGATTTGTACCAACCAAAGAGAAGGATTGGCATCCGCAGGATGTCCGTACAGCGTGGACACTGGCAGTAGAAAATGTATTGCCTGCACAGGCAATCTCTCGCTTGGAGGCGACTGGCCTCCCAAAGGTGAAGCCAGATCAATCCATCGGCTTCTGGGGCTGGTCTGCTATGTGGGGAGAGTCGGCACCAAGTACTATAGAGGTACGCGCAGAAGATATACGATCAATGCGATCTGCTCTCAAGCATGGCACTCTCTACACGCGAATAGAGGTGGCTGCAGACCCAGGACAAGACGCAGTCGTGCTGGTCGGGCAGGGGACTATTCCTGCTGGAAAGAAGGTAATGCTTGGCATTCAGGAAGCGTGGGTTCTCAACGCTTAATTTCCTGCCATGCATCATCGTAGAGGGAGACATCGTCACCCAGATCTTCTACGAAGTGCAATTTACTCATCACAGCTTCTGGTGGGAAGACGCTTGGATTATCAAGGGTATCTTCGTCGATAAACTCTCTGGCAGCTTGGTTAGGATTGCCATAGTTCGTCTCGTTGGTGATAGCTGCAGAGACTTCTGGTTCCAAGATGTAATTGATGAAGGTATGAGCAAGTTCTTTGTGAGGAGCACCTACAGGAATAAGCATGCTATCAAAGAACTGCATGCCACCATAGGAAGGAAGCATGTAGGTGATGTCTGAGTTTTCATCCGACATCTGGTACACATCTCCACTGTAGCCGTACGCAATCCAAGCACCTTCTGCTACCATCAAATCTACTGGAGTATCTGGAGTTATTTTCTGCACGTTCGGTAGTACCTCTTTGAGAAGGGCAACTGCCCTATCAATATCCTCTTTGGATGTAGTATTAGGATCAAGGCCTAATTCGAGTAAGACCGCACCCAATACGTATCGCATGTCATCCATGAGCACGATCTGCCCCTTAAAGCGTTCTTCCTTGAGGAGCTCCCATGTAATTTCTTCATCTTGAACAAATTTTGTATTCACTGCAAAACCTGCAGATCCAAATGCGTAAGGGACGCTGTGGGTAGAATTGGGGTCGTAGTAATGTCCTTTGGACGATGCTGAGATATTCTCGAAGTTTGGAACTTTTGAAAAATCAATAGGCTCGAGAAGGTTTTCATCTTTCAAAATTTTCACCATGTAGTCGCTAGGAACAACGACGTCGTAGACTCCAGGATTTGCCTTAATCTTTGCGAGAGCTTCTTCGTTACTCTTAAAGAGCTCCACAATTACCTTGGCTCCTGTAGCCTCCTCAAAGTTTGGAATGGTATCTGGTGCAAGGTAGTTATCCCAAATGAGCAAATTGAGCTCTGGAGCAGGATTTGATGAGCTTCGAACGAAGAAGACAGCCAAGAGTGCAATAATGGCAAGACCAATAATTCGAGAGAAGGCTTTCATGGTGAAAAGGAAGAAGAATTATGAAATCATCATAGTCGTGATATGGCTCTCTGCAAGTGAATTCTGTACACTTCTGGGGTTCAGATGAAGAGCAAAAGACCAGCAAGCGGCATAGATCTCTCTCTCCTTGCATGCAGTGGAGTGTTCTGGATTTTGACCATACTGATTGGTCTCTGCATGATCGTGCTCCCTTTTCTCACCGTCGATCGCAATTTTCACATTACACCAGAGTTGAATCTCCAAAATCTTCTATCGTCATGGGATCCTCTCATGATCGAAGCAATCAAAAATTCGATTGCACTCTCTGTGATCGCATCGCTCTTTGCTATTTTCTGTGGAGCCTTTCTCACGCGCTTGCTTCATAAGTGGCCTGTATATACAGCAATTGCTGTTGTCTTGGCATACAGTATCAACCCAGTTGTGCGTGCTCTTTCCTTTGGTGCACTCTTCACTATTTACACTCCTCTTCAGCAGTGGATGATTGCATTCATTGGGGAGTGGGGAGCTCAGATGATTGTGCTTCCTGCCATCATCCTTGGAGCTCACTATCTGCCAATCTACTTGATGCGTTTTCTCTTTGTGATTCGCAAGCGTACGGTTGCCCATGAGCTCACAGGACTACTCGATGCATTCTTTGTTTCCATTCCATCGTTTCTGCGTGGTTTTCCTATTTCATTTGCTCTGTTTTTTCTCCTTACGTTTTTCGATTACTGGGTGATTCAAGTCATCAGTGGAGGAAAGGCACTCTATTGGTCGCAAATGTTTGAGCAGAAAGCATTCGTCGTGCGAGATATCGGTCAGGCGGGTATGCTTATCATTCTTGGCCTTGTAATGACGGTAGCTGCGTATGTTCTCGCATGGATAGTATGCAGTGCACTTCGCATGGCAATGAAGCGACTTCGGCCACTCAGCATTGCTGCAATCCGAGTGCCAACCAATGCCAATGTAGGAAATATATTTGGAATCTGCGTACTTCTCTTTTTGATGTGGCCTGTCTTCTATAGCTTCATTCGCACAGGTTCTATTCTCCTTGCAGGTGCACCACTGCGTCTGATGGATGGTGCAATGCGCTCTATAATTCTTACGCTCATTCTTGCTATTGCCATCGCGTGCTGCTCTACGCTTCTCGCATTTATTCTCTCTGCATTTTTTAAGGAGCATCCTACACGCAATCGTTGGTGGCTTCCTGCACTCTATTTTCTCGCACTGGTTCCGGAGGCTGCGTATGTGCTCTTTAGCTTGTGTACCACAGGTCTTGGAATTCTCAAGGCAAGTCCGTGGTGGCTTTTCTTCCTCATGACCTCCTTTAGCGCACCAATGAGCTTCTTTTTGTGGCAGAGTCTCTGGGGAGAATC
>CAZLFU010000104.1:0-4189 GCA_964558895.1 uncultured Candidatus Peribacteria bacterium
TTTACAGAAGGGCTGAATGAAGCTCGAGGAAAAGTAGGTGAAAACGCAATTCCTACTAAATTTTCAGAAGATCTCGATACAGCACGTTGGCTACCTGGTGGAAAAGATCTCTATACAGAAGACAATACAATCCAATGCATGGTCCAGAGTCCAAGCGAAGGAATGGCAACTCTCGAGAGCCACAGTACTATAGGATCAAACCATAGAAGGTTAGGGATGCGTGATATGCCCGCTCACCCAATATGGAGGGGAATAGCTATGCACAATGCTCTTGCTTCAACAGATCCTCAGAGAAATCCTCAAAAGTATTTTGACGCTGGATACGTTCATCTTGCAGAGTTTTTGATAACTCAGCCAGAGTTTGCAGAATTGGCAGCACTGAAAAGTGCAGCGCAAACTCCCATGCCAGGATTTGATCCTTGGCTACTACGAATGACAAACACTGCACAGGTGATGCAGATGTTGAATCGATACTTGACTCGTATCCCTCCAAAATCATCCCAAGAATTAGCAACACGATTTGAGTTGGCGCGTTATGTATGGAAAATTCTGATGGAAAAAAACTGCCAGATCCTCTGTTAACAACATCAAAAGATGCGGACTTCGTACGAGATGCTCTCCTGCCAGAAATTCCTCGCCCGATCACTCCAGAAAACGATGAACCTCTTGGTAATCTCATGAAAACTTTGGGCATTGAAAACAATAAGACCATAGGTGTCCGCTTTCTACGTGAAGGTCCAAATAGAATGGTATTCGTATCCCCAAAAAACAGCTTACCTACCTACCAGCTCTTCCGTCGAACGGTTGAAGCTGATGAAGAGGTAACTCTTGACCGTGTGGTCGCAGCCGACGAGTATCTCGATGCAACAATACAAGATGAATATGGAAAATTTGTAAGCGGAACATTGCCGACTGTGGAAGAGTTGGAAAAAGAATACTTAACAGCAGTTGATGTAAAAGAAACTACTCCCACAGCTGGTACAGCTCCAACCCGATGGCAGAAGAGAACAGAAGAAAGTGCTGTAGGAGGTGAAGAACATGAATCTGAGTCTCATGATTCGACCAAAATTCGATGTATTCGTAACGCCCTCCTCATGCTGAGTGTCCAAGGAAAAATCTGTGCAACTGGGGAAGGAAGCAAAAAGCCAATATACGTATATGATCAACAAAAGGCTGGGGGCAAAAGCTTTGAAAGTGGGGCGGGAGATCAAGGGAAAACAATCATCATTGTTCCTGAGGCTGCAGTGACGTTTGTTGTATCGCCAGAGAGAAAGACTAGGGTGATCTACAACGCAGGTATGACAAAAGATGCATTGAGCAACATGACTATCGTTGAAATCGATGAGCACTATGGAAAACACGACATTACATTCCATAACGAAGGCCAATTCCAGCAGAATATTCTGCAATGCATTGAGACTCGTATCGATCCAAAGGATCGTCTCATGATCTACCCTGTAGGGTCTGAGAAGAATCCTACCCCTATTCAGAAATTCCCTGAGGCAGAATCACTACAATTTCTTTTGAGTATTTTCCAAGTAGCAATCGATCACTCTGGAAAAACTTTAGGGAACCTACAAGTAGCTGACTTCCAAAAAATTCTCTCCGGAAAAGAAAAAGTAACGTGGCCTCTGGGTGGCGGTCATACTTCAGGATTAACGATTCTACGCTACGTATATCAAGAGCTCAAAAAAGTAAATAATGTAGAATTGGAGGAAGAAGAAAGTATACAAGACGATCTGTATCGTCAGGCAAAGGCTGCCTTTCAATTTCTCAAGCCAATGTTGATCGAACATTTCGCTAGCACTGATCCTGCAGGAAGCAGAGTTGATGAGGCAAGAACTGAAACGAGCAATAGTGTTGCAGGAGCTACTGCTGAGGAATCTGTATAGAAGGCTGATGATCGAGCTAACAGAGTGAGGGCGGGGTGATGATCTTGCGAAAAACATCAAAGATATGATATTATCATATTACTGCATCATACATCTCTCATGACAACGATCTCCGTCCCTCTCTCTGCCGATCTCATCAACATCCTCGATGAATTAGTCCGTAGTGGTGCAGCTTCGAATAAAGCCGATGCGATGCGGAAGGCGTTGCAGAAATTTTCAGAAGATCAAGCAGTAGAACGCGTGCTGCGCGCACAGCAGGAACCAACGCTGTATGGGGATCTTGAAGAACTCGCAAAAAATCTATGAAGCTCCGCGTCGGTTATAAGCCAAGCTTTATTCGTACATTTGCAAAATTATCACCCGTACTGCAGTCTGACATGCTTGCAGCCATAAAGATTTTTCAAAAAAATTCTCGTGATCCAATACTACGAACGCACAAGCTACAAGGGAAATTTAAAAGATGTTCGTCTTTTTCGGTGAATTACAAGTACCGCATTGTCTTTACCTATATCGATAAGCATACGGTAGTATTCCTGGGCGTTGGTGATCATGATGTGTATCGGTAATTGGGGTTCGGCACCCCTGCCTGCCGCCCTCATCCCCAGCCCTTCTCCATAATGTGGAGAGAGATGTCCGCCTCGGGCGGACAGCCTGCCTGCCAGCAGGCAGGAGTGAGGGCGAAGTAAGCCGCGAGGAATGGGGAGTAAATTAATGTGTGCTAATTTCTTAATTTATTTTAGGTATGTTAGGAAGTGTTATTTTTTTTGCAATACAGTCTTCAACCTCTTCCTCAAGAACAGATTCATCTGACTCAAGCTGAGATACTAAATGCTCAGGTAGAGGAGGAATTTCAACGGAAGGAATATGCTCTTTTCTGTCTGCATCCAAATGCAAAGAATGTTTTCTACCCTCTACTGAAGCACGTGCAGTTAATACTAATATTTTTCCTTCTGACCCTGGCTTCTCCGTTGTTGGTGCGTTAGGATCAATTCCCACACTCGCATCGTCACTATCGTCAACAATATCGGGGATTTTTTGTAGTTCTTTTGCTATAAAAGCCATGCTCGAAAAGTTTCATTGAGAGTGATATATGGATCGTCTGGATATCGCGAGTAAATATCTTCATCGACTATTCCTTCTGCCTTTTTTATCTGTGATTCTAGCCATGTTCGCTGCTTATCTTTGGAATCCGCTCTCTGAGAAGAAGGTAGATAAGAATTCATTGGATCAAGTATTTCGGAATAATACAGAGGTGTATCAGCAAGCAAATCTGCTAAGCAATTCCTCAATAAAGGACTAGTATTGATGTGCAATAAATAACCAAGTCGTCCAAAATGCGTCATATTGAGTACATCCGTATCATCGGTCGACTGTGAATCCGTACCATCAATCAGCATTGTAAAAGAGGCTGTATTACAAAAAAATTCTCTCCACTCAGGCATCATTGAATACTTATTTATCACCTGTGTCGGCTGCTTACTCATACTACGTTTTGAACGTATTTTTGTCTCCTGTAATACTTTTAAAACACCTAATTCGCATAATTTAGTGAGCGTTGTTGCAATATTAGCCGGAGTATTTTCTTTTATACTTCGCGCTATTTCAGAACGAATTCTAGGCTCATCAATATTACACAAATCCATAACAAGTCTCCGCGCATCTTGCCTATAGAGACATACTAGAACTTCGATCTTACCTAGATGTATACCCAATACTTCTGCCATCGTTTCTTCTGTCACGTTAATGGACATAATTGCATTATATATTTTTGTATACTTTATACAAGTATCTCTCATAAGATTCCTCTATTAGGAGGAAATTGTACAAGTACGAATAATAGCCAATATTCCCTCTTTAAAAAACGTAAGGCCTGTCATCTTGCTGTAGAAAAACCGAGGTTTAGCTATCCTAGAAATAGCTCTCACTGGATTTAGAACTGCTTCAAGAACCTCAGATCTCCCTGATAGAACAGTCGAAGATCGGGGATTTGATGACGAATCATAATCATGCGCTCGACACCGAAGCCGAAGGCAAAGCCACGGTACTCATCTGGATCAATGCCACAATTCTTGAGCACATTCGGGTGTACCATTCCACAGCCAACAACCTCAAGCCAACGGCCTTCGCGACTCTTGGATTCGTCCCCTCTCCAACGCAGGTCCATTTCTAGACCTGGTTCTACGAACGGGAAGAAGCCCGTCCTCCACCGGAAATCAACATCGGGAGAGACAAGTTCCCGTACAGCAGTTTCCATCACGCCTTTCATGTTCGCGAGGCTCACGTCCTTACCGATCATG
>CAZLFU010000105.1:0-4182 GCA_964558895.1 uncultured Candidatus Peribacteria bacterium
TCACTCCTGTATCGACAACACACACCTTCACTCCGGAGCCATCCACACCAAGACTTTTCACCGTATCTCCATCCATTTGAGGCACGCTCTGATTCAAAAATGTATGGACCTCCATATCTTCGTACACATCAAACACATTCCGCTCACGCAGAAGATCTACAATATCGGATGCTCTGAGTGTTGTAGACACTGCAGGAATTAAGTTGAACTGATGAACACTCTGAATACCTTTGGCACGCAAGAAATCTTTATCTCGTTCCCCTACTCTATCGCGATACATGATAATCACCTTTTTGGATGCCTGAGTTTTGAATGCATCCAGCGAGACAAACGCAGCAAATGCTGGACTTGCAGAAAAGAGAGTCACTGCACCAACCGTAAGTGATGCAAGGGAGCTTTGAATGGATCGAGTACGAAGACCAAAAGTCATAACAAGCACGAAGATGGAAGACAGAGGAAGTATACACAAAAGTATGAGAAATAGTCCCAAAAATCACGGTAATCTTAAATAGTATATTAAGAAATAGTATTAAAATTTTAGCAAGTTTCGCCAATTTGTAGAAATATGGCTTTGTAATTTATTGACATGAATACCAAACATTCTTACAGTAGAAAACCATTTGTTTTTCCCTTTCTTTTCCCAATTATTCTATGGATTTTCAGCCAACAGTATCTCCATCTCGCTTGCGTTCTTTCCGTATGCCAAATATCAATGTCCGTTCCATAAAGGCATATGTACGCCAGAATAAGAAGGTACTTGCTCTTGCAGCAGTCGGTATTTTCCTCTTCTTCTGGTTTGAAGTTCGTCCAATCCAGGTGAATAACGCTTGCGCACTTGATGCAAGCGCAAATGCACGTGCTCTCCTTCAGTCCAAGGCACAGGTAACAACAGATGCAGCAATGCGTGCTTCTTACCAGAGTCTTGCACAGCAGAACCTCTACCTCCGCAACGACTACGAGGCATTCTTCCGCAAGTGCATGCGTTCCCACGGATTCAACCAGATCTAAAGAATTGGGGAAAACAACACTGATACGTATAAAGAGCCTCGAAAGGGGCTCTTTCTTATAAGAGTTACTTAACTCCCTTCCAAAAATCTTGGTTAGAAAGATTATCGGAATATTGCTGAACAGATGATTGTAGATTCACGAAGCGACACGCCATATCATTCATTTGAGGAGAATTTGCCATGACCCTAGACAGATCTGCACTATAACATAACTGCAGTCGATATATTTCATCTGCATGGTGCTGTAAATCATGAATAAAACCCACTCGTAAATGAGCTTCCACAGGTAACCACCCCATATGAAGAGTGGCAAGACTTTGATATCCATCCGCTTCACTCAAAGCTCTACGAATCAAAGTAGGTGAAGCCTTTTCCTGTACTGACTTTCTACTAGATAGACGTAATGCCAAGCGTGTCGAAGTCGCAATAGCATCAAGATCCCTTTGTATAGATCTATCATCAATACCGAGTGCTTTTTGTATGGATTCAGATCCATTATCGATTGCATGTCTTAAATCCGACGCAAAAGCAAATGCCTCAGCTAAGTGATTTGTTCTTAGCTTATACTGTCCATCGTATGATGTTGAAAATTGGTCAAGCCAGCATCTCACCAAACGGCGCACGTCCTCATTCATAAAATTATCCCGGTTGTGGGTGAATAACTTTCGTATCCGTTTGCTTCCGTCAAAATCCTCAAAAACTCTAATGGCGTGCAATCTATCTCTATCATCTTCATTGAACGCTTTTGCAACAACTTCAGAATGTAGATATTCGAGAGCTTGATTGCACCAATGTCTTGTTGCCCATAGCGGATTCGTTTCGGACACATAGACTATTCTAGTAAAGCAGTAGATAATATCCAAATAAAGAACGCCCTTTCGGGCGTTCTTCCTACAATTCGTATGTATCCTTCTTACTTCTGTACAGAAGCCACAGAGGTATCTTGCTGCATCACTACCAATTGATCGATGTAGTCCCAAGAGAAGGTCAAACGACGACTAAGGTAGTTCCATCCAAAGGCTACATTGAGGAGTGGGTGTGTCCACTTAGGACCTCCCCACTTAGACGTGTTTGTGTGGTAACGAGCACAGTTGTAGATACCAAAGTCTGGGCGTGCTGTTGGAATGTTACGTACACAATTATTCCAGATAGTAGATTCGATAGTATCTCCTGTAATCAATGGAATGCCTTTCTCATCAACAACGAAGGTAAGTTGCTCATCTTCGCTACTGCTGGAACCAGCTGCCAACTCTTCTTCTGTTTCTGTAGTAGTTCCAAGCGCTGTGAGTATAGTGTCATACGCACTACTTCTTGCGGTGGAAGCTGTAATACCCTTACAGAAGTTGATGTCGCGAAGAGCCGCACGCATGTCCCCTATGCTACGACCAAGATTGGCAGCAAGCATCGAGGCTGCCCAATCGGTTCTGATAGTTTCTACGCGGTCTTTCTTCTGATCCACCACATTCACAACGTTGCACACTGCACGACGCTCTAAACCATTGAAAGGTGTTCCAGGAGCTACAACACGCTTGTGATCGGAACGAACCATAGGACGAGCGGTGGATGTATAACGAGGATATTCTTCTTCGACCTGCTCAGAAGCTCTATTGCGCGAATCACCACGAACATAGAAGCGCAAAGCTGCAAGAACAGGACGTAGACGACTTCCTCCTCCACTTCCGCCGGTAATTGCATTACCACGCAAGAGAACAGAGGTATCGCTACTGCTCGATCCTTCATCGGAGTCATCTACACTAGAAGAGCTGCTCGATTCCTCATCATCGGAACTTCCGCCACCCTGATCTTCGTACTGGAAAATATCTTCACACGTAGTGAATTGAGAAACGGTATCTTCGCAACTATTGAGTGTTTCGCCGTTTCGGCAAGAATCGTAACCAGTACTACCATCGAGAGAATCGGTGCCTGTGCCTCCATTGAGGCGATCGTTACCAGTATTGCCCTCGAGCGTGTCATCTCCTGCTCCACCGCAGAGATAATCGTCTCCAAGGCCTCCCTTGAGACTATCATGATCTACTCCTCCACAGAGGATATCACTTCCATGATGTCCATCGATTGTATCGTTTCCTGCTCCTCCTAGTACTACATCGTCATCGCGACCACCATCCACAGTATCATTTCCACTTCCTGCACAAATAGTATCGTTGCCACCTTCGCCATCGATGGAATCTGCATCACTCGTTCCAACTATGACGTCGTTCTCTCGTGTTCCATTCAAGGAACCATTATACGTATCACCATTATCTGGTCCACCAACGATGAATCCATTGGAACTCACGTAGATAGTCGCTGTGATACCAAGACATGTTGGAATGCCTGCATCTGTCTGACCAATGCCATCGCTTTCATTTTCATCTGTTCCAGAAGGATTTGATGAAGTGGAACTTGTGCTACTACTCGAACCTCCACCAGAGCCTCCTGTGCTTGTCGAGGAACTACTCGAAGAGGACCCACCTACAGTACTCGAAGAACTTGTAGGAGTACTCGTCTCGGATGAGGAGGAAGAACTATCGAAGTATCCCTCGAAAGGATTGGAAAAATTAAACGAAGACTGCGAAGACTGCGAAGTATTCGCTCCATCAAGGTACGGCTCAATAAGTTCGCAGAGCTGACTCCACTGAGTACAATCTGGGAAGCCAGGCAAAGATGCAGAAGCTCGCTCCACAGGGAAGCCAAACCCCAATACACCAAACCCAAATAATACAAACGACGCAGAGCATACAATGATGATGCGCTTGAGTGATGATCGTACACAGTCCATATTTAATGAAGTAAGAAATAATTTGATAATTAAAGCAAATTGATGCTAAACAATTAAAAGGAAATTACTCTACGCCTTGATTTACTAATGTCAAACAGACTGTTCGTTAAATGAGAAGAAGCTTTATAAAGCCAAAAAAAAGAATGGCATGTTAAGTAAACATTACATTTTCTCCACTTTTATTATTTCTAGCTAGTGTCTACAAGGCCTTTAGGAAACTTGTTGTAACCGCCGAATGAATTCCAGAATGAGGGGGGGGTAGTGTCACCCTGAGGAACACAACGCTTATGCCTCATGTCACCCTGAGGAAGCCGAAACGAAGTGAAGGCTGTCTCGAAGGGTGACCTTCAATCTTTCTTCCTTTCCACTTTCTTTTGACGCAAAAGAAAGTGGAGA
>CAZLFU010000106.1:0-4106 GCA_964558895.1 uncultured Candidatus Peribacteria bacterium
GCCCGTCTCTGATAATAACTCTTTTAACAGCACTAACCGTTCGTACATAAATTGCAAGTACTCGTCATTTGCCCACATATCCGCATATTGCACTTGTTCCAGTGTACTTTGATCTTCTCCTGTCATTGTTGTTCCTTTCATGCCTCGTAGTTCTACTTTTCGAATATAATCGGCTTTGCTATCAAATGGTGGGTCAATATAGATCAAATCCACTTTTCCTCGATATTCTGCCATTAAATTGCCCATCACTTCTTTATTGTCACCATAGAGAAGAAGATTTTTCCATGCATCTTTTGTATCTTGACTCGCAGAAAACGTTTCAACAAGCTGTGCGGGGAAAGGGTCAATCACATCAATACCTCTTTTTCCAATCCAGTGCATCCAAGGACGCCCTTTTACTTTCGCAATTTTAATTGGTTGTTGTGAAGAAGAATGTGTACTCATAGAAAAATTAAGAATGAAGAAAAGTACGAATAAAGTCTGTTGCAGGAGTGGCTGACAAGCGTTCAAACCCTTCTAAGAGTTCAAAATGGACTTTTTCAGGATTGAGCTGTGCAATGCGTTGCAATTTTTTTGCCTTACTCTGAGTCGTGAGATTGACGTTTTCGTCGCCTAGAGGCTTTATTTCAACAATACACACCTTGCCATCAGTACGACGAATCAGAAAATCTGGTGTGTAGCGATGCCATAGATTATCAATGCCCTTGTACCAAAACCAAAAATCTGTTTTTTCTGGTGTGGTGATGGCTCCCGTGAAATAAATGTCTTCAACATTTTTTGCATCTTCTCCTAGTTGTTCAAGAAGCCACTCAAAGAATACTTTTTCATCCTGAGAATCAAAATTGTATGGCGAGTAATGGAAGCCCTTTTTCTCTCCCTTATATTCTACAAGACGACTCTCTTCAGAATATCGTATTTCTGCATAATAATTCCCTTGTTCATCTTGAGGAAAACCTTCTTTCTTGAGTAATGCTAGCTCCTGTCTCTCTTTGCGTACTTCAATTGCAAAGCGATCACCCATAGATTGCTCAATTTGCGATGCGATGATTTCAATTTCTGCATCTGTAAAATCAATGCCATCATGTATTGTTTCTATTTCCGATAGAATCGTAAAAAATGGCATATCATAGCGTCTTGCAAGAATGTTGGCAGTTTCTCGCATCGAAAATCTTGATACTTCTCTCTCTCTTTTTTCTAACGTTTTTTCTATCAATTTTCCTTTTCCTTCCCTGTCTATCACAGAATCAAGAACAATTGTTGTATATTCCTCTTTTTTGCGAGGGAATGATGAAAGAGATAATGTTGCATTCTTCACAAAGTCCTTCTTTTCTTTTACAAAAATTCTTTCGATTTCAAATGAAATAGGAGGAATATCTATTTTTCGTAGAACAATTCTCGTTGTCTTGAGTGGCTTTATCCGAACAAGATCATCCAATGTTTGACCGTACGTTTCTTGAAATTGCCGATCAAGTGGTTTGATGTTTTTCTCTGAGAGATAAATACGAGCAGGTTTTGTATTCCCTATAATTTGCCGTAAACAACGAGTCGATGCCTGAAGCGTCAAGTTATTACTTCCTTTGATCTCTCGCGCAAGAGCGCAGGCAAAAAGAGATGGACAATCCCATCCTTCTGTTCCCATTCCAACAAGAAGGATGACTCTATGAGAAGACTCTTTTTTATGAAAATTAACAAACGCATTCTGATATTCCTGTGATGCCTTTGAATGACATTCAGTCACAAGAGAAGCGTCATATCCCTCGGCAATCAAAGATTGTTCAATAATTGGTCGAAAAGCCTTCAAATCTTCTGTATTTGGAAAGTAAATCGCTATTTTGGCAGGAATACCTTCTGGCGTTTTGATGTCGCCATATTCCTTGCAAAAATCTTGTACGACCGCCCTCAAAAATCCTTCATCATTGACATTCCGATATGCTCGAATAGAATCTCGTACGCTTTTCAAAATTCCATCTTCAATACCTTCTGCAATGCCATACCAATACACAACTTCTTTGAGCATTTGTCGTTCAAAATAGGGAGTACCCGTTGTATTGACAACCACCTTCAAATTTGATGTGCTTGCTAAATAATTTACCGTCTGACGGACCCGTTTCAAGTCTTCACCCATCTTCTGACCATAGACTCCATGTGCCTCATCGGAAAAAATTCCTAAGTTTTGCAATGTTGCAATTTTTTGAAGTCGTCTATTTGCTTCTTGTGTGTATTCCTCTTGCTCTTTTTGTGTAAAAAATGATGATTGATTTTTCTTGCCTCTTACTGTTTGTTTTTGTATACGAATTTTTTCAGTATTTGAAATAACAACATAGAAATTATTATTCTCAAGTACTGGCAATTCTTTTGATTCATTTGCAATCACAAAACGCAAACTTGTGATGAATTTTTTATAGAGTCGTGGCGGTAAAATCTTCTCAAATGGAAGAGATTGAATTTCTCGTAATGCTCGAAAAATAGTTGTGCCTTTTGCAAAAACAAGAGCATTTTTTAGAAAACGCTCATCTTTTGTTTCGATAGCCAATGCAAATTCTATGGCAATAATTGCGCCAATCAATGTCGTTTTACCAGCACCCATTGCCAATGCCAAGATATAGCTTGAATACTGCAAATCCATCATTTCTCGCACTGCTTCGAGTGAGTATTTTTTTACAAAATCATCATCCTGTTTTATTTTTTCAAGAATTGCATCTTGCCCTCCTTTGAGTGCTATTTTGGTAATCTCCTCTCGATCAAGAGGAATATGCAATGCCTCCAGTAAATTATCTTTGCAAAGTTCTTTGTATAGATCAAATGTATGAGGTGTATTTTTCTTTACTCTCAAATACAAATAAATCTCAATTGCGGAAAGCTGTGCTTTACGCAAGAAGCGTAGTGAGCCATCTTCTTTTTTCTGAAAACTCAAAATTTCAGAAACTTCAGTAAAATCTGAAGAGTAACCTTCTTTCTTCCATTCTAAAACCTCATTTGCCAACAGTTGAGAAAGAATAGTAGACATGTACTAGAACGATTCATAGTGTATCTACCTTTCTCAGGAAAGAAAATCCTTTCTATAATCGTTTCATCATCCTTGCCAGCTCCGCTACACGTTGCTCATCACCATATAAAGACAAATACCTCTTGTACTTCTTTGTCATTTTCCCTGCATAGCTTGCTCGTTTTACATGCTCTTCATAATATCGATCTGCTTTCCATGAATTAACAACAATACGATACTGTTGATTAAACCATTGCTGTGACTCATACCAACACCTTGTGCATTTTCTACAAACAAAGTACCCATTCCACAAATACAGCTTTCTACATCGCCTGCCACATTGTGCGACAGGACAACGAAACCATGCACGATTTCCTCCAAAGTAACAACGTTGTTTCTCTATTTGGACCCAATACTTGAGTTTTTGCCATTCCTCACTGTCACTCTTTCGTATTTTGTAATCAAATTCTATTGTGCCTTGTTTCTCTTCTTGTGTGAAAGAGTAGTTCATTGAACCAGTACTAACGTCATTGCTATGCCATCGTAACGTACCGTAATGACTATGACTCTTGAATATCTTCCACTCCTTGAGCTTCTTTATATCAATACTTTTCAATGATTCCAATTGTGTACTCCAAGAAATACGAGACATACGGCTATGATGAAAAAGAGGAAGAAGTGAGAGATAACCTTCTATTTCCTACCCCTTCTCTCGCGCTAGTAAGAATAGATTCTTCTTTTGGCTTGTATCTATCCTTTGCTACTATCTTGAACGTACCTCCAGTTCTTGCCTTTTCCTCGTCTGAAAGAGCCTCACGCTCAAGTGTAAGCGTGCAGACAAAAAAATTGTACCTGCTATACTGTCGCCCACCATTGAATTTTATTTATGAAACTTGGCATTATTTCAGATACGCACGATCATATTTCCCACATTGAAAAAGTGAAACAGCTTTTTGTGGAGAGAAATATTATTTCAGTGATTCATTTAGGAGATTATTGTGCAGGACCTTCTGTTCGCGCTATGGAAGGAATGAATATTATTGGTATCTCTGGCAATAACGATGGTGATCTTCCTCGTATTATGGGTAATTTTCAAAAGATTGGCGGAGATTTTCGTGGA
>CAZLFU010000107.1:0-3927 GCA_964558895.1 uncultured Candidatus Peribacteria bacterium
CAGCAGAAAGAAGCTTCTAGAGGCCATA
Organism: uncultured Candidatus Peribacteria bacterium; assembly: GCA_964558895.1. Taxonomy (GTDB): domain Bacteria; phylum Patescibacteriota; class Gracilibacteria; order Peribacterales; family Peribacteraceae; genus CAZLFU01. The sequence goes on from CAZLFU010000107.1 coordinate 29, forward strand.
TCGATAGGTTTAGGAAGAGGATGGCTGCGAGTAGCAAGCAGTAGGAATTGCAATAAGGAATGATTGGTTGGTGAGGTTTTTTGGTTGTTTGTTGACTACCCTCATCCCTGCCTCTGCCGGTAGGCAGGCCCGTCCTTTCTCCCTGTGAGGGAGAAGGGAGCTCTGTATAACAACTAAAAGTCGTTGGGATCCTATACAGAGCTTCCCTCTCCCGTCATCCTGAGCCCTGTCGAAGGATGGGAGAGGGATTGAGGGTGAGGGCAGCTATGAGGGCAGATCAGCAAAAACTGGCACAAAACGGCAAAGAGTGCTAAAATAGAGAGTATGAATGAGAGGCAGAGCCAGCTTCTGGCAGCCATTATCAATGAATTTATCCACACGGCATTGCCTGTGGGATCCAAGCAGATCATAGAAGGTGGTCAGTTTAAAGTTTCTGGAGCCACTATTCGCAATGAAATGCAGGTTTTAAGCGAAGAAGGATTCATTCATCAGCCACATGTATCTGCAGGACGCATCCCTACAGCAAAGGGGTATAGGGTTTATGTGCACGAATGCATGGCTCCAACAAAACATGAGCAGACTGCACGTAGTCAGTTTGCATCGCTCAAGGAACAGTATTTTAGGAAAAAGGATCAGGAGCAAGTGTATGAGGCGGTTGCTATTCTCTCTCGTATGATTTCCAACGTGGCGTTTGCCACTGTTCCTCATAAAGATCAGGTGTATTTTTTGGGGCTTGCCAATGCACTCAGGCAACCAGAGTTCCAACAAGATCCTCTACTCGCGAGTGACATTGTAGAAGTACTCGAAACACGACTCAGTGATGTGCTCAATGCAGCGGAGATCGATGAAAAAACTCGCTACTACATTGGAGATGAGCACATTCTCTCTTCCGTAAGTAGCTGCAGTATGATCGTATCGAGTTATGCTGTACGAGGAGAAAAGGGGGTGATTGGCATACTCGGCCCAATGCGAATGGATTACGCCTATAACACTGTTGCACTCGACATGGTTCGAGACCTTCTCAATTCACGGTAACTCACATTCAAAACATGCCAGATTCTCTCCTCCGTATCCGCGCTGCACTGGAGAACGAACGCGGTCCGCTCTACATAGAGCCGGCACTTTCTGCGTTGCATTCTTTGAATGAAGCCGATGCAGAAGTGAGCTTAGAAATCGGTATGGCAGAGGGGAAAATAGGACTCTTTGTGCGAGCAACAGAAGATGCTGCTCACTTGGTAGAAAGCCAGTTGTATGCGCAGTATCCAGATATAGATATCGAGACCATCAACGATTCGTTTCTCGCCAAAGAAGGAGAGGAAGTTGTGAGTATGGATTTGCATCTTGTCGATACAGAGGTCTTTCCTATCAAGCGTCATCCACAATTTGATGACATGCTGAGTCGTGTGAACGTAGATCCTCTTGCGGGAATTTCTTCTTCACTTGCGAAGTATTCTGTTCCTGGCATGAGAGGGCATGTGCAAATTGTGATGAAGCCAGCACCAGATAGCTTTCGGAAACGCGCACTGAGGTTTCTTCCACTGCTCAACAAAGGAATTGCATCTCTCTCTGTTCGTTATGCTTCGTTCTTTGCACGTGTACAGCTCGCTCGTGGCTGGAAGCGCCTTCTGTACCTACCATTTTCTATCTTGATGGGAGGCTTTCGCTCGTGGCCAATCTTCAGTAAATTTATGGTTTCGGATTTGCAGAAATCCAAAGGAAAAGAATATGACGGTGGCCAAACCAGTACCAGATCACACGATCGGGAAGATGCAGTGATTGCAGCGTACGACAAAGTGAATCGATTACTTTTCCTGTGTAATGTTCGCTTGAGTGTGATTACTCCAAAAGAAAAACGTAGAGAAGCACTCCTCAAGCTCAAAGAAATCGCGAGTAGCTTTACACAGTTTTCTCTGCCGCATTGCAATTCCTTCGATGGAGGGGAAACAACTGTCTCTCAGCAGATTCCACATGGATTTGTAGATGCTGGATACGCCCTCTCTGTAGAGGAAATTGCAACACTCTGGCATTTGCCAACGCTCATGGTACAGACCCCAAACTTAGATTGGGTCCTCAGTAAGAAATTGGAGCCACCCATCAATTTGCCACTTCCAGGAACAATACGTCTGGAAGGAGAGAGTGAGCTTACTGTACTTGGAGCATCGGTGTTTCGTGGACAGCGTACTGTGTTTGGTATCCGGCAGGATGATCGTCGACGTCACATCTACAGCATCGGAAAAACTGGTATGGGAAAATCTACATTGCTCGAAAATATGATCTTTAGTGATATTCACTCTGGCAAAGGCTTGGGCGTGATCGATCCTCATGGAGACTTGATCGAAGCAATTTTGCAGTTTATTCCAAAGCACAGAAGTAACGATGTGATTCTCTTCGATCCATCCGATACCGAGTACCCTATTTCCTTCAACGTGTTGGAGTGTTCCAATCCTCTGCAGCGAGACAGAGTTGCCTCTGGTCTGATGAGCGTTTTTACCAAGATGTGGCCAGATGCCTTCAGCGGACGTATGGAGCACATCCTGCGTAACTGTATCTTAGCGCTCTTGGAGTACGAAGGTTCCTCTATGCTTGGAATTATGCGTCTTTTCTCCGATGATGGATACCGAGAGAAGGTAGTGAGTAACGTAACGAATCCTCTCGTGAAGAGCTTCTGGAATGATGAGTACGCAGTCTGGAGTGAGAAGTATCGTACAGAGGCCATTGCCGCTATTCAAAATAAAGTAGGACAGTTGCTCACGACGCCACTCCTTCGAAATATCGTAGGACAGGTGAGCAGTTCCATCGATCTTCGTCATGCTATGGATACTGGCAAGATCGTGTTGGTAAACCTGAGCAAAGGAAAACTAGGAGAAGATATTTCTGCATTCCTTGGTTCCATGTTGGTGACCAAGTTTCAAATTGATGCGATGAGTCGTGCAGATATTCCAGAGAAAGAACGCAGAGATTTTTATCTGTATGTGGATGAATTCCAGAACTTTGCAACAGAATCATTCGCTTCTATTTTGAGTGAAGCGCGCAAGTTCCGACTGTCGCTCACCATGGCGCATCAGTATGTAAATCAGCTTCTGATCAATGATAACAACACCTCACTTCGCGATGCAGTCTTTGGAAACGTAGGTTCCATCATCAGCTTCCAGGTTGGTTCCGATGATGCGGAATCTCTCAGCTTGCAATTTGAAGAGATGGTCACACCCAAAGATATCCTCAGTTTGCCAAAGTACCATGCGTATTCTCGTTTGATGATTGATGGAATCCCCAGTAAGCCATTTTCTATCTCTACCCTTCCACCACCAGATTTTCAACAGGATGAAGGACGCGTGGAAATCCTTCGTAATTTAACGCGAGAACGCTACGCAGAGAAGAGATCGGTGATAGAAGAGAAGATTGGTCGTTGGGCAGCAAGCCAAGCAGAGGCTCGTTCCAAAGGGAAGCAAGTTGCCAAGTCGAAAGAGAAAGAGGAAGAGGAGCTAAAGAAAGCCAAGAAGAAGGGGATGAAGCTAGAAGAATACCGTACATGGAGAGACCGGGAAATGTGGACCAACGATTACAATGGTTTCCGCAAGAAGCAGATTCTTGGTGAAGATTTTGGACCCGAGGAGGAAAAGAAGATGAAGGAATTGGAGAAGAATTTGGAAAAAAGCGGAGGAATTCCGCCACTCAGTAAGGCTTTGCAGGAATTGAAGGAGCAGAGAGGGACGTAGGCAGGTAGGAAGGTAGGAAAGTGGGGATAGCTATGAGTTTCGAGCTTTGAGCGATCAGCTTTTTTGTATTGAAAGAACCTGTTTTCACCCTGGAATAAATTCCAGGGCTAGCCTCAGAAACGTCTTAAATGGCTTTAACCGCCGAATTCATTCGGCGGTGTTTAAGATGCTTTGTTGATGTTT
>CAZLFU010000108.1:0-3859 GCA_964558895.1 uncultured Candidatus Peribacteria bacterium
AAAGAGCAAGCCAGTGATGATGATTCCGAGGAGTATCAAACAGAAGGAGGGTAACCAAATTCTCGTGCTTTTTCTTGTGCTTCTGTGGAAGAATTCCAAAGAAAATTGTTGGAAAACCACCAAAAAACTTTCAATTGTTCTATACTGCTGTCATGCGAAAGGCATTTCTTCTTTTTGGATTGATTCCATCCATTGCGCTTGCTCAGGTCACGCCTTTTCTAGACGTGATGAACCATCCACATGCAGCACAAATTGAGCTCTTGCATGATCGTGGTGTAGTACAAGGATATGGCTTTGGGATCTTCCGACCAGATATCCTCATCAATCGTGCAGAGTTTTTGAAGATGACCATGCTTGCGGTCTTTGGTGACGAGGTATTTGCAGTGCAGGATGTGCGGTGCTTTACAGATTTTATAGGAGAGGAGCAATGGTTTTGGAAGCATGCGTGTGCAGCAAAAGAGCGAGGTATCATCAGCGGGTACCCAGATGGAAGTTTTCGCGGAACGCAGCCAGTTATTTTGGTAGAAGCACTCAAGATGGCAATTGAATCGTGGGAGATTCCACTCCCTACATATTCCACACAGCCGAAAGATTGGTTTGCTCCGTATGTGGATATTGCCACAGCACGAGATATCTTCGATTACTTTCCGTATGTACCAGCACACAAGCTTACACGCAGTGAGATGGCATGGTTACTCGTTTCTTTAAACGAACCTATCGCATACGTGCAAATCACTGGGGATGAAACGCAGAATCCTGGAGAGCAGGGGAGCGGGGAGTGTGGCAATGCAATTTTGGATGAAGGAGAAGCATGTGATGATGGCAATCTGGAAAATGGCGATGGCTGCAGTGAGATATGCGTCATTGTGGATGAACCAATTCGACATGCAGGTTTGCGTATCGATCAGAGACCTGCCATAGACATGTCCATTGCACAGGGGTCAAAAAATATTCCTCTCATTGCTTTCGACGTCATTGCAGGAAGACAAGATGTTCGTCTATCCAGTCTCACGTTCGAAGCAGTTGCTGGTTCCCTCACTGCTGCACAGGCGTATCGTCTCTTTGTAGATTTGGATGGTGATGAAATTCCCGAAACGTTGATGTCGTATGGAAGTACCGATGGAGAGAAATTGCAGTTTGCAACCATTGCTGCCGATATTACGGATGGTGTTTCTATTCGTATGGAAGTACGGGCAGATTTGCCGGAGGGTAATGATGGGGATTTTCTTGGACTTGGATTCGCCACAGACACAGATCGCTTTGTGACTGCTATAGGCAAGGAGGATAATCGCGATCTTACAGGCATTACTGTTGATGGTGTAGAATGTGACGAATCTCTCTGTTGGATTACTGTGAATACACAGAGTCCAAAGATTATTGGATTAAAAGGTCGTGGTAATTTATATGTTACCAAGCATCCAACACCTGTTCCGAGTTATCAACTCCTTGGTGGTGAGCGCACGCCCGTACTTCTTGCTGTGAAGTTGCGTGCAACAGAAGAAGATATTCAGATCACAGATATAACCATTGGAGGTGGAACAAACAGTATTGCGGACTTGGAACTCTTCGACGAAACGTCTGGGTCCCCATTTGCGGTTGCCACTGTAGCCAAGTGCGATAGTATCGTCATAGGACAGTTTTGTGCAGATACAGATTTTGTAATCAAGAAAGATCAAGAGCGAACCATCTTGGTACGCGGTGTTGTCAATGCAGATACCGAAGGTGCGGATAGTGGAGATGTCGTGACTCTCTCGCTCAGTGCCAATACAAGTTCACACGTAGCCATCAAAGCACGTGGCGTTGCTTCCAGTGAGGATCTTACACAAAACAATAGTGACGGCACACCGGATGGCGAGGTCTTCATCGGGCGCAATACACCAGGTACCAATATTGCCATCCTAGGTTCCACTCACGATATTGTGCTTGCAAAGATTGTAAGTATTGAAGATAGTCTCTCCGATCCCGATAATACTCCCGTTCCTTCTGGTCTACAGACCATTGGGGGATTCAAGATCACGGCAGCAGAGCATCACAATACCTTCGGTGGACTCAATCCTGTCACTATCGAGCAGATCATTTTCTCGGTAATAGCGACGAACGTGCAGGTAGATCCTTCTACATTCGTTTTGTATAACGCGCTAGATTCCAGCAAAACTTCTGGTTGTAGTGCATCTGCTCCCACAGGAGCGATCACTGTTACGTGTATGGGCATGCAAGAAGAAGGCGTGAGTACAGTGATTGGAGAAGGGGATTCTATCGATTTGCGTCTCCGTGTTCTTATTACAAGTCCCAAGATGACAGCAGCTTCTAGTATCTTACAGACTCAACTACCATCTCTTGGTAGTCGTGCGGACACGGGTACATTGAAGTGGAATGATGATGAAACATCATTCGAATGGGCAGACTTACCCATGACGAGTGTGAGCTCTGTTTTGTACAAATCGCAGTAGTCTCAATTTCCAAAGATATTACCCAAGATTCCCTGTCCTTGGGATCTCTGTGGTGCACGCAGAAAAGGATTGAGCGTTTCTGCAAATGTTCGGAGGTTTCTACTTTGTAAGTAGAGCGTACCAGGTCCTTCAAAAGTGCAAGCCAGTCCTTCGCCAGTGGTAACCATGTTTACAAGGTCTTTTCCTACTTTGCGTACTTCGTACTTGATGGAACTAGGAAACGCCACAATGTGTCCGTTATCCACAATGAATGTTTCTCCTGCAGCCAATTCTTTCTTGATGATGCCACCAAAACTAGAGACGAAGAGAGATCCACTTCCTCGCACTTTGATCATGAAAATTCCTTCTCCACTGATAAATCCTTTCCAGCCAGTAAAATGTGCATCGGTTTCTATAGTTCCTTCGGAAGCGAGGTACGACCCTCCCTGTACAATGTATTCCTCGTTGCGGAGTTCCAAAGATTCGATGTCTCCCGTTGCACGGGGCGCGAGCATTATTTCTGTTTCGTCTTTGGTTGCTACGATCGTGGTGACAAAAAAGCTCTCACTTGTGAGTGCCAAGCGCTTGAGGGCACTCCACATTCCTCCTTCCATCTTTCCCTCGATTGTTGCTGTGGAATCCATACCCAGCATAGAACCAGATTCTGTACGCAATTTCTCTCCCCGTTGCATTATACACCGCAGAACAGAGTAACTAGGCCGGAGGAGGATCTCGTGATGCATGCACGTATTGTACTCAATTTGATTGCAAACTACATCTAGACACTGTACACAATTGAACCACTTTTATGTATGTATATGGATAATAGTAGTAGATTCACTTTTCATCACAAGAAAGGTCCAAAGAACCCTCTGGATATTTTGGAATCTCCTGAGGAAGAGCAGGATGAATTGAAGAGAAAATTAGAATCAGTACGTGGTTTGTTCCATGAGGAGATTGCAAAACTGCAACTAGAAATGGAACGAGAAGTGGGAGACTTTCTACATGGCCACACACTTCTACTGGCGAGTAAGAGGATTCCATTGGATATAGCGGCACCTACTGTTCGTGAGTACGCACGAAAGAAAAGAGAAACTATTCTTCCACAATATCGTGCAAAAGTGCAGGCATTAAAAAACACTTTAAAAGAAGTGGAAGCCGCCCTTCAAAAACAATAGAATCCATAAGGATAGAAACCCAATCAATTCCTTGATTCTCTGCTCTTCTTTCCTCATCCTTTGAGTAGAAATACGGGAAGAAGGTTTTTCTGTTCTTTTCTAACCTTGGGGAATCGCCACCCTCCTTCATCCGCCAGAGGCGGACTACGGCGGGCAAGAGCGACAAAGGAGAGAGATCCAGGTCATTTCGTTCATTATTGGGGAGTCGCCAAGTGGTAAGGCACTTGCCTCTGGAGCAAGCATTCGGGGGTT
>CAZLFU010000109.1:0-3857 GCA_964558895.1 uncultured Candidatus Peribacteria bacterium
AGTACCAAACACGAGCGTTTGATACCTTTCGAAGGCGGTTCCAGTAAGGATCAATTCCTCATCATCTAAACGACGTGCATCATCGATAGTATTGAGAAGAACCCTGTAGAGATCTTGTCGGTCATAGACTGTAAATTCACCATCTCCTACCCCTATAAGCCCTTGTGCAGTGATGTCTGGATTTTTGGTTACCAAATTCACCACAACCCTTGGAGAGAGACGAATGATATTGTTGATCTCTTCTTTCTTGGAACGGATGCGATCTAAGAGATCGAGAGCTTCTGTGCGATAGAGGCCACTATCATTATCCATTACCTGCTTGGCTCGTTCTTCTGCGCGATCCAAAATAGCATTGGCAGAATCTAGATCGCCAGTAAGCCTGCGATTATCTGCCGTCTGAATATCGCCAGAAATCTGCTCCATGAGCGTGGTAAGTTCTGCTCGTGTTTGACTCCTCTGTGTAGAGGTAGAGAGATTGATAACAGCCCAAAGGATGAGGAAGATAGCGACAGTGCCGGCAATGAGGAATAGGTGTGCCCTGCGTTTTCGAGCTGGATTTTTCAAATCACTAAGAAGAGAGGTAAGACCATCCTTCACAGTATCCATCCATTGCATCGAACCTATTTTTGCACTCACTTTCTTGAACATCGGCGAGAGCATACCTGCCACGGAAGAAATTGATGCACTCGCGTCTTTCCCCTTTCTTTGCCTGGTGGTCATTTGCTCACTAGAACGCTTTCCTGTTTTTGCAGCGTCACCTTTGATCTGCAGACTCGCAAGTGCTGCTTGTTCTTTCTCTGCTTCCAAAAGCATTTTAATTTCTTGCAGAATTTGATCGTCATGTTGAGCAAGCTGAGCAAGCTGAGCTGGCGTTGCCGAACGCAAAAGTCGTTGTGTGCTCAAGATGACAGTATCGCGTGCTTCTAGTGCCCCACTGGCAATATGCACAAATCCGGGTACAGCTTTTCCCTTCGTGTATTCGGTAATCTGGCTCGCAGCTCCGCCACGAATGACATACGCTTCTGCTCTGCCTGTGTGCGAAACATGGAGCACGTCATTCTTCTCTAAAATAGAGACAATCGCATGGATATCGCGAACGGTACGAGAAATAAGTAAGCCCTTCATGAGGCCATTTAATTCTTTGAGAGTTCCATCCAATCGCTGCGAAGCATCTCCGTCTGTTTCCAAGAGAGCATGCTGAACAATAGCGAGAAACTCTTTCTCGAAAGCCTTTGCATCCTTCATGTCTGCCTCTATTTGAAGCAAAACACAAACATCCTCTCGGAGAGAGGAATTTAGAGAGTGAGCCCTAAGATAGGTATCACTCGCCGCCTTGGTTTGGTTGGTTTGCACCAAAGCGCCCATACAGGTTGATAGGCTACAGTTCCTTGGAGTGCAGAGCAAGCTCTGCTTATTCACAGAAAAAAAATTCCATATATTCTCCTATTTCAAAGGTATTTTCCCCGGCAAATAAAACAAGTGCAGCTGATTCTTTTTACAAGAGTTTTAGAAATTCTGCCGCTACATATACACCTACTTTCTGCATAAATTACAAAAATGAAATGTAAAAATTTGTTTATCCTAAGCCATTATTCTAAATATAATACAAAGAAATGGTTGCTAATTACCTTGAGAAGGAGTACTGTGAAGTCTCTTAATAAAGACAGAAATGTCATTTCACCAAATTACACATGAAATCGGTAGGACAGTGGTTGCAGAATAAGCTTAATGATGAGCAAAAGCCTGCTAGTCGTGCGCCACAGCAACAGCAAAGACAACCGCAGAGACCACAGAAGAATCATCAAAATTCTCCAAAGCAAAACACTCCAATCCAAAAGCCACAACAGCAACCTGTAGCGGGAAATGTGAAAACATCTCCTCTACGCATGTATCCCTTGGGGGGATTTGATCAAATTGGACGTAACTGCTTCGTCATAGAAGTAGAAGGAGATATTTATATTATTGACCTAGGACTCCAATTCCCAGACGAAGACATGCTTGGAATTGATTACCTTATTCCCGATATTTCCAGTTTGAAGGGAAGAGAAAATCGTATCAAAGCAGTCTTGATTACACACGGGCATTTGGACCATATCGGTGCTGTGCAACATTTGCTTCCTGCATTGCATTATCCGCCATGTTACGGAACCAAGCTTGCCATGGCATTTGTGAAGAAACGCCTGGATGAAGAAAAAATCACACAACGTGCCAACCTTCATTCTGTTGCGTACGGAGAAAAGATCCGTATTGGAAAAGTGGAGGTAGAATTTTTGCGCGTCACACATAGTATCCCAGATTCAGCAGCGATTGCTCTTCATACACCGCACGGAACTATCGTACATACAGGTGACTTCAAATTTGATCTCACTCCTATGAATGAGCCACCTGCGGACTTTCAACGTCTTGCAGAACTAGGAAAGAAAGGAGTACTCGCAATAATTGCAGACTCCACCAACGCGACCAAACCTGGATATAGCAAAAGTGAAGCAGAAATTTCCGAAACGCTTTTTCGCTTAGTGCGCGAAGCAAAGGGAAGAGTGATCGTCTCTACCTTCAGCTCGCTACTCAATCGTATTCAACAAATTGTGGACCATGCAAAAGAATTTGACCGCACGATTTTCGTATCTGGCAGAAGTATGGTGAGTAATATAGAAATTGCACAAAACTTGGGGTACATCAAAGCCCCACGAGGACTCATCCGCAAAGTGGGACCTGGTATGGAAAAACTACCAGACAAAAATGTTCTTATTATTACCACCGGAAGCCAAGGAGAAGAGGAAGCAGGTCTTGCTCGTATTGGACTTGGTACGCATCGTCAGATCGCCGTGAAGAAAGGTGACACTGTTATTTTGAGTAGTAATCCGATTGTTGGAAATGAACGTTCTGTTTCCAAAGTCATCAATAATCTGCACCTCAAGGGTGCCATTGTGAAGACAAACGCAGAGCTTGCTCTCCATACAACAGGACATGGCCATCAAGGAGATATCCTTCTCATGCACCAACTCGTACATGCACGGCACATCATCCCAGAACATGGTGAACCCTATATGAGACAGGCTCATGCAAACCTCGCACAAACTATTGGATATGAGGACAATCAAATTCACATGATGAGTAATGGCGAAATTTTGGAATTTGATCACCAAGGAAATGCACGCAAGAGTAAGCAGAAACATACGTTTAATGATGTGATCATTGACGGAAGTGGAAGCGCAGGAGAAGGCCAGCGTGTCATAGATGACCGCAAAATCATGAGTAAGAGCGGCGTGATTATTGTCATGTTCCGTACCTACGCAAGTAGTAAGCGCATGATGGGCGACCCAGATGTTCTTTCGCGTGGCTTAATCTATGGATCTGAGCAGCAGGAAATTACACAAGAAGTAATGAAAGCTGCAAGGAAGGCCTACGAAGAATCCTTGGACCGTGGTGACACGGATAGAAAAGCTCTGAAAAGAAATATTACCGGCGCACTGTATCGCTACTTCGACCGTAAGCTTGGAAGAGAACCGATGATCATCCCGATTATAGTAGAAGTTTAATTTCCTCGGAGGGCTATATCTTCCAATTATTGTTTAGGTGTAACGGTTACTAGTTACGAGTTTCGGGTTACGAGTTGAAAACTCGTAACCAGCAACTCGTAACTCAAAAACTTCGTATTAAATCGTCACCACTCTCCCCACCACCTTCCACCCCTCATACGGGGTCCACTTACATTTGGAAAGGAGTTCGCTACCTTGCAGTATGTATCCCTCTTGTGGAAGAACAATGACAACATCTGCATGGGAACCCTCTTCAATTGGTTGCTTCTCCAGAGAAAAAATCTTATTGGGATTCTCCCAGCAAAGCCTGGCAACATC
>CAZLFU010000110.1:0-3824 GCA_964558895.1 uncultured Candidatus Peribacteria bacterium
ATTTTTGTGGATGATGTCCTCTTTGATACGACGGGGAATGGCTATGAACCATATGGTGAATTTGTAATAGAAGGAAAAGCTGTAGAGCCATCGCCTCTTCTCATGGAGCTCTTTCGTGCTGGTGTCCTTTCGTCAGATGCAACGCTGAGTAAGGAAGATGACGTGTGGGTAATTAAAGGAGATCCAACAGAAGGTGCGCTACTGGTCGTAGCAGCAAAAGCAGGTTTACAAAAAGATGTCCTCGAGCAAGATATGCCTCGTATCGCAGAGATTCCTTTCACTTCGGAAACGAAGAGAATGACAACACTGCATGAGTACAATGGAATAACCGTTGCCTACGCAAAGGGAGCACCAGAAGTATTACTCGCGTCTTGTTCGCACAAGAGAACAGCTTCGGGAGATGTGCAACTTTCGGATGATGATCGTCAGGTTGTTTTGGATGCAGCGCAGCGCATGGCAGATGCATCACTTCGCGTTCTTGCTATCGTTACAAAATCCAATGTCACACTCGCAGAATCGGAGAAAGAAATGACGTTGCTTGGTCTTGTTGGCATGATCGATCCACCACGCCCAGAAGTAAAAGAGGCGGTAGCAAAATGTCTAAAGGCAGGTATAAAAACAGTAATGATTACGGGAGATCATCTTGCTACGGCAAAGGCTATTGCGAGCGAATTAAAAATTCTTTCATCAGGTCGTGCAATCATTGGTAGTGAAATAGACGAGATGAGTGAAGAAGAATTTGCACTCGCTGTAGAGAATATAGAAGTGTATGCACGTGTCTCGCCAGAGCACAAATTGAAAATTGTGACAGCACTGCAAGCAAATGGACACGTAGTTGCGATGACTGGAGATGGCGTAAACGATGCTCCCGCCCTCAAAAAGGCAGACATTGGTATTGCTATGGGTATCACAGGAACAGATGTAACCAAAGAAGCCGCAGCTATGACATTAACAGATGATAATTTTGCATCGATTGTGGCAGCGGTCGAAGAAGGTCGTAATATTTTCTATAACATCAAGAAGTACTTAATGTACCTCTTGTCTGCCAATATTGGTGAGATCTTTCTCCTCACAGGTGCGAGTGTACTGGGGTTCCCCCTGCCTTTGACAGCAATACAAATTCTCTACGTAAACTTGGCAACCGATGGGCTGCCTGCACTAGCACTTGCTGTCGATCCCCCAGAAAAAGATACAATGAGCAGACCTCCTCGCGACCCTCGAAAAGGTATTTTTACCAAATCTACAGTGTTGCTCATGCTGACCGGAGGACTCTGGTCTGTGGTGATTAATTTTGGATTGTTTGCCTTGGCGTTACGTTCTGGAAGTCCTCTATCCAAAGCTATGACATTTGTATTTGTCTCGTTGGTACTCACAGAGTTTTTGAAGGCATTTGCGTTTCGATCGGATATATATTCCGTTCTCAAAAAGCCGTTTAGCAACAAGTGGCTCAATCTTGCTGTGCTCTGGGAATTCATTCTACTGTTGCTGATTGTGTACGTTCCTTTTTTGCAACATCCCTTTGAAACTGTTCACCTCACTCTACGTGAATGGATATTGATTGTGGTATGTGCGTCTACTATTCTTCCTGTTCTAGAGTTGGCAAAATTGGTGCTACGGCGTGGAATTCCTCCACGTTAGATGGCTGCATAATGAGGAGATTTGTATCTTCGGACTTGGAGAGACGAGAGAGGTTTACAAGCTGGAAAGCAATGAAAAGCGTATAGAGCATCAAGAGTATTCCACCTTCCAAACGAGAGAGATTCGTTTTTGTTTTTGAGAAGAAAAAGAAGAGGAGCAACCCTACAAAAAAGATCGGAGCGAGAATGCTCACCTCACTCTGTTCGATGAGAAACGTACCATTGGTCATGGCAAGCACACCCATAATGACTGTATTTGCGGCTGCAGAGCCCATATAGTCACCAAAGGCAATATCTTTGTGTTGGCTCAATACACAGCGAATAGCAATTACAATTTCTGGTATGTTGGTTCCGATAGAGAGAAGCAGGAGTCCAATAAAAGAAACAGGAACGTTGAGTGCAGTGGCAAAATACACAGATTCTTCTACGAGCAAGTGGCCTGCAATAAAAATGAGTATGGCACCCATGATAATTTTCATGCTATCGAGAGCGGTTGAGTTTCTTTTCTCCAGTAATTCTTGTCGTGTTTTTTCAATAGCTTCTTTTGCGGTATCTTCCACAGGATGTTTTTTGTGTAGGCGGAAAATAAGTACCCCATAGAGCAGTAACATTACGAGCCCCTCTGTTGCGGTAATCTTTCCGTCGAGAGCGAGCAGAGTAGGAAGAAAAATTACTCCGAGTAGCAAAAGAAAATTACTCTGTGTCATTGCTTTTACCGCAGAAATCCCATTCGCAATTACAGCGAGCATTGGAATGAGAAGCAGGAAGATGACCAGTGAAGCACCAAGAAGATTGCCTGCAGATACTTGAGGAACCGAATTAATAGTGGAGTTGAATGCCACAGATATTTAACTGATGGACGTAAGAAATCCCAGTACAAAAAATGCTACGGCAAACCCAGGTTTATTGAAGCGGCTGGCAACTCTCTCTGTTGCATCTACCAACATTCCAGAGAGAAACCAGATAACTGCAGATGAAAGGAGAAAAATAAGGATGTGTGTCATGTTTGTGTGTAAGTGTTTTCCTTATTGTATTATAACATAAAATAGTTATATTTACCATTCACGAGAGGAACCCTCTGTAGAGGGGTTATTGTCTAGGGTATCTGGTATTTCTGCCTCTCTGTTACTCGTCGTGATCGAACAGGGGTGCAAGTCGCGTATCTGGAATACACCACATCAAGGCTACCAAAATGATGAGTCCATACGAGAGAAATGGATGGATAGCGGTGCTTATAATAGCGAGTGCATAGCAGGCAATAGAAATCTTTCCTTTATAGTCGTTTCCAATGGCCTGCGCAAACTTTGAATGTTCTCCTTCTTTTTTACGGATTGTTTGTACAAGCAGAGAATACGCACAAGCAGACATGAAGAGTATTGCGCTATACAAAGCTGCAGGTGCAGGTGCACCATGACTGTTTCCAACCCATGCAGTGGAAAATGGCACCAGGGACAGCCAGAAGAGGAAGTGTAAATTTGCCCAGAGCATTGCACCTGTCATTCCTTCTGCTGCATGTAATAAATGGTGATGATTATTCCAGTAGAGTGCGAGGTTGAAAAAACTCAGTACATAGCTGAAAAAGATAGGGGCAAGTGGACGTAGGCTTTGCATGGTTATGTCTTCGGGAACGTGTAGTTCCAGCACCATAATAGTCATACTAATAGCGATAATTGCATCACTGAAAATTTCCATGCGGGAAGTTTCTGAGTGCGGTATATAAGACATAGTGAGAGTATACGCCTGATAGCGTGCGAGAAAATATGGAATTGTTGGTGACTCTTCTCAAAAAAGACAACCGAAAGAGTAGTTGCGCTTCTCTTGACTTGTACTATGATGTGGCGTCTCACAGCGTTCACCACTACGTACAATGCAGAGATCTATCCTTCGCCATTGCGCAGAAAATTGGAGGTCCGCGCTTACTGTTGCCCTCGTTAATATTCCGTTGTCATTAGCTTTGGCTATAGCTTCGGGAGCAACTCCAACTCAAGGAATTATTACGGCGTTCTGGGCGGGTATCTTGGGAGCTCTCTTTGGTGGAGGACATTACAACATTATCGGCCCAACTGGAGCACTTTCTGGAGTGCTTATTGCGTTTGCTCTCACACATGGATACATAGTACTACCGCTTGTTGCCATCTGTTCTGGCATACTAATTTTATGTGGATATTTTCTGCAATTTGATCGGTA
>CAZLFU010000111.1:0-3817 GCA_964558895.1 uncultured Candidatus Peribacteria bacterium
CTATCTTCGATGAAGAGAATGTGTTCACCGGGTGTACGGAATCGCAAACCAAGTGTGAGTATTTTCTCTCCCAAGTTTTGAGGAAGAAATTTCACCTGCCCATTGAGTGGAAGAAATGCATATTCATCGGTGGAGGAGAGGAGTGCTGTCCCTGTGTAGTCTTCTACTTTTCTTCCATCGCGGTCTACCGCACGAATAGAAATAGAGGAGTCTTCATTGGTGCGCATTTGTGCTGGAGCTTGAATCTCGAAATGATCGATGATGTCAAAAGATCCTGCTTGTCCGTACAAGTTCTGTCCGAGCAATTGTCCTACAAAGCGGTTCTCTCCGTACTGTGCAGAAGGATAGAAGGTAGTAGGAGCAGGAGCTGGTGCCATGTACCTTGTGTCGTAATACGCAGGTTGCTGGTAAGAGTTGTAGTATTGAGGAGCAGGAGCTGGCTGTGTGTACGGATCGTAATAACCGCCGGTACCTTGTGGGATTCCTGCTTGTATCTGTACGACAGAATCCAAAAGTTTGCCACTAAGCAGATCCATTGCACGCAGAGAAATTATTCCAGATTCTGTAGTCGAGAGTGAGAATTGCTGCTCACCATATTTATCTGTTTCTTTTGTAAGAACACGGATAGAATCTCCTGCTCTACTAGAAACAAGTTGTATAGGCCTGCCAGAGAGTGCATTGCCAAACTGATCTCGGAGAATCACTACCACAGCAACGCTATCTGTTGCATCGGGGACAAGAGTTGTCTTGGATACCTCGATACTACTGGACTGTGCGTGGAAGGAATCTGGAAGCACTTCGAATATACCAAAGCCATCGAGAGTAGTTCCATTCTGTTCCAGTTGTACTTCGTACGTACCTGCTTCCTGCGTATCCGATCCATTGATGCGCAGTGTTGCTGTGCCAGATGCATCTGCTTGCACAGGTTCTACAATCTCTGGTCCTGTTGGAGGAAATACCACCACGTCTACTTTTGTATTTGGTACGAGATTCTGAATTCCGATCTGTGTACCGATGCCGGCAATGGTATCGTTGGTGACGATGCTTGCTGCAGCAGCAGTGAGAGGCAGCAGTACTGCACTCAATGTGAGTAGAATAGGAGCGAGGCGTTTTTGCATGTTTGTGTGCTTTGGTACACGAATATCAGATCATGATACCAAATTTCGCCATTTTTCTCAATCCCTTGGAGTATATATAGACATGAACGAATTCTTTGTCCACATCAGAGTGGAGCCTATTTCCAGACTCTCCTTTTCTCCTTTCGCGTAATACTGCATCATAGTAGCCATATGAAGCGCTTCTCTCTCGTCAGCATGGTTCTGTGCACCTTTCTTGTTGCCTGTAGCGGCAGTGATGAAGAAGCGTGTAGTCAGGATTACGAAGGTGAGTACCTCAAAGCATGTCTGCCGAAGAACTGGGTAGTGGTAGAGCGAGATGTACTAGAAAAGCGTGGTATTCCAGAGGATGCCGTTGTTGCCTTTCAATCCGAGTTACCTTCTGCAGGACAGTTTCCTTCTATTATTGTGACACGTGAACCTTTGGCAGATGACCTAGATGCAGAGGCCTACAGCGATGCAAGCATTCGTTCTGTGGGGATCTTCAGTGCGTATCAACAGGTGGATGTACAGGAAACCAGCATCGACGATGAAGATGTAAAGCTTCATATCTTTACTGCACAACCAGTGCCAGATGAGCCTGTACGCCGCTTTTACCAGGAAAGCACCGTGGTAGATGGCTACGGATACACTATTACTGGTACCACACCTGTGACATCCGATGATGTATTGGAAGGAGAGATCCTCACCATTCTGCATTCCATTTCTTTTGATATTGAGGAGGAAGAAGAGAAAAAGAAGGAATGATGACGAGATAGGTTGGGGGGGGAATTTTTAATGATTAATTTTTAATTTTTATTCAATTTCAAATGACAAATTTCAAATGACAATTCGCTCGTCTTTTCTCTTTGAAATTTGAATTTTACTCGCTGCTCTTGATTGATTTTATTTAATCTATGATTATGCTGCCCTCATTGGTGTCCCCCTTCGTTCGTCCGCGTGGCGGAGCGAACTACGGCGGGACAGGCCGTAGCTCCACCTTCTATGGTGGACAGACAAGTAATTGATATTTCACAGCTTCATTACAATTTGCTCATTGGTGCCGTAGCCAAGTGGTAAGGCAGGGGTCTGCAAAACCCCCATTCGCGGGTTCGATTCTCGCCGGCACCTCCAGAATTGAGTAAGGTAAGTTGTCCGACTTCATTTATTCCTGTGTATATTGGGTTCTATGTAGCTTTTGATATAATGTAGTTGCGGGTATGCCAAGTTGTTTTGCAGCAAGTAAGGCTGCACATTTCTCTCGTACAATATTTTCCGGATAAAATTCTGCAAGTCTTCCTATTGCAGTTTTTGCATTTAATACTTGGACACTTCTCAGTTTCTTTTTTATAGTTTTTGAATTGATTGATAGCATCTTTGACCATGCATGAGCTGTTCCCCATTTTTCTCCATCCTGTTCAAAAAATCCATTAACATCTGCAACTAGCAGATTTTCCTCTAATAGATCTCCGCAATTTTCAAGTATTACTTGCTCTGAAAAGAAAACACGTATTCTACCTTGTTGAGTTCTTGCTTCTATACCAATTACATTTTGCAATCTTCTTTTAATTGTAGTATCACTTATTGGTAACATTTTTTTCCACGATTCTATTGTTCCCCACCTCTCATCATCTTTATAAAAAAATCCATCCGCATCTGCAATCGGCAATTTATCCTCTAGTAAATCTCTACATTGTTCTTGGACAACAGCTTCTGAATAGAATTTTGTAGTTTGACCTCCAGACAATCTTCCTTTTATTTTAGTGGCCTTTTCTAATCTATTTGCAATTGTACTTTTGTTGATTTGCAATTCTTTTGCCCATGTAAAGCTTGTTCCCCATTTTTCTCCATCCTGTTCGAAAAATCCATTAACATCTGCAGTAGGTAGGAACTCTAGTAAATCTGTGCATTCCTCATTTATCGTACTTTCAGAATAAAAAGTTGCAAGTTGTTTACTTGCTGATTTTCCAGTTATCCCATGAGCCTCTTTAAGTCTTTTTTGAAGTCCAGACACACTTAATAATAGCTCTTTTGACCAAGAATATATCGTTCCCCATTTCTCTCCATTCTTTTCAAAGAATCCATCTTTATCTGCTACTGAAAGTTCTGTTTGCAATAGATCTGAGCATCTTATTTTTACTATTCTTTCTGAGAAAAACATAGTCATTCGTCCACTTCTATTTTTTCCACAAATACCATCAGTATCTTCTAATCTATTTATTATTGATGATTGATCTATTGGTAAAACTCTATCCCAGGCTGCAACAGAACCCCACCTCTCTCCATCCTTCTTAAAAAATCCATCTTCATCTGCAACTGGCATATCTGCCCGAAATAATTCCACACATTTTTCTCGAACAATTCTTTCTTCATAACACCTTACCACTTGTCCTCGATGGTTTACTCCGTATGCGTACGGTTCATTACTGAGCTTGATACGTACTGTTTTATTACTTATACCAAGCTTCTCTGCCCATGCAGAAACACTGCCATATAAAAGCATTTCCTCTTCTTCTGTTTCAGGAGTTTCATCGTCTATAGTTGGCGAGCATTCATTCATTATGGTCTAGCAAGTAAAGCTACACATTTCTCTCGGACATCATTTTCTGAGAAAAAAATTTGTATACGTCCAATTACATCTTTTCCAGCAATTCCTTCAACTCCTTCCAATCTATCTGAGATTGTCGGACAGCTTATTGGTAATTCTCTTTCCCATGCCCTAA
>CAZLFU010000112.1:0-3721 GCA_964558895.1 uncultured Candidatus Peribacteria bacterium
CGAGGAGTTTGCACTTTTCAGCCCTGTGAGTCATTGCATGCGTAGGAATTTTTTCTCAAGCGACTGTTTTCTTTCTCCACTTTCTTTTGCGTCAAAAGAAAGTGGAAAGGAAGTTCATCCTCCGATCCTTCATTCATCTCTCGACAGTGCTCCCTTCTTCGCAAAGCTACGAAGGGCACGCAAGATGACAATGGAAGGACTCGGTATGGCCTAAGCAGAGGAAACCTTCTTAAAAGCTTGGCATCCATGAATAGAAATCACCATACTGTGTACCTATGCCAAAGACTGTACTCTTTGTTGGTGGCGGCACTATCGGGCACATTGCTCCGAGCATTGCAGTGTGGAAAACACTGCAAAAACTGGATACAGACTTGCAAGCACATTTTGTCTGTAGCCCTCGTGGAGAAGATGCATCGTTCTTAGAAAAAGAGGGATACAACTACACGGTGACAGATGCGCCTCGGCTTTCTCTCTCTTTTCCTTTCAAATTTATTCGTGCCTACAAACATGCCAAAAAAATAGTGGATCGCATCCAACCACAGGTTGTTTTCTGTAAAGGGGGATATGTGAGTGTTCCTCTCAGCCTTGCGGCCAAGATGAGAAGGATTCCAATCGTTCTACACGAATCGGATGCAAAGGGAGGATATGCCAATCAGATAGTGTCTCGATGGGCATCGCATATCTGTCTTGGGTTTCCACCCAAAAACGAATCGCCACATCATACCTTTACTGGTAACCCTGTCCGCGAAGAAATCGCAAAAGGAAAAAAAGAGGAGGGTCTACGCATCACAGGCTTCTCTGGCAATCGTCCTATTCTCCTTGTGATGGGAGGCACGCAGGGTGCGCAGGCAATCAATGAAATGATTTCGAGAAAGCTCCATACTCTGCTCTCCTTCTGTGACATTGTGCACGTAACGGGAACTGGCAAAAGTGTGATCCATCAGAAGACAGAGGGATATTGGTCTGTCCCTTTTGCCTTCCAGGAACTTCCTCATTTGTATGCTTGTGCGACTCTCGCTCTTAGTAGAGCAGGAGCAGGAAGCCTCGCAGAACTGGCAGCCAACGGAGTGCCTACAATTTTGGTGCCACTGCGTGGAGTGGGACACGATCATCAACAAAAAAATGCTGTACAAGCAGCTATGTCCAAAGGCTGTGTTGTGATGCAGCAAGTACAACTCGACGCGCAACTTGTCCCATTTCTCAAGACACTTCTCGGAGATACGCACCAATTACAAAACATGAGTGAATCAATCCGAAAATTATTCAAATCTGACGCAGATAGACAGATAGCTCAAATCATTTTGCAGCATCTTGCACTTTCGAAGGAAGATCTCTAACCTTTCTCGGCTTATGTACAAGTTCCTCATTCCTCTCTTCGCGCTAGCCATCCTTGTTGGATGTACAGGCCAGCCGCCAGAAGGACAAAAATCCGATTCCCCCACCGATAGCATGAAAGAAGACACGAATGAACTTATGGGATTTGATGGTGAATTTTTGACAGGCAAGCACACTGCTATCTTGCACACATCTAAAGGAGATATAGAAGTAGAGCTCGATGCAGATGCAGCTCCAAAGACCGTAACCAACTTCGTACTTCTTGCTCAGTCTGGATACTACGATGGCCTTACGTTCCACCGCGTTATTCCAGATTTTATGATTCAAGGTGGTGACCCAAATGGAAATGGAACAGGTGGAGAGAGTGTGTTCGGCGAATCGTTCGAAGATGAAATCAATGCAGATAGTTACGGGTTAGACGAGAAGCCACTTTCCGAATACATTCAAAATCAGCCACTCCCCGAGGAGCTCAAAGATGCTTCTGTAAAAGACTTCTATGAAGCACAAGGATATGCATACAACGATAAGCTCAAATCTCTTCCGATGGACCGCGGTGCACTCGCTATGGCAAACCGCGGACCCAATACCAATGGAAGTCAGTTCTTCATTATTCAGAGGGAAGATGGCACTCCTTGGCTCGATGGAAAGCACACTGTCTTTGGACAAGTGACTAAGGGATTGGACATCGTAGATGCTATCGCAACAGCCCCTCGCAATGCACAGGATCTGCCAAATGAGCCAATTACTTACACGGTTGAGATTAAGGAATAGGAAAGAATCAAAGTCTTCTTTCTAGTATGCCCAGAGCACGGGTAGCGTTATGCTAGTAGCCATGCGAACACGTTTTGCACCATCGCCTACTGGCATGCTACACATTGGCGGCCTGCGCACTGCTCTGTATTCCTACCTTGTTGCAAAACAAAGTGAGGGTACTTTTATCTTACGTATAGAAGATACAGATCAAGAAAGAGAAGTAGCAGGTGCTGTAGAAAATATTCTCAAGACGCTTCATTGGGCGGGGGTAAACCCAGATGAAGGCGTGGTACTTCGCAATAATCAAATCACTGAGATTGGAGAAAAAGGACCGTACACACAATCGAAACGAACAGACCTCTACCAAGCCTACGCCAAAGAATTATTGGAGAAAGGCTTGGCCTATTATGCATTTGATACCAAAGAAGAATTAGATCGAATGAGAGAGGAGGAAAGTAAAGCAGGTAACCCTGCACCAAAGTACGATTCTTCTGTGCGCATGAGAATGAAAAATTCTCTCACGCTCTCTACAGAGGAAGCCAAGAAGCTGATGGATGCTGGTACTCCATACGTCATTCGCCTCAAGATCCCTACTGGCAAAGTAAGCTTTGACGATGCAATTCGTGGCAAAGTGGAATTTAATTCCACGGAACTAGATGATCAAATTCTCCTCAAGAGTGATGGGTTCCCTACCTATCATCTTGCAAATGTAGTTGATGATCACCTCATGGAAATTGATATCGTCATTCGCGGAGAAGAGTGGCTTAGCTCCACGCCAAAGCATTTGCTCCTCTTTCAGGCATTTGGGTGGCAACCACCTGTGTATGCACACGTGCCACTCCTTTTGAATGCAGACCGATCGAAGTTGAGCAAAAGACAAAATGATACTTCGGCCGAAGATTACATCACGCAAGGATATCTGCCAGAAGCACTTCTCAACTTCCTTGCGCTTCTCGGGTGGAACCCAGGAACGACAGAAGAGTTATTCTCTTTACCAGAACTCGTGAAGCAGTTTAGCCTCGAGCGTATTCAAAAAGCTGGCGCCGTGTTTGATAAAGAAAGACTCAACTGGTTCCAGGGGCAATGGATGCGAAAGTTCTCTCCAGAAGAATTTTCAGAACGCATCAAGCCAATAGTGGAAAACCGCTTCCCATCTGTCAAAGATGACAACCAATTCCACGAGAGAGCTTCTCTCATTCAAGAGAGAATCACGTTCTTTCACGAGGCTCCAGAAATGCTCAGCTTCTTCTATGAGGAACCAAAAGTGTCTGTGGAGCTTCTAGCCAACAAAAAGCAAAAGGTAACAGAGGAAATGCTTCCCACTGTATTCAATCTGATTATAGAAGCCTTGGAACCGATTGGTGATGAGCAATGGAAGAGTGAAACTCTTAAAGATATTCTCTTTAGCTTGGCCGAAAAGAATAATCTCAAGCTTGGCCAAGTACTGTGGCCACTGCGTGCTGCGCTCACAGGACTTCCGTTTAGTCCCGGTGCATACGAGATTGCAGCAGCTCTCGGAAAAGAAATAACATTGAAGCGATTGCAGGAAGCTCAGAGAAGCCTGAAATGAAAGCTGTGATTATAATCTTGATATAAAAGATGTCGCCTCGAAAAAATTCCGTCACGCATCTTG
>CAZLFU010000113.1:0-3703 GCA_964558895.1 uncultured Candidatus Peribacteria bacterium
CAACCGTCTAGGATATCCCAACGGGGCACGGATGCTCCACGATCATCATGGCCGACCAATAGCGTGATCGAATCTCCAAAATCGTCGCCTATGACATCAATCCCAAAGCTGTGGAAATGGCACATCGTAATGCGGTACGGCATGCGTGCGCCGATCTGATTGATTTTCGTGTTGGAACGATTTTTGAACCTTTACGTGATGATGAGCGATTTGATCTCGTGCTATCCGCTTTGCCTCCTGTCCCTGTGACATCAGAGCAGCTGGCAGGGGCTACGGACGATGTTCGGGCGCATCACTGGGTCGCCAGTACGGCTGGACCCACTGGGCGCGATCTTCTTGATGCGATGATTCGGGAATCAGCAACGCGATTGTTTGCAAGCGGCATGATCGCAACGGCAACAGCGGACTTTCAAAATGCTACAAGGCATACATTGGATGTTATGAAAGAGGGCGGACTGGCTGGCTGGCGCGTAGGAGAGCCACGAGCGCAGAAAGTTCGTAATACAAAACTGACTTCTTTGGCGAAGCAGAACATTTTAGGGCTCGGATATGAGTTCAAAAAAGATCAGGACGAGGAAGAGATTTTCTTTATTGAGACATATGCAGGAAAAAAGATTAATCAAGATTTGTAGTTCTATTCCTCCTTTATTATATGCAGAAAACTTTCATTTTCGATTACGACGGGCTCCTCGTCGATAGTGAGAAATTGGCACTCAAAGCCGAGACACAAATGCTGTCTGAATTTGGATATAGCCTAACAGAAGAGGGGTTCGGAAAATATTTAGGAGTTCCAGTGAGAGATGTAATGGAGGCATACATAAAAGATTTTGGATTACAGGCTGACGTACAGGATATGGTTGATAGGAGGGCCGCTTTGATTAATGACTTGCTAGACACGCTGGAGCTCATGCCCGGGGCACCGGAATTGCTAGCGTATTTGAAAAAAAATGATTGGACGTTGGCAATAGCCTCATCGGGGAAGAGGGATTACATCCTCAAGGGTTTGCGTAAGTTTGAACTTGAGAGCTTTTTTCAGGAAATCGTCACAGTGGACGATGTAGCCAGAGGCAAGCCACATCCTGATCTAGTTCTCGAAACCCTGAAGCGCACTCAGGTAGCCGCGCATGAAGCCATGATGGCGGAAGATGCCCCGAATGGAATCGCTGCCGCGAATGCGGCTGGCGTTTTTTCAATTGCTGTTCCGGCCATCGGACAATCGTGGGCGGACTTCCATGCTGCTTCGGCTGTCTTTAGAGACTTACACCGTGTTCTCAATTTCCTGAAAATAATCCATAATGACCGCTGAAACCATACTTCTCTCTTTTTCCTATGAAAGCTATCGATCAAGTCAATATCGCAACGGCTATTCGCGACTATAGAGAAAAAAATGAAATGAATAGCCCGTTTTTGGATCAAGGAATTGAATATGCAGTTTATTCACCCCAGCAAGTATTAGTCTTCACTCGGATTGAAGATTTGCATCAATTTGTTACAAACGAAGTCCTGAAAGTGTTGAGCGATTCCACGGAAGGCATCATTGTGCCGACGGGTGGAACATACACGGCAATTTACGACAAAATGGTAGAGAGCTCAGCGGATTTTAAGCCTAGGCTGCAAGATAGAGATATCGCAAATTTAGATGAGGTATGGAAGATCGATCCTCAATCTCCGAACTATGTTGCCACCTATGCGGAGTACATGCGATCACGTCTTTTCCATCCCATGCGTCTTGGTCAAGAAAGATGGATTATTCCTGATGGAACAACGGAAACACCTGATCAAGAGGCTGTGCGCATTGAAAGTCTCCTTGCGGATAAAAAGTGGGCTCTCGCCCTACTAGGCATCGGTCCTGATGCCAAAGAAGGCCTAGAATCATCTCCGCATATCGGCTTTATTCCAAAGGGAACTCCGCCATCGCAGGGGGAAATGTTCGTGCAGTTGGATGATGTTACTTACGAGACAAATAGGCAGGGAACCCCAGAACCAGATAAATACTTCACCCATGCCATCACAATGGGTCCAAAAGATATCGCGCGGGCTCGCAGACATATTCTTGTCGCAAAAGGGAATACCAAAGAACAAAATATGAGGGATACGTTGCTGAACCCCGTTGATCTAGCTTGTCCATCAAGTCAGGTATTGCTGTTCCCTGAAACAACCATTGTTCTTGATCAGCAAGCCGCCCGAAAATTACTCAAAGAGTTAAATTTGCTCTCGTAGTATCAAATTCTCCTTATTTGCTATGACAATTACCAATCTTATAGGCTATCTGGCGGCTGCCATCGGGACTTTTCTCATGGTTCCGCAAGTGCTCAAAACAATTGCGACAAAGCGAGTGGATGATATTTCAAATGGCATGCTTGCAGCATATTTAGTTCAGTGCGCACTATGGGGTATCTATGGAATCTTGCTGCAGGCATATCCACTCATTGTCTGTAATGCAGTAGCTTTTTGTATTGGTGCATTTCAGGTGGTGTTGAAGATTAAGTATGGAAGAGCGACCAAAGAAGTGTAAGCATCTATGATCCTCTTTGTTGAGCTTCTTAGACGAGGGCTTCTCTAAGCTGTAAACAAGCCACTTCCGCTAAGGAGATCACAGGGTGGGGATAGAGAGTGTGAGCTTCTTAGGAAGCAGCCGCAGAGGGTGGTAGATCTGAAGGTAAGTCTTTGGCTTTTCTTCCAGATTTTAGTTCATGTTGATCTAACAGCTCTCTTTGTAAGACAAAAGTATCCTGCTCTAACGTCTCCATAATTTTTGAGGCCGGAACGACAATCGCGATTCCCATATTTACTTTGTTAGAGGTGATCATGCTGGCAGCATCTTCTACCGTCTGCACTTGTTGCTCAGGCACATCCCAATGCCCATGCATAAGACCGAGCAGGCTAATTTTCCTCTGAAATAGATTTGAATTTCGCACAAAGACTGGCGATCCACTCAAGCCTCCAATGGATCTGGCCTCTACCAAAAAAGCTTCAATATTTCCGAAGGATTTGGTTGGTACCAATCTCCCGGGATTCATTAAGGCAAGATTGCCCATCCGTAATATTGGCAAATTTTTCTCAGTTTTCAGCAGAGTGAATAGACCGGGGAAAAATACATCATCTCCGGCACCTATGTTTTGCTCTTTTATCATTTGATCTGTGAGAAACATTTCGGTTCCTACCATTCGATAATCGGGATCTTCGCCAAGGTTTATTTTTGCAATCGCTACGTCAACGGAAGTATCACTTGGATGGAAATTCCAAGCAGCATGCTCTCCTATAAAATCCATGTACTTACCATCTTTTGTATTTGCCCGAACGACAAATCGGTCATTTCCCAATCCAGCAGGAACATGTCGTGCCGTGACCAAGTATGTGTAATTCCAGCTTTCAAGCAACTTACTTGGATATCCCACAATAAAACCCGTGCCTATAAATTCGGTATCATCTCCCTTCTTAAACCCAAGGAATACCACTGTGCCAAGGACGCTATCATCTACTCTCATGCATATAGCATACAACCATCAAACCAATAGGGCATATACATGCAAGGTACCAACGTTGCCACTACCCGCCCCTATGGTACCAAAGCGGGTCATGGGGGTGAGTGTTTTCTGTGCCCCCCTAAGAATGACACCCCATTTTTCAACACACCCCCCACCCCCCCCACCCCACCCCACCTCCCACCCCCCCCCCCACCCCCACCACCCCCACACCCCCC
>CAZLFU010000114.1:0-3648 GCA_964558895.1 uncultured Candidatus Peribacteria bacterium
TTCTTTTTCATAACAACGCAAATGCGACGAAAGGGTATCAGCTTCGTAAGCTCGAGGATGTTCGACGTCAGTCTCTCTTAGAACAAGAAGTACTCAATATGGAAATCGCAAAAGCTCAGGCACTCGCAACACTTCAGTCAGATCAACGCATTCAGTCCATGGTAAAGCCGAAAAAGCCAATCTTTGTGAAGCTGGAGAGTGGGCTTGCTCAAAATAATAATTAGGAATGTCAATATTCGTAGAGACGATTGATTGAAGCCAATATTCACTATTGAAGTCTCTCGTTCCTTGATGAACTGATCTACTTGGATAACCGTTCACTCGGATTTTGTGGTATAATGAAAAGATTATTTACATCAAAAAAACATATGGTACAGCCAATACTAAAGATAGAAGTTCCAAAGAGTCAGATCGATGTACGGCCAACTCTCGAAACTCTTCGTAAAGAAAACCCAACAGAAGCTCAGCTTGATGTGTTACAGAAAACATTTGAAGATGAACATGGTTCGCAGGTTCTGGATCAGCTGCGTGCCGAGATCGATGTGCGGGAAAAAGAGGCGCCATTTATTATGGCGAATCTCGATGAACTGAGTAAAAGAGTGGGAACCAAGGTCGAGCTTCGTACTGAGCTTGGAAAATTTTCTCAAGAACTTCGTGTGAAGTCCGATGCTGTAGCTCTCGATGTAGCGAAGAAAGCAGGGGCTCAACTAAAGCAGTCAGCTACTCCTGCAGAAAAGCCTACTCAAGATACAAAGGCGCCAGCAGGGACAGAAAAGCCGGAGGAAAGTCATAAAATTAGAAACTATCTTTTAACTGGTGCAGGTGTAGTTGTGGGTGCATTAGGTTTACGTTGGCTCTGGAAGAGATTTACTTCTTCTAGGGAAGAAGGAAAGAAGGCGGCGGAAGCGAAGGAAGGAGGATGGTTCAAGAAGCTTCTCTGGGGAGCGGGGATTGGTACAGCGGCATTTTTTGGATACCACATGGTAAAAGAGGGAGGGAATGCAATTAAGGCAGTAAATAATGCGAAAAATGATGTTGTGAAAGCTAAAGATGAATTTTTTGGATTACTTGGTAAAGCTAAGGATGCCGGAAAAACTGGCTTACATGTTGCAGGAAAAGGTTTAGATGGTGTTGGACGTGCCTTCGATAAAGTGAAGCGTCGTGATCCGTTACCAAAAGAAGGTGATTTTAAGAGTCCAGTGGAATACGGAAAAGCTCTTACGAAATATATTCAGGAACATAATGGTACACCTCCACGTAGGGAAGATTTTGAAACTCAAGAGAAATATGAGAAGGCAGTGCTTCTTATGGCAGAGGAGCACTTAAATCAAGGTGGTGAACTTACATTTGTTGGAGGACTTCTAAGTTTTGCAAAGGTAACGATGGACGTGGGTGAATTTAAGGACAAATTTAAAAGATGGATGGAGGATAAAAATCGCACAAATTCTGGAGAACTTGCAGAGATTTATACTGAGGGTGCCGCTATGTACATAATGTCATTTGGCGTGATTGATTTTCTAAAGAACGGTCATGTGTGTAATTTACCTAATGCTTTGGGTTGGGCTGCTGCCAAATCTCTCGGCTGGCCTCTTGCTGTACCTATCAATATATTGAAAGGAGGTGTTCATGGTTTAGTCCTACTTGTTGAAGGCGCGGAACATCCAGCAATTCTTCGTACGAAAGTAGAAATTGATGCTTGGAAGCTTAAGCATGATCGTTTCTTGGAGTTCTTTAAAAACAAAATGTTTAACAGATGGAACGAAAAAGATATTGAGCATCTTATGAAGCAACGCACTCTTTGGAGTAACTATGCTAATAATACAGGATTAACTCGTGAACTTCGTGATCTTGCTCAGCACAATGAAGGTAAAATCTTTAGTACACTTAAAACAGCTGTCAGTCAGTTTCATTTAATAAATGGCAAAATTCCCTCATCTCTTTCCGCTCATGCTTCTGAATTAGATGTAATGCTGAAAGCAGGAGCTAGCGGAGTGGATGACGCACGACTTCGAGATATTCTTAAAGATCCTACAAAGGCTGGAGTTACTTCAAATCCTGCTCAGCCATCATCCGCGCCTATTCCAGCAAAAGCACTATCTACTCCTAATGCTCCAGCAGCTGCGATTACTACTGCAGCATCGAACGTTGGTAATTTGAATTTGGGTAGCCTATCTGATGATGCAGATGCGATGCAGAAATTTGGAAAAAATTGTACGCAGAGTGGGATTCCTTTGAAAAACGCAGTTGCATCACTTGGTAATAGCAAACTTTTCGAAAATAAAGCAGTTTTCTCTGCTCTTGCAGAATTAACTCCTGCAAATTTTAAAGTTGTTATGACATACCTAGAAAGGAATGCGTTGAATCCAGAAGCAGCGAAACGTCTTGGGGAATTTCTTGCTACTCAAGCTACAGGCACATTGACACCGGAACTACTGGAACAAGGCATGAAAGCTTCTGTAGTAAATTATTTGGGCAATGCTCTCCTTTCGACTGATAAGTGGAAAGAGGAATGGAAGAAGACGCAGAAGGCAGGAGACATTAAATCTAGATTGGAAGTAGCAGGAAGAAATCTTCAAGCTGCTAGAGACAAGACATTAAAAGTATTAACAAAGGAACGATCTGCAACAGATTTACTTAAAACAGGAGCTGATAAATTAACTAAGGGTATTGCAGCATTAGGAGCCAATATTTCTTCAGGACTTCAGTCGGCAAAAAATGGTGTAGCTAATGGCGTGAAGTCGATAGGAGCAACTGTAGGTAAAAGTTCCCGCTATCTTGCAGAAAAAGTATTGCCGAAGAATTGGGCAGGCATAACGCCGCTAAATACTGTTCCAGCTGCAACAGCGACTGTTACGGCTAGTACTGCTGTTAACGGTGTTGCTGCTACGGCAGTTGAAACAGCAACAAAAACTGGTCTTGCTACAAAAGTAGGAGGACTTGCGATGGGTGGATTAAAGACATTAGGTCCTGGTATGGTTGTGAATATTGCTAGTGAAAAGTTTATTCCGAAGTTTGATGTGCAAGAAGGTAGTTTTACTACTGTTGGTGGCTATCTAAAAGAAGGAGTAAATAACTTACGCACAACTACTATTGATATGGGTTCTGGCGCGGTAGGAAGAGGTGGTCCACTTGGAGCTGTTATTGGTGGGTTATTCAATATTGGGAAAATGGCTTGGCGTGGAGGAGGATATACAAAGGATATTGTAAAAACGATTTCTAGTGAGTGGGGTAGAGGAGCAAAACTCGATAAAAAACTGCAAGAAATCAATGAGAAAAAGGCTCAGAAAAATCAACGCTTTACATCTACAAAACCAGCTCCATCTACTGATACTTTAGATGAAGGAAAGAGAAATGAAACGGTGTCAGCGTAACTTCTGTGCCGCGGCCATGGATGGCCGCTGCTGGTGTGTGAATATACCTCTCATTAGCGGCATCCTTCCGGGGCGCAGTGCGATTGATTGATAGTACTAGACGAGTACTATGTCCTCGTGCCTTCCCCACGCCCTATGCCAAAGCCATCGAAGATCGAAGTGCAATCAAAAAATCCGAAGGAACGCGGAGATTTAAGTTCCGCTGCTCTCGAGAAACTTCCTGAGGCAGAGAGGATTCCACTCCTTCTCAGTATGCTCGATAAATTAGAGTCCTCTG
>CAZLFU010000115.1:0-3644 GCA_964558895.1 uncultured Candidatus Peribacteria bacterium
TGTAAGACCAATGAGAAGACCTGTAAAAATAGAAACAATAGTACGCATAATGATAATGAAAGGGGAGAACCGTACTATCTCCACTACTAGACTACAAGCAAGGAGCATTGACAGAACGCACTGAAGCTAGTTTAGAAATAACTCAAAGATCTATGTTGTTGAAGTAGTGGTTGTATTTGCAAGTATGCTGAACGCAACCATTGGTAAAACCTACATATTTTTAAACCGTTCTTGGGTTAATTTTTACGTGTTAAATAACTTAGATGGTCGGCAAGTGGGTAGCCTACTCGAACGCATCAGGAATCACCACAGAGAACACGGGCATCTGGGCAAACGGTACGCTGAGGTCATCCGTTTGTTCGATCCATCTTTCGAGTACGGCAGGAAGTATGAGTGGCAGAGTGATGCGAGTTTGGTGCCGTCGGCACAATAGCCCTGCTGTATCTCGAACGCGTTATCAGCAGAAAGGTTACTTAGTTAAGCAGTCTTGAAGCTGTAGCTCTCGAAGTTAGCTCCCGAGTTGTTTTTCATTTCTTCAAAGAATTTTGTTAAGTCCATTTTTGTCAGACCTTTCACTGGATCAATGTCTTTTTCTTTTTCAAGTTCCTTGTGAATATTCTCATCACTGCAAGCCATGAAATAAACAAGAAGGAGGAGTTTCAGAACATCTTGGACAATTTCTAAATCCTTGCTGCGAATTCTGTGCATTTTCGGGATCAGCATGAATGTTGAATGACCGCATTTCATAATATGTATCAACAAAAGTTGAAATCTGATCTGCGGTGTAGCCAGTTAGAAGGAGAGGAAGATGTCTCTTCAGTTGCTTCAATTTGTCTTCTTTTCCGTAACACACCAAGGATTCAATTCCGAGCCAACAGAAAATCATTCTCAAGTAATTGTCGTATCTTGAAGAATTCTCTGATCGTGCGCCGATTGTTCTAACAAACGAAAATTCGTCGAAATAACTTTTATCCAAAAATTGTGCAGCGTTGTTTAAGCGAGAGAATAGATTCTTGAAAGTCTTCGAGTCCTTTCTTTCAGCCAAAAGTGCATCTGTAGCTCTCCATTTCCCAAGAAGGAATTGGTAGAACTTTTTTAACGGCTCAACAGTCTTTGGTTCAATTTCATAGCTGATCAAGTCGGGATCGTCGCTCATTGGTGTACTTATATCAAAACCCATTTCATTGATTATCAGAGAGGTAATAAATTCTCCTGACTGGAACAACCGTAAAATTGTCTTTGGCCGCATTGAGCGTGCTACATAGTGATGAGGCATGAAAAGAAATCCTCCATCCTTTCTTTCCTGAATTTCAAACAACATGCCCATCTTCGGTAATTTGGAGAGCGGATGATTGCGGAATGGGAGACGCATTTCGATCTGACCCTTTTTGTGAAGATTGACGACAAACTCTGATGTTTCGGAAACCGAGGATGGTTGCTCATTTATTGTTACCAAACTGATACCCTCTTCCAATTCAATGGGTCCAATTTGCTCATTAATAGGAATGGGACATACGCCGTGTAGAGTCATCAAAACTTTTACGTTCTCTTTAGCCATGAGGCGATTATAGCCTTCAGTGAGGATTTTGGATTGTTCGCTTTTGTCTGCTTTTATGAAGAAAGAAAGTGGAGTATAAATGTGGGTAACTTACCAAGTCTTTATATGGGCAAAGCACAAGGTTATCTCGTTTCCATCAAAGGCCCAGAAGGACTGCAAGAGCCACGAGGAGAAAATCATAAGGAGATTGCGAAGCAAAATGGAGAAGCAATTACTGGCAACTTCGATTCTCGTGTAGAACAACTGGAAGCAGCAGGAGTACTTGAGGGAATCAAGGTCTACGCCAAAATGCGATTCGTGAGTTGTTTGTCCGTTGATGGCCCCAAAGAAAAGATAGATCGGCTTCAACAATATCTCCGCGAAAACGGTCTTGGTGATCTATGTGAGAATGTTGAGCTTCAGGTAGTTCAATAAAAATTTTTATCTATTTCCTCTTTTCATTTATGAGCAAAGTAGATCAGCCACAAGACAGAGATGATGGAATTGTTCTGCATTTAGAAGCTGGACCAAAACGCACCCCCGGCCAGCAGCGAGTATTCGAGGAAGCCATTGCTGCAACAACACGACATGTGGAGAGACGCTTTCACAATATGGTTATACAACTTGCCGATGAACGCGCAGAGCGGCTAGAAGCAGGAGTGAAACGAATTAATGCCAAAGAACTTCGAGAAATGATTGAGGGTGACCTAGAGTGTGACGAAAAAGACTGGGGAGTGAATGCTGTCGGAACAGCATCATTTCTCGACAGGCACTTAGGCGTTGAGCCTCGAATCCCAAGAGAAAAACTGAAAACGCTAAATCTACAGTCCCCTACGCTTGTTCGTGATGTGCTCGCCCTTTCCGAAGGTGCCAATCAAGACCTCGGATTTTTCATGGTGTCACAAACGCCTGATGGAGAGAAGAAAGTTGGCTTTGATGAGATGGACTTGGCGTATCTGAATCAGACGCTGGCAAGCGAAAAGTAGCAATTTCTATTTGCTCGCTATATGGGTGTTGAATCCAAACTGTCGGCTACTTCATTCGATCAGTTAAAACAGGATGGAAGCCTTCGGTGGGAAGTGCAAGGAGCAAATTGGCAATACATGCGTGCAGTGCTCGATCTTGAAGAGACGATGAGAGAGGCGAACCGAGAGCTGCACGATCTGCTGTTGGATATAGGGCAAACCGTGGTCGATGGTGAGACACCTGACCCAATGGATCTTTCGAAGGCGCAGGAACTACAAACTGAATTACAGGCAGATGAATTGCGCTGTGTTCAGATCAAAGAGCAGATGCGCGGAGCAATGCGCGATAAACTCGCAAGCATGTTGCCCTCAGGAGCAGTAGATAGAATTTCTGATGTGCATTTTTGGGCATTTTTCGTCGAACTCGTAAAGGCAACTCATGTGCATATGGTATTGTTTCTAATGTTATACAGAGGGATGAAGGAAGCCAAAAGAGTGTTGAATGAAGAGGGCGATGCAGAAGAAAGCGCCTGATCAAGTGCTGTAAAATGTCTGTGTGGCTTCAGAAGGCTTTTCAACAGGCAGGAAATCGAAGTACAGCCCTCAGATGTGCACAGCACTCTGTACATGGCTCAAAAAGGGCTGTAGCTACAAAGATGCCTGCGCAATGGAGGGAATCAGCTACGAAACCTTCCGCACGTGGGAGAACGAGAAACCTGTGTTTTCTGTGGCCTTAAAAAAAGCAGAGGCTGAATGTAAGGCCGCTCGCATCGCAACCGTCCTCAAAGCCTCTGAGAAGAGCTGGCAGGCGGCTGCGTGGTGGCTGGAAAGGCGGTGCCCTGATGAGTACGGACGCAACGTGCAGGAACAGAAGCCGCAGAATGTCGTCTCCTACGAGGAGCTGGAAACACCCGATGAATGGTGCAAGACGGTCGAGGAGGCACGTGCAATGCGAGAGGAACGAGAGAAGGGAGGAGACGGCGTAGGTACTATTCGCTGAGCTTCAATGCGACCTCTGGTAAAATGTGTGTATGCGCACTCCCAAAAAACTGAGCAAGGCACAGAAGCAGAAACTTCTGAAGCAGCTGCGTGAGGGCGATGCGGATATGGAGCCACACGCTTTCGATCAGATCGCGCCCCTG
>CAZLFU010000116.1:0-3630 GCA_964558895.1 uncultured Candidatus Peribacteria bacterium
TGGTTTAACTCTCAGAAAAAGAGACAGAGCAAAAAGTGCTGTCTTGCGAATGCATGTTATTGGAAAATTTTTTGCAATGCGCAAATGCTTCGAACGTATCAAATTGCAGTTAAGTGATTCTACCACAGGTGGACTTCCAACTATTTTGCAATCGGTACGAGATCTAAGATCTTTTTTTGATGCAAAACAAATCTATCCAGACATGGATGTAGAAAAATTGAGACAACCCTTTGAAGACATGCAAAAGGAATTGAGAGTGATGGAAGATAGACTTGCTTACTATAAAAATCAAAACATGTCGTTTGAAGATGAGTTGGAAATGCATGGAAGATTGAGAATGTATCTCGATAGGTTCGATCTCGAAAAGATGGCTCAAGACGTTTCCGAATAAAAGTTTTTGCTTTTTTTGACTTCGCACGCACGAAGTTTTCTCTCTATTTAGATCAAAAGCAGGAAGAAGAGGACTTTACATTCCTTCATGAGGTTCCTCTTCTCATTCCTTCAGTACAGTACCGGCGATGAATCCACTTGCAGAAGCCCTCAACAAATCTATTCTAGCCAATAATTCATTTGCTTTCGAAGCACTTTCTCGTCGTGGAAAAGAAATTTTTTTTCCTAGCAAAGGAATCATCGGGCAGACAGCCGAAGCATCTGGCGTACGGTACAATGCAACTATTGGTATTGCTTTAGAAGAAGACAAAACGCCGATGCACTTTCGACTTTTTGATAATCTCGTACATCTTCATCCAAGAGATGTTTACCCTTATGCAAGTACCTACGGAAAAAAAGAACTTCGAGAGCGTTGGTTGCGGATGATGCGTGAAAAAAATCCTTCTTTGCAATCGGAATGCTCTCTGCCAGTTGTAACATGTGGACTCACACATGCACTTTATATTGCATCGCATCTTTTCTTAGATCCCAATGATGAACTGCTTCTCACAGATAAATTTTGGGGGAATTACAAGCTTACATTCGAAATGGCAGATGGTGTTCGCCTTGTGCAGTTTCCTACCTTCCAAGGACAGAACTTTGATGTTTCCAGTTTTCGCAAGGCACTTCGCACAAGTTCTCGATCCAAGTTGGCAGTGCTTCTCAACTTTCCCAATAATCCTGCGGGGTACACTCCTACAGAATCAGAAGTACAAGAAATTACACAAGCGCTTCTCAATCATGCAGAAGCAGGAAATACCATCGTCACTATCTTGGACGATGCATATTTTGGCTTAGTCTACGAAGAAGGGCTCTACAAAGAGTCTTTGTTTGGAACACTGGCAAATCTGCATGAGAGAATCATCGCCGTTAAAATTGATGGAGCAACCAAAGAAGATTTTGTGTGGGGTCATCGCATTGGTTTTATCACCTTCGCATGGAAAGGTATAACAAAGGAATCAGCAGATGCCATAGCATCCAAAGCTGCAGGAGTACTACGTGGCAATATTTCGAATGTGCCACATCTCTCTCAGAGTCTTCTTCTGGAAGCGTATGATGCTCCTACCTATCACGAAGAAAAAGATCGTGCGTTTATTGTATTGCAGAAACGATATCAAGAAGTCAAACGTGTGCTTACAGAGCACGAAGAGTATCAAAAATATTTTGAAGCGTTACCATTCAATTCTGGTTACTTCATGTGCGTACAACTTACAGAAGGCCTCGATGCAGAAATAGTACGCAAAAAACTCATTGCAGATCATGACACTGGTGTCATTGCACTTGGAACCATGATCCGCATTGCATATTCATCACTTCCTCTTGCAGACATCGAAACACTCTTTCAAAACTTGTACGACACTTGCCACTCACTTTCTCTTTCCCATGTTTCTCATGAATCCCTCTGCAGAAGCGCCGTTTAAAGAAGTAGCGATAGATACATTCCAATCGCATCATAATCTTCGTATCAATCCTACTCGCAGTGCGATGATTCAACATGTATTGCAGCACAGAGAGGCCATCCTTACCAAAGCAGGAGCACTGGCTGTGTGGAACCCTGCAGGAGAAACAGGACGAATTCCCAAAGATACATACACGGTACGTAGAGCAGAAAGCGAAGGTTGTATCGATTGGAGTTCTCCTTTTGCAGTTCCTCTGCAACCAGAGACATTCGATCGTCTCTGGCAAGATGCCTGTAGTGTGCTCGAACAAAAAGAAACTATTTTCTCTCTCGATCGTTCCATTGGAGCAGATCCAGCATACGAACTTCCAATAACAGTTGTAACGGATAGTGGGCTTACCAGTCTCTTTGCCGACAACATGTTTCGACCACGAAGCACTGCACTCCATCAGAGTATTTTTGCAGAGAAGCCATTTACACTCCTTGTAGTACCACACGACAAGATACAAACAGAAGCGTACGAAGGAGTATTGCGAAAGAATGAGAACAAGACAGTAGATATGCTCATCGCGATGGATCTAGATCGTCGGCTCGGTCTGGTCTATGGCACGCGGTATTGTGGTGCAGTCAAAAAACTCTTCTTCACTGCTATGAATTACTATTTGCCTGCAGAAGGAATTCTTCCTTTGCATTGCAGTGCCAATGAAGATACAGATGGAAACACTGCTCTTTTCTTAGGATTATCTGGCACAGGAAAAACGACACTCTCCAATCATCCAGGGCATAGGTGCATCGGTGATGACGAGCATGCCTGGTCCAATACAGGCATCGCGAATTTTGAGAATGGATGCTATGCCAAGCTTTTGCATCTCAGCTCAGAAAAAGAACCAGAGATTTACAATGCTGTATTTACAGAAAGGCCGTATCTCGAGAATGGTTGCATTGTAGAAAATGCCATGGTGTATCCAGATGGCTCACTCGACTTAGTGGATGATCGGTTTGCGGAAAATTCTCGTACGTCGTATCCACTTTCATTTTTGCCGCATATCAAGGAGTCTGGAACAGGCACGCATCCACATACTATTATTTTTCTCACAGCGGATGCACATGGTGTTCTGCCGCCTGTTGCGAAGCTTCATTCTGATCAGGCAATGCTCTGGTTTCTCATGGGGTATACAAGCAAACTTGCTGGAACAGAAGCAGGAATCACGACGCCTGTTTCCACATTTTCCAGATTCTTTGGAGGTCCATTTATGCTCCGCAAGCCCAGTGATTATGCAGAACTACTTGGTAAGAAAATGCAGGAGCATCATGCAGATGTGTACCTCGTCAATACAGGATGGACCGGTGGTGCGTACGGAGTAGGGAAACGAATGGACATCACAGTAACGCGGGCGATAGTAGAAGCTATTCTGTCTGGTGCGTTCCAAGACACAGAGTATCGATACGATGAGAGATGGAAGGTGCAAGTTCCAGTTTCATGCCCTGGCGTAGAAAGTAGTCTCTTGCAACCACGCTCTACCTGGAGTGATTCTCAAGCATACGACAAAGCTGCAGATGCACTTGCGATGGAATTTGCACAGCATTTTCAAAAGACATACAGCACGAGTGGCTTCGATCCTACAGTGATTCAAGCGTGTCCAGGCATGTAGAGCTAAGTCACTATAATTCGTCACGCAAAAATTTCCTTCCCAGTACCTACCTTGCGGCATGCTTTTCAGTACTTTTTGTTCTTTTTGAGAGCCCCCCTTCGACGGTTGCTGTTGGTGTCGCCTTGAAAAAATTCCGTCACGCATCTTGGC
>CAZLFU010000117.1:0-1719 GCA_964558895.1 uncultured Candidatus Peribacteria bacterium
CACATGATGTGTATGAAATTATTTTTAAGAAGCCTGCTGGTTTTGTATTTGAAGCCGGACAATTTGTATTACTTGATACACCACTCATTGAGAATCCAACAGATATCCAACCGCGTGCATACTCCATCGCTTCTTCGCCAGAGGAGGAACATCTACTCTTCTGCATGAAAATGATAGAAGGAGGACGTGCAAGCCGGTGGATTCAAGAAGTGCTTTGTCCAGGAGTACAAACTCGCATGGTCGGACCCATGGGGCGCTTCACCTTGGAAAACAAATCATCAAAAGATCTACTCTTCATTTGTACCAGCACGGGAGTCGCGCCGTTTCGCTCTCATGCTCTTGCAGCTTTGAGCGCTGGGGAAACCAAAAGAATAGATTTGATTTTTGGAGTACGCTCACAGGAAGATCTTTTCTGGGTAGAACAATTTGAATCACTCGCAAAACTCTACGATAATTTTTTCGTTCACCCTGCGCTCAGCCAGCCAAATGAAGATTGGAAAGGTCATGCAGGAAGGGTTCAAACATTTGTTCCACAAATTGTGAGCGATTTTTCCAATAAAAAAGTGTACGTGTGTGGTAATCCAAATATGGCAAACGAAGTAAAAAAACTCTGCTTAGATGAGTGGGGCGTGATGAAGTCGGATTTGCATGTGGAGGGGTATATTTAGCAGGTTTATAAGAATTTAGATGGCTTGAAAGAGCTTAAAAGACTAAAAGGACTGAGAGGACCAAAAGGATTGAAGGTGTATGATTTTATTGTAGTGAAAGTCGCAATTTACTGATGAGATATCCTACACGTTGCAACTGATTGTCTAATGAT
Organism: uncultured Candidatus Peribacteria bacterium; assembly: GCA_964558895.1. Classification (GTDB taxonomy): domain Bacteria; phylum Patescibacteriota; class Gracilibacteria; order Peribacterales; family Peribacteraceae; genus CAZLFU01. The sequence continues at coordinate 821 of CAZLFU010000117.1, forward strand.
TCGAATATATCTTTTGAAAGGTATACTAAATCCTTCGACAGTAAAAGTTGGTAATGAAGTTCTTCCAAAGAAGCTAAGCTAATTTCCAGAAAATGAGCCTGCTCTTTGTTGGATCTTTTTACATTTCCTTCCGCGATATTTGTAGGAACACTACTTGCAGACCTTCGCATTTGGTTAATCAGATTGAATTTTTCCTCCTGAGGAAACGTTTTTGTAACTTCGTAGACTTTCAAACAAAGATTATGAGATTCCTGCCATGCAATTAGGCGCTGATATGATCGTTCTCGCTGCATGTCAAAAGCATAAACCAACGAAAATATCCTTTCAGTCCTTTTATTCTTTTTCGTCCTTTGAGTCCTTATATTTTCTCTATACAAAGCCAAATCTAACGTTCTATAGCACCAAGGAACGTATCAAATAAATAATCCGCATCCTCCGGCCCCGGCGTTGCTTCTGGATGAAATTGCACTGCAAAGAACTTGCCATTCTTGTGACGAATTCCTTCCACTGTTCCATCATTTGCGTTGGTAAACCATACCTTCCAATCCTTCGGTAATTCCTCACTCACTGCAAAGCCATGATTCTGTGAGGTGATGATGCATTTGCTAGTTGGATTTCCTTCTGCATCGTGTTCGACGCATGGCTGGTTCACTCCACGATGACCATACTTGAGCTTGAAGGTATCTCCTCCAATTGCGAGTGCGAGAAGCTGGTTGCCCAGGCAGATTCCAAATGTTGGAATATTTTTCTCTATGCTTTTTTGAATCTGCGTAATCGTCTCTTTACACATCTTAGGATCGCCAGGACCATTGCTGATGAAGACAGCATCATACTTGAGGTCAGATGCATCAAGATCGAAATTCCATGGCACGCGATGCACAGTCACTCCCCTCTTGAGC
>CAZLFU010000117.1:1729-3537 GCA_964558895.1 uncultured Candidatus Peribacteria bacterium
GCCACGAACGAATGATGTTATTTTTCATGCCACAATCGAATGCGACTATGGATTTACCAATCGAATTTTCTTTTGGTTCGCCCTCCTTCACTAAAGCTTCGGAGGGTAAATACGTTATAGGTTCTTTGCAGCTTACTTCTGCCACTAAATTTTTCAAGTTGGGATCACTTAATTCTAGATTCATAATTCTAGATTCATCTCTCGACTCCGCTCGAGATGACAACGAGGCACCCGATAATGAATCAGAAGAAGAAATTGCCCCCAGCATCACACCATGTTCTCTCAGCTTTTTCGTCAAAGCCCTGGTATCTACACCTGTAATTCCAGGAATACCATGGTGCTCCATCCAGTTGTGAAGCGAGCTGACAGCAGCAAAGTGACTATGGTCTTCGCTCACTTGTGAGACTACCACTCCACGTACATGAATTGCTTCGCTTTCCAAATATTTGGCAAACCCAAACTCGTTTTTTTCCTCGCTTGGCACTCCGTAGTTCCCAATAAGAGGGTAGGTAAAAACCAAGATTTGCCCACGATAACTGGGGTCTGTGAGGCTTTCTGGGTACCCTGCCATACCAGTATTGAAGACAACTTCTCCATCGATTTCTTTTTGGGCACCAAAAGACTCCCCAACGAATGTGGTGCCGTCCTGAAGGGTAAGTGTTGCCATTGGGCGACAGCATACACAAATTTTTGTAGTTCACTAGGTTTTTCTCCATATCATCTTCTTGATGCATATCTCTAGCTGTAGACTACATTGCAAAAAATTGCAATTTCCGCTATAATAATTAGAAATTTCACACAAATACCAAAAGTACCTATGAGGTTTCATAGCAAAAAAAATTGGTCCCACATGCGAGAAAGATTTCTCATCTTCTTTGCTTCCCCAGAGGCAGAGCAAGCGATAGATGACTTTGATACTGGGCAAAATTCTGTAAATACTGGAGCGAATGCACAAGCACAAATAACAACGAATGAAGAACGAGCAAAACAAAGAATACAAGAGCAATTTGATCAAGCTTTGGAACGGATTCAAAGTGCAACTTCCCGTAGATCATACCATCTACCTACAGCTTTATCGACTGTTAATGTAGATGCCGAGCTAGAAAAAATTGCTCGCATGCGTGTAGCACAAGCGAACGACGATCTTGCGCACTCTCGAAATACAGCACTACGTGCCATTGAATCTCGTACAAGAACGTGGCTCTTTTCTGGAAGAGCAATCCTCAATGAAAAGTTGAGAGTTTGTGATGAAATCATTGCAGAACTCAATACAAGAATAACTAATCTTACAAGCCTGCGTAATCAATATCATGAATTTGCAACTACCATACTAGGCCATAGAGAAGGCAGGTTAGACATCAAAAAACTCAAACAGACAGAAGCAAATTTACACATTGTTGAAGGTGTCAAAGAAAAAACCCAACAACACATTGATAAAGATGCAGTACTTTCGAAGGTAAAAGAAGTTGATACCAATCTTCGGAGATGGCTATTGGAAAATAACCCTGCAATTGCATCTCAGCTAGATAAGCTCTTGCTCAATAACGCAACGGGAGACGGAACGGATCTTGAGAGAGAAATCAAAGCAATGAAGAGTCGCGGTGAGATAGATGGCACAGAATGTGATTTGTTCTTGGAAATGGTACGAGAACTACGTGGTGAAATTTCTGGTAAATGGAAGAGGCTCATAGTTGCGACTGCAGGATTACACTGGATGCCTATAGTCAATAGGCTTACGAGAGTGGTGACACAAGGAGCACCCAAGAAATTGAAACACGGTATTTTTGTGGATGCAGTGGCGGAATATT
>CAZLFU010000118.1:0-3507 GCA_964558895.1 uncultured Candidatus Peribacteria bacterium
TGCCTGCCGGCAGGCAGGTGCAGCGGACAAAGGCTTTTTGGTTCTTCTTGGCCTGTCCTGAGCTTGTCGAAGGGGGCTCTCAAAAAGAACAAAGAGCATTGAAAAGTATGCTGCAATGGAGGTAGCAGGAAGGAAATTGGTTTTGTGTGATGAATAATAATATCAAGGCCTTTTTAGGTAATTTCTGCCAAATAATCTTCAAATATTGCGTCCAACATCATTGCGCCACCCTTCTCCCTCCCCTACACTCTCAGCACATGAAAAGACTCTTTGTCACTATTCCACTGCTATTTCTTGTAGCATGCGGCAACGTAAAAGTAGGGTATGAGCTCGATCTCACTACCGATGATGCAGAACGCCGTGCCGAAGTGGCCGCTGCAAGCGTTCGTATGATCGAACGCAGACTTGCTTCTATTGGTGAAGAAATAGAAACACCAGATATAGAGAAACAGGGCGATATGTTCCATATCAGTCTCAATCTCCCCGATGAAAGCCTTAAAGACATGTTAGATCAAGATCTCACATCACCATTTAAACTACGTGTCATGATTCAAACCCCAGAGGAAGAGTCGGATATTACGGTAGAAGGACACGGGGGCTTTAGCGAATCTGGACTCACAGAGAATGATTTGGAGTGGCTACACCCAGAGGAAGAAGCAAACGGCAAAGGCCGTATTACCATCGTCTTTACAGAAGAAGGACGATCAAAAATGGAGCAGATTTTTGAGGATAACAATGGAAAATTCATTGGCATCTTTGTGAGAGATCAACTCGTCTCCAAATTACTTGTAGATACCGACCAGCTTCGTGATGATATTATTATTACAGAAATTCCCACGGCAGACCTTGCCCGTGTATTTGCGGACGACGTAAACGTGGGACTCTACGCCGTCTTCACACCACTTCAGTAGCTTTCCAATGCCAAAAAAACGTTCTATCGCTCCTTGGTCTATCCTCACGATTGTTGTCGCGCTCCTTGTAGGAACGTTGGCACTTCCCAACGAGTATTCGAAGTGGGCACCTAGTTTCCTCCGTTCAAGGACGCTTCATTTTGGATTGGATTTGGTAGGAGGAACACAACTGGATTTTCGTATTTCCGAGCAGGAAATAGAAGAAGAAATCCGCCTACTCACTCAGCAAATTTCAGAATTGGAAAAAGAAGGCTCCTCCGTAGAAGAGCTCAATAAAGCACGTCTTCAGCTTCAAAGTATCCAAGATCAGCAGCGCACCGTCGTAGAAGCTATCCGTACTGTGCTCGAGCGACGCATCAATGCGCTTGGTGTAAGCGAGGCAGTCATCACTCCATCCTATATTGGAGATGAAAAACACCTCCTGGTGGAATGTCCTGGAGTAGTAGATACACAAAAATGTATCGAGACTGTAGGAAAAACAATCCAACTAGAATTTAAAGAAGAGTTTACAGAGGCAACCGAAGAGTTCGAAAAGAGCATCGAAGAACAGGTAAATCTTGCACTTGATCGTATTCATGGAAGTGGGGAATCTCTCCAAATTCTAGGACAAGATTTTGGCTCTCAATTGGGAGTACTGTACAACAACGAACATGCATACTTCCAAGATGAACTCCCAACAGGTTTGGAAGAATTTTGGAACAAGAATCCTGGTTCCGATGTAAGCAGAAAAGAAGGAAGTATCACTGTACGCCAGCCAGATGAAAATGGAGCACTAGTAGACACAGAGGTGCCAGGCATCTTCCTTATCGAAGTGACTCGACCAAAAACTTCTACAGGAAGATTGATCAACGAGGCGCCTGCTGCCTTCAGTCTTCTCCAGGAAGAAGAGGATAACCTTACCTACACCTTCCACGAAGACGAGGAATTTGCAGGATCAGATACTTCTCCGGTGATCTTGGGAACTCTGCGTTCTATGCAAAACGGAGAGCTTAAAACGGTAAGTCTTGACGATGGCTCCGCAGCCATTGTCTTCCGACGCTCCTTTACCCCAGGAAGGGAAGAGATGGAGGTAAGCCACATTCTTATTGAGTATCAAGGAGCTTCTCAGGCAAGTGAAGAGACGACTCGCACCAAAGAGGAAGCAAAGACACTCGCAGAAGATTTGAAAAAACAGATTGATGACGGTGCAAACTTCGAAGAACTTGCAAAGCACTACTCTGATGATTCCTCTGGAAGTACTGGTGGATCTCTCGGCCGATTTGGAAGGTCTGAACTCACTCCTCCATTTGAAGAAGTTGCATTCAAGCTTGCTACAGGAGAAATCAGTACGCCGGTAGAAACACAATTTGGGTACCACATCATTCGAGCAGATCAAGCTGCGAGTACTACATCCGAGCAGGCTAGTTTTGATATTTTGAGTGTAGAAGAAACAGGTGCTTTGGAGCGTGCTCAAGCGATTATGACTCGTATGCAAAATGGGGAGGTGAAAAAAGCCGAAGATGTTGTGTACCTTCGTACGCTCTTCTTCTCTCTCCTTCCAACAGGTTGGAAAGATACCGAGCTCGATGGAAAACATTTCCGTTCTGCCACAGTAACACTTGATCCTGTTACCAATATTCCAGTGGTTCAAATTACCTTTGATGACGAAGGCGGCCGTATCTTCCAAGAGCTTACCAAAAAGAATATCGGCAAACGCATTGCTATTTTCGTAGGAGGAGATCTTGTTTCTGCACCAGTGGTACAGACGGAAATTGGTGGAGGTATTGCAGTAATTACCGGTAGTAAAAACTTTGACGAAGCTCGTCTCCTTGCACAAGATCTCAATACCGGTGCGATTCCTGCTCCTATTTATCTCGCCGGCCAACGTACTGTAGAAGCTACTCTAGGAGCAGCAGCATTGCAGAAGTCTGTGCAGGCTGCACTCATTGGCATCTTCATCCTGATGATCTTTATGATCATGGTCTACCGCATACTTGGGTTTTTGGCAGATATTTCCCTTTTCATATATGCCATACTTTTCCTTGCTATTCTCAAGCTACCACTCCTCTTCTTCTCCAATCAGTACATCGTGCTCACCCTTGCAGGTATGGCGGGTATCATTTTGAGCATCGGTATGGCAGTCGATGCAAACATATTGATCTTTGAGCGTATAAAGGAAGAAATCAGAAAAGGTAAAGCACTGCAAACTGCAATTGAAATAGGATTTAAGCGTGCGTGGCCAAGTATCCGAGATGGTAACGTCTCCACATTCATTACCTGTATCATTCTCTTTATGATTGGCTCTTCCATTGTTCGAGGATTTGCCATCACTCTTGTAGTGGGAGTAGCTCTTTCCATGTTTACGGCCATTGTTATTACAAGATGGCTTATAGGGAAAGTGGCAGCATCTCCACTAGGAGAGAGAGTTGGCCTCTTCTGTGGCAATCTTAAGGACTAGTGGTTGGATAAAAAGTGTAAGACTTCAGAATACCTGATTGTTGACCATGGGTTATTTTCCAGGTATCTATGGTCTCCATGCTTCCAAATGCACATGAATCGGGAGTACCAGAGAGCAGAAAATCTAATGCTCTCTTTCCCAAACTAGCTTTCCTTGGAG
>CAZLFU010000119.1:0-3502 GCA_964558895.1 uncultured Candidatus Peribacteria bacterium
CAGTTTTGTCAATTATTCTTTACAATAATCCTAAAAGGCGTTTCTTTTCCTGTTGAGGGATCTTCAAGCCCTCTACGAAACTCCGGAAATCCTCCTTTGTTACTCTACCCCCCCTCGTCAACTGCTTTAGCTTCTCATACGCTCCATCTACCCCATTCTTCCGCAAGACAGTCTGGATCGCCTCTGCTATGACTTCTGGATGCTCATCAAGCTCTTGCGTAATAACTGATCGATTCAACGTAATACGAGAGAGGCCTTTTTCCAAAGACTGCATAGCAATCAAATGATAGCCAAATGCAGAGCCGATACTGCGCTGCACGGTGGAATCACTCAAGTCTCGTTGCAAACGACTGATGGGAAGCTTGTGCGCAAAGTGCTCGAAGAGCGCAGTGGAAAGACCCAAGTTTCCTTCTGCATTTTCAAAATCGATAGGATTCACCTTGTGTGGCATGGTAGAGGACCCCACCTCTCCAGCAACCACCTTCTGTGCAAAGACACCACGGGAAATATACATCCACGCATCGCGGGAGAAATCTATAAGGATGGTATTGATGCGAACAAGGATATGACTGAGCTCTGCAATGTCATCATGTGGATTACTCTGGGTGGTGTACTGCATGACAGATGGGAACCCGAGCGACTTGGTAAATTTTTTCCCGAAGGCTTCCCACTGTACATCGGGATACGCAGCACGGTGTGCAGAGTACGTCCCCACTGCTCCACCAAATTTTGCCTGCATGGCAAATGTAGTAAGTTGCGCAACCTGACGTTGCAATCGCTCTACAAAAACCATCATCTCCTTGCCTACTGTCGTGGGGGTTGCTGGCTGTCCGTGTGTGAGACTAAGGAGAGGAATTTTCATCCACGATTTTCCAAGTTTTGAGAGCGTTCGCATAAGGGACTTGAGTTGTGGTTGAATAACGTGGTCGAGTGCTTCGTGAATAAGTATGCCGTAAGCAAGATTATTCACGTCTTCGCTTGTGAGACCAAAGTGAATGAACTCTCTATAGTTGGTGAGACCAGAGATCTTGCTAATTTTCTTCTTGAGATAATATTCCACCGCTTTCACATCGTGATTGGTTTCCTTTTCGATGGCCTGCACAGCAAGAGCTTCTTTGGTATCAAATTCTTCTAAGATGCGCAGGAGTGCATCTTCTTGAGATTTTTTAAGCTTGGGCAATTCTCGAATTTTTGGTTCGGAAGCCAATGCCATGAAATAACGGATTTCTACTTCTATTCTCGCCCTATGTAGTGCTTCCTCAGAAAAAAAAGGACGCAAAGCATCTACCTTCTTTGCGTATCTGCCATCGAGAGGAGAAAGAGACTGCATGCTGGTTTCGGGTTACGGGTTACGCGTTACGGGTTACGAGTTACTCGACTGGCAACTAGGAACTCTTCTTCTCGTCTTGTAAGTCTTCTTGATCCTTTAAGTCCTTTGATTCTTTTTCGTCCTTCTCCCCATTCTCGTCCTCAGAAACCTGCTTTCCTTCAAAGCTATCTACAAATTCCTCCAAGCTCATGGTTTCTTGTTTGAGAAGAATTTTTGCCAAAACATGCAACTTAGCAAGGTGTTTCTGGAGAATGCCAACAGCTCTTGTGTACTGCTCTTCAATGACTAACCTTACAAATGTATCGATCTGCTTTGCTTTCTCTTCCGAATAATTACGAACCATAGAAGGATCTACCCCTGCAAACACAGTCCCCTGCTTCTCGCCATACGCAACAATACCAAGATCTGCACTGCCCATTCCATAGCGCATGGCCATGTTGCGAGCAATTTGAGATGCACGTTCGATGTCGTTACTCGCTCCTGTTGTGATCTCATGAAAGACAAGCTCTTCTGCTGCACGCCCTCCCAAAAGACCGCAAATCTCATCCATAAACTTGGTCTTACTTGTGGTGTATTGATCTTCCTGTGGCAGGAACCACGTCACACCCAAAGCTTGCCCTCTGGAGACAATCGAGATTTTGTGAAGCGGATCACTCTCTGGGCAAAGGTGTCCTACAATTGCATGCCCAAGTTCATGGTAGGCAGTAATTTCTTTTTCCTTCTGAGAAAGTTTTCTGGAACGTCTCTCGGAGCCGAGAGTAACTTTCTCGAGAGCATCTACAATATCTTCCTGCGTAATTGCCTTGTGCTTTCTCTTTGCTGCAAAGATCGCAGCCTCATTCATAATATTCTCCAGATCTGCACCCACAAGTCCTACAGTTTGTTTGGCAATATCGCGAAGATGCACTTTTTTATCCATCTTTTTATTGTTGGAATGCACCTGAAGAATTTGCTCACGAGCATCGAGATCTGGACGATCGATAAAGATGCGCCTATCGAAACGACCCGGACGAAGCAATGCTACATCCAAAACATCTGGACGGTTGGTGGCAGCCATCACAATAACGTTTGTGCCCTGCTCAAAGCCATCCATCTCTGTAAGAATTTGATTTAAAGTTTGTTCACGTTCGTCGTGACCGCCACCAAACCCTGCACCTCCACGCTGGCGTCCTACGGCATCAATTTCATCGATAAAGATGATACAAGGAGAATTACGCTTGGCTTTGAGGAAGAGATCTCGCACACGACTTGCTCCTACTCCTACGAACATTTCGACGAATTCGGAACCTGCAATGGAAAAGAAGGGAACTCCCGCCTCTCCTGCAACTGCACGCGCAAGTAATGTTTTTCCTGTACCGGGTGACCCAACAAGCAGTACCCCCTTGGGGATCTTGGCTCCGATGCTTGTGTACTTCTTGGGATTTTTAAGGAAATCGACCACTTCTACCAAGTCGTCCTTTGCTTCTGCCATTCCTGCTACATCTTTAAACCTTGTTTTCACCTGTTTGATGTCTGCAATCTTCGCTTTGGATTTTCCAAAGGAAAGAGCAGTACTCTGGCTACGTGCAATGCCACGGAAGAGCCAGATGAGTCCGCTAATAATAAGGAGAAAGAACAGAAGATCTGGTAAAATTGCGATAAACATGTTGGCAGCCTCCCGATTTTCTACTTCCACAATGGTGGGATTTTCTGGGTCATTCCAGCCAAGATCACTGATGGAGTCCTGAGATTCTTTATAGGACTGCAATGCTGCACCAGTAGCAGAAATAGCAAACACTTTGTTATCTCGAACGATAATCTTCTCAAAGTCCCCTTCTGCATACCCTTTTGTAATCTGGCTGAGAGCAACTTCTCTTGCATCCTGGTACTGTTGCTCACCTTCGCGAGCAGGATTGGTGATGTGATACAAAGACAAAAATACCAATCCTCCAAAGAGAAGGAATGTAAGAAGCCACTGTTGCCGATTATTTTTGGAACGATTGGGAGAAGACATAGATTGGTAAGGATCATAGCGTGTAACAGTGAAGCAGTCACTACTTGAAGAGAAAAATTAGGTAAATATTTGCAGCTTCTTATTTCTTGAGATGTGTAACCTTTCTATGATAATGAGATTGTCGCCTAGAAAAAATTCCGTCACGCATCTTGGCGAGCAAGGGCGTAGAAAAGTGCACT
>CAZLFU010000120.1:0-3462 GCA_964558895.1 uncultured Candidatus Peribacteria bacterium
TTCCCCTTCTGCAAGCGCAGAAACAGGAAAGAGAACTACAAGAAAAATGATGATGGAACGATACACTAAAACAGTTTTATGGAAGACTCCTCAAAGTGCAATTGACTCTTTTTAGAGAACACGCAATCCCTCACCACGTACAAGTTTATAGTGTTCCAATTGCTCTTCTTGATTCAATGCAGTGAGTGTTGCTGGACCCACAATACCTGCTCCATTATCCGATGAATGTTTGATAAGTCCCATCGAAAGTTGATAACGAATTACTGCGTCTCTCGTAAGTGGTCCAAAGTATCCATTTACTTCTTCTTCCGGGAAGAAGTTTCGCTCCACAAGTAATCGCTGCAACGTACGCACCTCATCACCACCGTATCCTTCTTCTAGGAAGGATTGCAAACTATCACCACGACTGGCAATGGTCACCGCAACATGATTGAGGAGCAAATACTTTTCTGCATGGAGAGCAACGAGTTTTCTGTTCCAGGTGTGTTCTATTTCCTTGAGAGTAATAGGGCCAATGCGTCCAGCACCAGGATTTTCTGCTGTTCCAACAAGTTGGTGATCTTGCTGAAAGTGCAAGATAGCATTGAAGAGTTCATCACGATACTGACCATCGGTACGTCCATCGTAATACCCCAAGAATCGCAGTGTTCGCTGTGCTTCTTGGTTTGCTGCTTCCGAACTTGCTTGATCTACAAACCCAGAAATAGGCTTATCTGCTGCCGCACGTTTCACTGCCGCCATAATGCTTGCACCAGTTTTCTGATCGAGAATGCTTCCATCGCCATCTAAGTTTTGATCTTTTTGAAAGGCTTCCAGCGCTTGCTTGGTTGCTGGTCCAAAGTATCCAGATGCTGCCTCTCGCAGATATCCAAGATCGCTAAGATGTTCTTGTAGAAGCTGTACAGACAAGCTGGTATCTCCTTCTTTTGGTCGCACTGCAACCAAATTGGATTTGGCAACGAGGTATTGTTTCAAGCGATCCAGTGAGACAGGAATAGTATCGAATACAAACTCTGTCACAGGTTGCAATGACCCTACGGGATACACTGTTCCTTTTACTCGCTGCACACCAAAAGCAAGTGCCCTTGCTAAACCCTCTTCTCCATAACCAGCCCAGATATCCAAACGATGCACTCCATCTGGCAGCTCTTGAATTGCACCACCACGGTCATGCACTGTAAAAGTACCTAGCCCATTGAGTGTCACTTTGGTACCAAATGCATACGTAGGTGGAGCAGCGAGCATACCAGGAAACACAGGAGTTCCATCTGCACCGGCAATCCCCTGACCATTGAGAATCTTATCTGCTTCCAATCCACCTTTCACATAACAACATTGATCTGGTAGTGGAGAATAATACGAAGTAATAATAAATTCTTGCTCGTACGGAGCCTGTGTCCCAAGTACATGCAAAGGGGCAATCACAAAAGCTGCAGTAAGAATCCAGCGGATATGACGTGGAATACGTGCCGAAGATTTTTGGTAGAGAGGTGTGTGTGTGAAATTCATAAATCAGATCATTGTACTATAATTTTGTTTTTCTGTCTCAGGGCATCTGATGACAATAACTTATATAAATATTTTAGTTATAAAAAGGAAAGAATTCTAAACAATCCCCACAATCACCTCTTCCTCCAGTCGTATTCCAAACTTCCCTGGAATATATACCCCCGGTTCTATCGTGATAATTTCATTTTTGAGCAGTTCCATTTTGGATACACGGGAAGAAAGAGTGACACCTTCGTGAATTTCTAGCCCGACTCCATGCCCAAGTGCATGGGTAAAGTACTTCTCGTACCCATCTTCTTGGAGAGAATCGCGTGCAATTGCATCCAATTCACTTGCAAGGACACCTATCTTCACAGCTTTCATGACTTTGCTCTTCGCTTTCTCTACTGCATCGTATACCTTCTGCTGCTCTTTGGTTGGTTTAGCCGTAAAGAAAACCGCAGATTGATCTGCGCAGTACCCCTGATACTTTGCTCCACAGTCAATTTGCACTATATCACCCTTCTTCAGTTTTCGATCTGTAGGATGGTGATGCGGTCGTGACGAATGACTTCCAAAGGCAACAATTGGATCAAAAGAAACATCATCTGCACCTAAATTTCTCATCCAACACTCAATATCCCAAGCTAAGCTCTTCTCCGTGATACCAGGCTTGAGTGCTCTTGGGATCTTCTTCATCACCTCCTGCGTCATCTTCTGAGCCTTGCGAAAAGATCGAATTTCTTCTGGTTGTTTTGCCCTACGAAAGTATTCGATAACACCACCTCTTTGAACAAATTTTGTGTTCTTTATTTTTCGCTTTAGAATGCGAAATTCTTCAACAGTCATCGTGTCTGCTTCGAACCCACATTCCTTCACATTTTTGAGAGATTTTGCAACGTCTTCATACGGAAGAACAACTATTCCCTTTCTACATTGCGACTTTGCAACTTCGCTATATCGCCCATCGACGAATAATTTGATACTTCTAGGCAAAATAAGCACAAATCCTGCAGAAAGATCTAAACCTGTGAGATAACGAATATTAACCAAGGATGAAACAAGAAAGGCCTTGGTCTTTGCCTGCTGCAATATGGTGTTTGGAGTGGCTAATTTCATAAATCAAGGGTAGCGCTCGGAAGCAAAATATGCTACTATAGTGAGAAACTATTCCACTTCTCACATGACACACACACTCCTTAGAATCATGCAGGAAATAACTGCACAGACTGCACATGCGTCTGTGTATACAGGTGGAGGAATTGGTGCGGGTGTCGCACAAGCAGGAAGTGTGTCTGGTAGCAACCTCACCGTCCGTGAAATTATCATCAATATTGTGAATGCGGTACTTGGCTTTGTGGGTTTGATTGCAGTGATTACAATTATTATCGCAGGGTTGTACCTGATCTTTAGTGGTGGAAATGAAAGTAGCAGGGACACTGCAAAGAAAATTATTCTCTACACTGCTATTGGCCTCTTGATCATTTTGATTGCTAGCGCATTCGTGATATTTATCAAAAATGCAAGTTCGTAACATCACTAGATGAAGAAATCTTTCCTTATCAATTGGCTTCTTGTACTCACTCTTGTTGCAGGAGTGAGCTTTTCAATTTTACGGACAGAAGCACAGACAAGCTTGCCAGATGAAATCCTCGTTGTACCTGTTGGGTCACTCTTTGAAATTATTGGTGATACGAATGTGGAGAATGCCAGTTACTATTGGGTATTCACCAAGGGTGAAGAATTTTTACAAGCAACGATAGATCCGTTCTTCCGTATTCGTCTCGTTCAACCTGGTTTCTACGAATTATCGGTAGAAATTACAGATCAAAAAGGAACAATCCTCTCGCAGCGTCGTATTGGAATAGACGTCCAAACGCCAGAGAGATATCTCAAATACTCTGCCGATTCTCCACAGGAACCAAGCCCGGTTGCAACTACTATTGTCGAAACAGATCCCCCACTCAATGGACG
>CAZLFU010000121.1:0-3440 GCA_964558895.1 uncultured Candidatus Peribacteria bacterium
TTGCCCGCTACGTCACACAACAATTGTTGTGTTTGCTAACTGTGGTCACTTCACTTGTAAAGAATATGTTCCTTCGATGATATCTTCAAATGTGCGCGCGGTCTGTTCTTTTGAGCCAATAATTTCCTTGTTATGTGGGTCGATCATTCTCCAGGAACTCGTAATACCACTTTCCCCTTTTTGTTGAATCGTCAGAGAAGCTCCCAGTGCCGTAACCGGTACGACCAAGCTGAGAAAGCTCACAGATACAGAGAGGGGGAGACGGAGAGACTTCATAACCTTTTGAGGAATAAGTGTGAAATTATGCCAAAAAATTACGATAGAGTCAATGTTATATTTACCTTCAAAAAGGCTTATACAAGAAAGATTCTACCGTCAAAGCAGCAGACCGAAGTCATACTGCTAAGACGGAACCCTTCCCCATACGATTCATCGAAATGCAGTAAATGCTACGAATCGTTATGAACAAATGCCCGAAGGCATTGTGTGGGGCCTCTCGCAACACAATGTGCAGCGAAAGGAAGACATTAAAGGCAAGGAGGCTTTGCATGTCAATGACAATGGTGCATTTTATAGAGCTCTCAAAAGTCCATTCCTCCAAATGTCCTGTAAACCCTGCAAGTCCTCTTGTATGAGAGTTGTCTTATTATTGCAAATTGTTAATAAAGGTTGTGTAGTAGTCTTTCCAATTTCGGTGAGCACACAGTCTAGCCCCGAGGCGATGGTTTCCAATTCTTTCTTTTTTGTTCCATCTATCTCAATGACAAATCCTTCTGATTGCGAAAATAGTACTTCATCTACTCTGCCAAATTCCATTAGCTTCTCTAGATCGACTTTCACTCCAATTGCCCCTCCACGTTTCCTCTGTGGTAGAGTCATTTCGAAAAGGCTCATCAGTAATCCACCATCACTGATGTCATGACAGGAGAGAATGAGATCTTGCTTCAATGCTTGTAAAACAAATGTGGTTATCGTCTTGATTTCTTGGAAATCTGGCATGGGTAGGTTTACTCCAAGAAGAGTATCTCTTTTTGCATGGATCATCTCTTCGAGTACCTGATAGTACAGTGAGCCACCACAAGCACTTGGTCTCTTTCCGACAAGCAAGAGTGAAGAATTCTCTTTTTTGATTTGCATGGTACAGGCTGTACGAGCATCGGTAAGAATACCAACACAGCAGACAATAGCTGTCGGGTCGATGGCACTTCCATCAGGCTTTCCATTATAAAGGCTTACATTACCGGAAATAACTGGCACTCCTTCTCCTTGGAATACAATCTGCTTACTTACATCTGCAATACCTCGTACACCTTCTTCTAGCATAGCAAGCTGCTCGGGGATTTCCGGGTTACCATAGTTGAGACAATCTGTGAGCGCGCGCGGTGTAGCCCCAACAGCTACAACATTGCAGATTGCTTCTATCGCAGCGTTTGCGCCTTGCCAGTAGGGAGAAATGCGACCGTATCGTCCGTTTCCATCTGCAGCAAAGGCAATGCCTTTCCAGGCATCATTATCCGAAAGATCCCAACCAGGGTGTGATCCTTCGAGCACATAACTTGAGAGGTCCTGCAATGGAGCGATGACTCCTGCATCTGCTTCTCCTGCTTCTATTACTGAATTTCCCATGACTGTTTTGTCAAAGTGCTTAAAGAGTAGTTCTCTACTGCATCCATTTGGATGCGCCAACATAGACTTAAAAATTGTCGTGAAGTCGAAAGTCACATTTCTAGATGTAGAGACATTTGACTCTTCGACTCTTCGACTTTCGACAACAATCTTTCCATCCTCAAATACAATGTTTGGCTCCTCACCCTTGTACTCCACAAGTTTCGTTGGCCTCTCATATTGCAAGCCAGATGTGATATCTTTTGCCTTTGCTTCGCAGACATTGCGTCCACGGTACGTTAGCCTATAGATTCCATCTGTCGTTACCTTACCGATAACACGTGCTCCTGCATGTTCGGCAACAGAAGGGAGATCCCACGTTTTGTTGTAGTGATCGAGGATGTGTTCTGTAAGATCGGGGTGGCACATCCAGCAGAAGCGCTCTTGTGTTTCTGCGCAGGCAATGACTTCTGGGGGTAAGTTTTCCAGAGATGTATGAACGTTATCCAAAGAAATCTCTGCTCCAAAACCTCGGTCACTCACTTGTTCCACAGAAGAAGATACGATGCCACCTGCCCCAAGATCCTTAAAACTTACTTTATGAAGTTTCTGTTTCGCAGCCAGCCAATCAAAAAGCGCATAGCTAGAAGCAAGAAGATGGCGTTCTAGGAAAGGATTTGGCTCTTGTACTGCTCCAAAGTTCTGTTCCTTCTTTTCCTCTTCCATGGAAGCACTCGCAAAAGAAGCTCCTCCAAAACCACTTCTATCGGTAGGCTTTCCTACAATGATAATATCGTAACCAACTTCTCCAGCTTCTTCTGGAACGTAACTATGGATGATCTCATCTTCGCGGACGATGCCGAGAGCAATAGCATTCACCAGACAGTTGGAGTTGTAGGAGGAATCAAAAATTGTATCTCCTCCAACATTTGGAACACCAAGAGGATTGCCGTACCCACCAATACCTCGCACCACTTCCTTGGCAATAGTTTTGGATTCTTCTGTTTGGAGATCTCCCAGTCTCAACATGTCCATAACACCAACAACTCGTGCACCCATACACAAAACATCACGCACTGTTCCTCCTACACCTGTAGCTGCTCCTTCATACGGAACAATTTGAGAAGGATGGTTATGAGATTCGTGAGAGATAACGAGTCCCCATCGTTTTCCTGTTGGCTCATCGGTGATGGCCACGATGCCACTATCTTCCACGGGGCCCAAGATGACATGCTTTCCATTTGTTAGAAAATTTTTAAAGAATCTGCGAGAAGATTTGTAACTACAGTGTTCACTTCCTTGGATTCCCCAAATGACTGCCTCTACAAGAGTAGGGTCTCTCTCTAGAAATCCTACGATCTTTCGAGCCTCTTCAATTGTGAGTCCAATTTTATACTGCTTGAGTAACAATTGAACCTCTCCATCACTAGACTTGGAAAAGGGGAGTATAGTAACCGGCGAATCTTCTACAGTCGACATGCGAAAGCAGTATGCAGTATTTTTGTATGTTTTTCATATTTTAAATTTTAGTAGACAGGACTAGCGCGAAATATTTATACATTCGGGTTTCTTTTTAAATTGTTTCCAACGTCTATAGCTAAGCCAATGCAATGTATTCCCAACATGTTCGTGTCCGCTGCCTATGACTACTTGTCGACCGTAGTCACGCTGAGCTTCTATTTGCCACCTCTAGCACTATTTTCATCTCAAGCTTCCCTTTGTCATCTTGAATACAGTTTTGTCACTCTGAGGAAGCCTGTCCTCAGTTTGCCTTTGTCACCCTGAGGAAGCCGAAACGAAGTGGAGGCTGTCTCGAAGGGTGACTTTCCACTTTC
>CAZLFU010000122.1:0-3417 GCA_964558895.1 uncultured Candidatus Peribacteria bacterium
TTATGTCAGCCTTCCAAGCTGAAGATGACGGTTCGATTCCGTTCACCCGCTCCAAATGGCTTCCAACTTGTTCAGTATGTTCAAATCTAGCTCTAGGAGCGGTTTTTCGAGTGTAGAAATTGGTTGTATAGTCCCTAAAACATGTTGCATCTCAACTTTCCCCTGTGCCAGTGCTGTAAATGATGATTTCATGCGGAAATCTAGTACTCCATCACGTAGTTGTATAGTCTGACCGAGCCTGTGAAGTATTTCGAGTTTCTTCTCTCGGCTACCTTCCATAAATCGTTGTCGAAGATGAAGGGTGAAGTTGAGTTCACTGATGATGTCTTTCGTCCACTGCGAAGCTGATGCATCAAAATCTTGAATGAGATTATGCAGTCTTTGCTTCTCGCTTGTGAGTGTAGCGAGTTTTTCATTGAAAATTTCTTCAGGAATACGAGTCGTATCAAGGAGTTGTCGATCCACGAGAGTATCAATTTTCTGTATTGCGTCCTTATAGTGACGCTGATGTGTTGTCAGAATGGACTTGTTTTGAGCCATATGGTCTTCTTGTGAATACTTGAGTTTTTCAAGAGCCCATTCGATGAATGATTGTGGGATACTCACAGAATCGATCTTTTTTGTAAACTCTTCTTCCAGTTTTTCTTCTGATAGTGCCTGTTTTTGAGTACATACGACATGTGGTCGATTATGGGCGCATCTGTAATAGCGATAGCGTTTGTACTCACCTGTCGATTTGACCATCTTTTCAACGACATTTATTACAATAAGTGCACCACATTCACCACAACGAATGAGTCCAGGATATGCATTCAAATACTTTCTTTGTCGAGGCTTTCCTTTGGAACCGAGGATAGACTGTGCTAATTCAAATTCGTCTTCTGTGATCATTGCTTGATGTGAGCCTTTGTATAAGACTCCATCCCATTCATATTCCCCGTAATAGAAAGGATTTGTGAAGATTTGATACAAATATGACTTGCTTATTGGTCTTGGCGTCTTTTTCCTTCCAACGCGTATTGTGAGTCCCATCTTATTATTTGCAATCTCTAAGATTTGAGGCACAGAATAGGCTTTTGTTAGCAGTAAATCCCAACATTCTTTTACAAGATCAAATCGTTCAGGATCTTTAAGGATTTCTTTTTCTCCTTTGAAGCCTGCATAGTCATTCATATAGCCGATTGTTGCTTTTCCTGGTCTCCATCCCATCTTTGCCTTCTGTAACATTCCTCGTTTTACATCTTTGGAGAGATCAATGGAATATTGTGTTGCCATTCCAAATTCTACAGACATTTGAATTACATTATCGCTCGGGAGGTATGTTTTCTCGGATGTGATAATTGCCTTGATAATTCCTTGTTGGAGTAGCCATTGGATACGACCTCCGTCAATTGGATTGCGCGCAAGGCGATTGAGTTTCCAACATACAATTGCTTCTGCTTTCCCTTCTTCAATCAATTGCAACATGTCTGCAAACTGTGGACGACCAGGTTTCTTGGCAGACCATTCTTCATCAAATTCTCGAATAATTGTGTGACCTTCACGTTTGATTCGTATATGGTTTTCATCTTTTTGTCCTTGAATAGAGAGTATTTGTTGATCTTCTTTATCTTTGGTGCTTTTGCGATTGTAAATAATAACTTTCATAGGTAGGGGGGGGGTAAGAAATACCCAAAGGGGCGATCCTGGCACCCAACATCGGTCAGAAGACTTTTGTTAGCAGGATCGCCCCTTTGAGGGACAGAACAAACCGTCTTCTGAACGATAACGATGATGGGTGCATGATAATTATAGCATAGAATCTGAAAGAATGAGTTTTTCGAATTTTGGCTCTGGAAAGTAATTTGTTGTTTTTCCATCTATATCTTTTTCTGCTTTCAGGACGTGTAAATAAAGAAGTTGATCCAGATGTCTTTTTACCGTTTTGTAGTTTCTGCGTAATTTGTCTGCTACATCTTTTGCTGATAGCTTCCTTTCGTTTTTAAATACAGAGAGTACTTCTGCTCTATTGATTGGCATAGAGGAGAATGCAATGCGTTTTGCTGTCATTACTTCTTGAGTAGTCACTTCTTTTTTTTCTCGAAGAATAGTGAGTGCTGTGCACAGTGTTTTCAATTGATGCATTGCACGAAATGGCTCTTCAATTTGCACTTCTTCGATCTCTTGGTAACTGATCTCTTCTCCTTCTTCATTTACAAATTTTTGAGAGTGTGTACGTACTTCTCCTCTTGCTCGTGCCACAAGTTCTGCAAGTAGATTGATTTCATTTTTTAGCGCAGATGAAAAAGGAGCAATTTGTACTCCAAATTTTCGTATACCATTACAAAGATTCGTAACAAGAGTAGATGCAGCCCCTGCTGCTACAGTGACTTTTTCTTTAAAATCAGTTGACCATGCAATATCAAAACAGTGTGATCGTTGTTCCTCTTCAAGTTCGGGTACTCGTATTGTGAGAAAGCGAGCACCGACCATATTCATATACTGCTGACGTGTTGATAGTCCAAGTGGAGTCACACATCCAATATGCGAGAATGTTGCTTCGTATCGTACTGTTCCACGAGCACCACTGTGTTTACTGAATGTTCCGTCATAAATAGAAACCATATCAGACAGAAGTTGTTTCACAGTTTCTTCACTCCTGCCAAAAAATGATGTGTAATCTTTGATGATGAAGCATTTTCCATCTAAAAGGGGAAGCAGATCTTGTGGTTTGTCTTTTTTGCCTAATCCAGAGATGAATGGATTTGAAGTCAAAATATCCAACATGTAGGTATCCATTGCCTTTGATAGTAGCGATACCAGTTGCGTTTTATTCGATGAAGGATTGCCAACAAGCATGAGCCATAGCGGATTTTGTTTATTGAGTTCTTTACTGATATAGACTGAGAGAACGACTTCGACAAGAGTATCATCAAGGAGTCCGATCTTTTGTGTGTTCTCTAATACGTCTGCTAAGGTAAAAGCACCAATACTCCTGCTAGGAGTTTCTGTCTGTATATCAGTGGGCTGTGAAAGTGTATTCATAGTTAACGAAAGAGAGTTTTGAGTTCTGAAAGTGTTATTGTTTTCCATTTCTTGCGTTGAGGTAATGGTGATCCCATATAGTGACAGTATGCTTCGGCGTACGTTGGTGTCGTATCCTCTACGAGAAATTTGATATTTTCTTTGAATCTAGTACAATTTGTCATGTTATTTGGGGGGAAGAAATAAACATTAAGCACGTTGTTTCTTCCCTTTTTAAGGAGGCTTTTTTTCTTGGATTTGGCAGATTGGCTCTGCAACGCATCTAATAAGCCCAAGTATTTCCTCTGCATAGGTTTTTGCAGTCTCAAAAGAAATATCTTCCTGTTTTTCCTTAAACCAGAGCTTGCGGAATTCGCCGATTTCGGCGTCGGTTAGTTGCATGGAGAAGTCCAA
>CAZLFU010000123.1:0-3402 GCA_964558895.1 uncultured Candidatus Peribacteria bacterium
ACAGGGTTCTTCTCAATACTATCGATGATGCACGTCGTTTAGATGATAAGGAATTGATCCTTACTGGAACCGCCTTCGAAAGGTATCAAACTCTCGTGTTTGGTACCACGGGCAATGGTGTAGTTGAATTGATCTCTGGCCAGCCAACGAGCATGAAGACAGATGATCCAGCAGGATGGATCACAGGAAAAGATATCAGAACCTATTTGCGTTACCTCTATGTGCTCTCGCCAGAAAATAATCAGATCTATAAATACGAGAGACTCAGCAACCGCTACTCTGCTCCTGCGGGCTACAATGTAAATGGAGATCTTTCGGATGCTCTTAGTTTTACTATTGATAGTAGCGTGTTTGTGTTGAAAGAAGGCGGGCAGATTCTCAAGTTGTTCCGTGGAGAAACAAGACCATTCACCATTCGTCATGCTCCAGAAGGGTCACTCACAGACCTTACAAAGCTTTTCAAGGTGCCAGAAGGCAACTTCTATCTCTTGGATCCAAAGCATGCGAGAATCCTCGTAGCGACCGATGGTGGAGATACGGGAGAATCCATGTATATCCGTCAGTATGTATTTGAGGGGGATCAAATTGGTGAGCTCAAAGATCTCTACGTTGACCAAGACGAAACCAAGCTCTACGTATTGGATGACAAGAGATTGTATGTGGTGGATTTGGTAGGGCAGTAACATATAATTGAACGCCAAAAAAGACTTATTGTTGGGTGGAATTCTTTACAATTTTCATTAGAATCGTTTTCCTATGCCAATCAACTGGAGAGGAAAATCAACGGATACGGATACCCCTGAAAAAGTACTCAAGGAAGTATTCGGACACGACGACTTTCGTGGTTCACAGAGAGAGGTGATCGAAAGAATAAGAAGGAAAGAAGATGTTGTATGGATTGCCCCTACAGGAGGTGGCAAATCTCTTTGTTATCAACTTCCTGCAGTAATGTCTCCCAAAGGTGAAACAACACTTGTTGTGTCACCGCTTATTGCGCTAATGAGAGACCAAGTTCGTATGCTGAAGTTGCTAAAAATCCCTGCAGTAGATGTACATCATCAATCAGAAAGGGATTTAGAAGGACTTGAAGATGATCTGAATGATAGTACATATGCTCTTCTGTACACCTCACCTGAGCAACTTGCCAAGCCAGAATTAAGGGAGATATTACGTTCCACTCGAATTGGTATCATGGCTATTGATGAGGGGCATTGTATTTCTCAATGGGGGCATGATTTTCGTCCTTCATATGCGCGTTTGGGTGAAATTCGCCAGGAGCTTCAACCCGGTTCTGTTTGTGTTTTTACAGCTACGGCATCTCCATCTGTAGAAGATGATATGAAAAGAATTCTCAAATTACAGGATGATCATGTCATCAGAGAAGACCCGTTTCGAGAAAAGTTAGATTATGGAGTAACGCATGTTGAGACAAGAAATGAAAAAATGGACACGCTCATGAGTCTTACTAAAAAACACGCTCCAACCAAAGGAGATGGTGTTATAATATATTCAGGCACAAGGAGTGATACGGAAAGGTTAGCGTCCATTATAGAAAAAGAGGGTCAGCTTAAAACACAGTATTATCATGGGGAAATGGGGGTAAGAAAACGTAAAGAAACAGAACAGAATTTTTTAGCAGATTCTCCAAAAATACTTGTCTCTACCAATGCTTTTGGAATGGGCGTCGACAAACCAAACATTAGATTGATTGTGCATTACCATGTACCTGGAAGTGTGCAATCATATCTTCAAGAGACGGGTAGAGCTGGTAGAGATGGGAAGCCATCTCATTGTCATTTGCTCTATGATAGAAATGATCTAGCGCTACAGGAATATTTTATTGATAAAAAAACACCAACTAATTTACTAATTCAAGGTGTGTATAAAGTACTAGATGAATTTTGTAGAAAAAGCCATTGTAGCGTTCAAGGATTTCAGCATATTGACCTCTTTAAATTTTATAGAAGGTTCGATCAAAAGGCTTGGAAAAATGGGGCACTTGATATTGATTCTAGAGAGTTAGAAGTAAATTCTGCCTTTTCAGTTCTCGAACAAGTAGGTGCCATTGAACGAAGGGGATCATCTCTTTTTAGGATAAATGGTTTTTCAGATGATACCTTTGAGGTGGTAAAGAAGGTACGCAAAAACCGTGAACATGTGGCACGAACATGTCTTGATCAAATGATAGAGTTTGCGACAAGTAATCAACCTACACAAAACAAGCTGATTGAATTATTAAATACAGATGTACGAATTTAGCTATAGGCTGTAGACATATTTCTTTCAGCAACTAAATCATTGGCAGCCTTTCCCTCTCCTGTCAGTATGGATACATGAAGGTTCTTGTATTTGGTACATTCGATGGATTCCATCCTGGGCATTATTTCTTTCTCGAAGAGGCAGAGACGTATGGGGATTTGCACGTAGTAGTTGCTCGTGATGAAACAGTGGAACGCATCAAAGGAAAGAAGGCACAGGAATCAGAAGAAGAACGAGCAGAAAACATCAGAGAGGTTTTTCCAGATGCTCATGTTCTCCTTGGGGATGCACATGACTACTTGGCTCCTGTGCGGCAAGTACAACCAGATCTCATTGTGATGGGATATGATCAAAAGCTTCCTCCTGGCGTCAACGAGCCAGATCTCCCCTGCCCCGTGGAACGTGTAGATGCCTTCAAGCCCGATGAATATAAAAGTAGTTTGCTTCGAAATCAGCAAGAGGAATAGCACTTCAATTTGCTGCAAGCGTGCCCAAATGTTAGCATGATCCAAGTGTTAACCCTTCCACACTTTCGTATGCAAGCTCAGAAAAGTCTTTCTCAGCAGCTAGAAGATCCGTATGCATTTGCTGCAACACTCTTTCGGCTTTCCTTTGCGTTTCTCTTTTTGTTGGTAGCCATGAAGCAATTTCGCATGGGTATCACCAATTTTGCAGAGACTCTTGTGATGTCCGATACTCTCCTTACACAGGATGTGCCGCATGTCATTATTTTTATGTATGGACTTGCGTTGCCTATCTTGGAATTTTTGGTAGGTGTACTTCTTCTTGTCAATAGAGACGTAAAGTCCGCCTATGGTTTGGCAGGTATCATTTACCTCTCGTTTATCTTTGGACAGGTCTACAGTGGATTTACGCCACGGATAGGGAGTGAATACTTTCCTTCTATGATTGCATTGGTTATCGCTTACTTCTGCGAAGATAAGGTTGGAACCAGCCTTCCAAAGCCAGCACCAAAGAAGAAAAGCATCCTTAAGAGAAAGAAGTAATACGACGCTTTCTCTCCATGATATGAGGTAAATATGCCAAGTGCCACTTGTGACCGGTTGTAAAACCGGCGAAGATTTGGTATAATACTTCGATGTCTTCAGAAAAAACTCCTCTCTGGAAGCAAGTGATCGGCGC
>CAZLFU010000124.1:0-3396 GCA_964558895.1 uncultured Candidatus Peribacteria bacterium
CTCCAAACATGTCCGTGTCCGCTGCACATGTTTGAGCGCGAAGCACTACATCAGTCTGCTCCTTTCTAGCGCTCGAATGCCAAGTTGCGTAAGCAATCTTGGTTGAGAGCGCGCACAGGTCTGTAAGAAAGAAGGATGGCTTTGCGCGAGCTTGCAGCGGACAAAGGCTTTTTGGTTCTTTTTGGCCAACAAAAAGAACAAAGAATATTGAAAAGTATGCTGTAACGGAGGTACGAGGAAGGAAATTGGTTTTATGTAACAAAGTATGTTGATGTAGCTATAGTTCTCAAAGAAATAATACGTACAGAATACGTATGACTATCATCCAGAAAGGCAAAACAAATACATGCCGAGATGTGCCTACTAGCTCATCCCGGCATGGAAAGAAGAAACAGAAAACTAATTCTCTACTGGAAGAAGAAAATTCGCGAATATGTAATCAGCGATAGCCTCACCCATATCTATGCCTGCTGTCTTATCGAATTCCCAATGAATTCCAAGATAAATACGACTCTTCGCATTCTCTTCTATAGCATCACTTAAACGAGCATACGTACGTGGAGTGGCCGGCCGAACGTTCCCAAGATTATCGGTAGTAGTACCGTTCATCTCGTCGGACATGAATGTAAACGGCATATCATCGGTTCCGTAGAAGAGCTCTATCATGTGAAAGACTGCCGCTCCGAATGTAGCATGACCAGATGGATACGCAGGAAAAGGAGGTGTGAAGTTCTTTCCTCCATTACTTTCGTTACTTGCAGGTGCTCCAAGTGGTACCCATGTAGGATCTCCTACAGTGAGAGCATTTCCATCACCAAGCCCTGTAGGACCCGTGCCAAGATCTGCTTCGCGAATTGCCACAATTGGCCTCCAGAAATCGTAGTAATACTTGGAATCCCATGCGCCAATACCAGCATCTGCTTGCGCAATATTGATAAGCGCAAATAACCTGGCATTCTCCGCCACTGTATTCCCCTGTTCCTCCGCAATCTCCCTGGCAATTTGATTGTACAGACGTGGCGGTGGACCTAGTTTCTTTACACCATCATACCCCCAGTAAATACCCATATCTGTCTGGTTTTGATCACGATGCATGGGAGTGGTAATACCATCACCACCATAATTTTTCACCTCTTCAAAAGCATCGGCATATTCTTGGCTTGTAAGAGCAGGTGGTGGCAACGAACGAAACTGCGAACCGCTTTGCAATGCAAAAGGCTTCACCTTGCCCCACCCTGATCCCCAAATTGACTGAGAAGAATTGAGAGGATCTGGCCGATGTCGTCCCGGTTGATTGCTAGAAATATATGGCGTTGTTTTATCTTTCTCCGATCCATCACGTCTTCTTTCATTGAGAATTTTTACAGAAACGATGCGACCAACATTCGTACCAAGGGTTTTAGCTACTCCATTGGGAACCAAGGATGTATGTGCTTGCAGCGCCGCATCAAAAGAACTTTTCTGTGCCGGATAGAGCGTAATAAGCGATTTGTACGCTGCTTCTGCAACCGCTGCATCCAGAGAGACGGGGAGTGTTTGTGACACTGGGAAAAGCATGCTGTACGGCTTGCCTGTACGATCAATCGAATTGACTGCATCGTAGATGGCAGCATGAACAATCGCGAGCGCTCGCGATGCTGGCCCAGGTCCAAATTGTTCTGGTGGTCCAAAGATACCAGAGTGATCATCTGCAAGAGCCTGCAGTGCAATCTCATTCCAATACAAAACTGGGTCACCAACAAGAGTAGGAACATATGTAGTGTTCGACGAGACTTCGGTCACTGCCGATTCTGTCGTGATTTCTGTGGTAGTCGGCGTAGACTCCACTGTTGTCGAAGTTGCCTGAGAGCTCACCGACGTTTCTGTTTCTGATCGTATTGCTTGGACTGCAAGCGACGGAACGACAGGAATACTACTGGGAAAAGAGTGGCCAGTGAGCACATCAGAAAGAGATGGTGTCTTTGGCACAGAAGCTCGTATATCACTCAATGATGCCAATGAAGGCACTTCGAGAGCATGTACTCCCAATGGAGTACCAAACATACTTACAAGGAAAACCATGCTGACGAAGCGGTTATGCATTGGAAAGATATGGAAATTGAAAAAGGACTCATTCTTTCAATCTTGCTGATGCTTCGCAAGAACGTGGAATTGCAGAACAACCAAATAGTGGTCAAAACAAAAAAAGTTACTCCAAGAGACACTTTTACCTTCTACCTCTTCTGTTCTGTATTGGCCTTGGGCGTCTTGGCCGAGAATTGGGTCGAGAAAAGGACGAACGTCTCCCCTCTCCTCGTGTATCTTTCTGCTCCAGTGTTGCAACTGGCAACGAGGAAACAGAACGTCTGCGGAGCGACGCACTCATCAGTTTTTCTATATTGCGGATATCCTTTGCTTGGCTTGGCATTGCAAAAGAAATAGCACTACCAGATTTACCTGCTCTTCCTGTACGACCAATACGATGCACATAATCGGATGGATCGTTTGGAAGATCATAATTGATGACGACTTCGATATCCGTCACGTCGATTCCACGCGCGGCGATATCCGTTGCAACGAGAATTTTATACTTCCCTTGTTTAAAGCCTGCAAGCGCCTCTCGCCTTTGACCTAGTGATCGATTTGCGTGTATTTCCGCTGCACGATGACCTTCTGTATGTAAGAATTTTGTAATCTTATTCGCTCCATGCTTGGTGCGACAGAAGACGAGAACAGACCCTTTGATGTCCTTGAGAAGCGAAAGAAGCAAAGTGATTTTGTGCTCCTGACGCACAATGATGAGTTCTTGTTCTACCTTTGCTGCAGCAGTGCCAGAAGGTGCTACTTCTATGCGTAGTGGCATCTGCATCTCGCGTGTTGCCAGTGTAAAGATTTCCTGCGGCATAGTTGCAGAGAAAAGCATAGTCTGACGTTCTTTTGGCACATGTTTAAGAATTTGATTGATCTGCGGTTTAAATCCCATATCCAACATGCGGTCTGCTTCATCCAACACCAATACCTGCACCTCTTTGAGAGTTACCGTGCGCTGCTCTATGTGATCGTTGAGTCGACCAGGGGTAGCAATAAGAATGCGAGGGTTCATCTTGAGTGCTTTACGCTGCTGATACATAGGAGCACCTCCCACGAAGACTGCCATGCGAATACCAAGCGCAGTCGCAAATGGGGCGAGTGATTCCTCTACTTGGTACGCAAGCTCCCTTGTTGGCAGGATAATGAGTCCTCTCTGCTTCCCTGCTGCCAACTGCTGTAACATGGGTAATCCAAAGGCAAATGTTTTGCCAGTTCCTGTCTGTGCAATGCCAATAAGGTCTTTTCCTTGTAATGCCACAGGAATCGCCTGATGTTGAATAGGGGTTGGCTTGGTAATACCACGCTGCTCAAGAATCTTGAGTAACG
>CAZLFU010000125.1:0-3371 GCA_964558895.1 uncultured Candidatus Peribacteria bacterium
TACGCTGGCATTACTGCAACTACAACTTGGAATTTTACTACCGGCGACTTTACCGATCCTGTAGTCTCGAATGTTGCAGCAAGTACAGGTACCGGTAGCGCAGTCATTTCTTGGACTACCAATGAACAAGCATCTAGCGGTATAGAATACGGCCCTACTTCATCGTATGGAACAACAACCGATACAGAAGATACTTCTCCACGTGTAACCAGCCACGAAATGACCCTCACAGATTTAGCTTCCTGTGCCCTGTATTATTACCGTGTACTCTCCATCGATAGCTCCAGTAATTCTACCACCTCTACAGGAAGTACCTTTAGTACAACTGGTTGTAGCGGCTCTGCATCTGTCCAAACACAAACAGGTGCCACACTGAGTACAAGCTCCGAGAATTCCCTTACTCTAACAGGTACAAATGTTTTAGTCCTTACAGTGCCTGCCGCAGCAACGACATATGACACAACATTTCAGATTAAGGAGATGAACAAATCTTCGGTTCTCGGTGAAGCTGGAACTCCCTCTGGAGTTTCTCAAGTTGGCTCCATATATAATCTCTTGGCTTTGAGCGGCTCTACTACAGCTGTTACAAGCTTTGCAGAAGCTCTCACAATAACTCTTTCCTATTCCAATGCAGACATTGTGGGCATCGACGAATCATCACTGACTATCTACCGATACGATGGCACTTCTTGGAATGCACTGACAAGCACCGTTGATACTACTGGTAATACTGTGAGTGCCACTACTACAGCATTCTCCGATTTCTCCATTTTTGGTGAAGCGTCTGCTGTCTCCTCTGGATCATCATCTACGTCTACTTCCACCTCTACTCAGAATGGAGGTGGGAGACGCGGAAGCCCAGGGCGAGGAGGTATTGCCATGCTGCTCCCAGCACTTTTTATGACAAATAATGAGATAGCACCACCTATGCATACAGCTGCACCGAAGACAAGTGTAGTGGTTACAAAAACAAATGACCTTTTCAAAACGCGTGTGTGCGAGCGAGTATTACGATGGTTTGCAGGTAACGAAACAATGATGAGTCGCGTGAACGAACGTCTCATGAAGAGGTTTGCATTTACATGTACGCAGTAGCTTACCCCTCTCAAAAGTACACGTTCTCATCACAGCAAAAACAACCGCACCAGCCGCAATTCTTCGTACGAATATTTCCCATCTAGTTCATCGTAGACAGGCTTCAAATACTCCACACCATGCTCATCAAAACTTCTCGAAATAGCTTCGAAAATATCTGCGGGAGGCCTGAGATAATGAATATCTAGACTTTGTACTTCTTCGAGAAGAAGCTTTTCAATGTGTACTAAGATTGTCGATTCCTTCCAACCAAGAATTTCTGCTATTTCTCCTAACGAACGTTTTTCACGAATGAGGTGTTCTGTCTGCTTGTAATTGGCAATCTTCTTGTCTTTTTTCTGCTTCACGACAGGTGCGTGAGGGAGATCTGGCGCGGTATCCGGCAATGACACTGCTCTCTTCTGCCACTCTTCTTGTACATACTCATAAAACTGCTGCACTAGCGGATCTATAAAAATACTCTGTGGCTCCCAGTTTTCCACAAAGAGTCCTTCTGCAGAGGTTGCCCGACTGAGAGCTACATAGGCATGGCCCGATACCCATAAACTAGAAATATTCACGAGAAGTCGATCGATAGATGCTCCTTGTGCCTTGTGAATAGTCGTAGCCCAAGCCAATGTGACTGGAAAATTGATTGCCGATGCTCGCTCTTTTCCGTTTCCATCCAGGAGCGAAAAGGTTTCATGCTCCAGTGTCACCATACTACCACTAAAAAGATGCACACGGAGCTGGCCGTCTCCAATACTGGTAATAGTCCCCAGTGATCCATTGACGTATTTGTAGGGAAACGCAATATCGTTTTTGCGAAGCATCACCAAGGCTCCTACTTTGAGTGCGAGAACTTCTGGGATGGGACTCTGTTTTTTGAGCTGCTCGATACTGCGCGCGTCGCCTTTATACTCTGTCTCAAATTCATGCAGTGTATCGTGAATAGTCTCGAGTCGTCGATGATTGTATACATCGGCAGCTACGCGCCGTGGAAAAAGACGTGTCCCTTCAAACTGTGCATCTCCCGGGTAGGAACGACTATCCAAAAATGCACGTACTTCTTCCGAAACATACCCCGCTCGCACACTATTGAGGACGGAAAGCAACAAAGATTCTGTAGTACGAATAGGAGTCTGCAAGTAGATAGATTGAAAATTCGTCGTCTGCCACACAGGATGATTGAAAGCCCAATCGCATTCGTACCCCTGCTCTTGCACCGGTGGCAACTGCGCAAAATCTCCCACCACGATAACGCGCAGCCCTCCCCACGGAGATGCATCTTCTCTTGCGTGCCGCGCTATCTCCTCTGCTGTTGCCAATGTCTCCCCAGAAAGCATAGAAATTTCATCAATAACGATGCACTCAGCAGCACGTATACGACTGGCGGAACGTCCAATTCTCAGAACTCTCGCTACTGTCGCTTCTTTTCCTCCTTCTAAAATTCCGAGCCCAAAAAAGCTATGAAACGTTCTTCCATTGATGAGTAGTGCAGCTGTGCCAGTACTTGCAAGTATTGGATGTGTATTCTTTGGTTTATCGCGTAAAAACTGCTGAAGTAAAAAACTTTTGCCCGTGCCTGCCGCACCAGTGAGAAAAATATTCTCTTCTCCTTGGAGGAGATGCATCGCCTTGGATTGGCATGGGGTAAGTTGCAAGGCAAGGATCATACAAACTTTCAAGCCAATTGGAAATAACAGAAAAATGACCCTTGAAATTCTCAAACAGATTCTTACTATTCGCACCCATGTCGCCCGAACTCTTCGCAGTATACGTGCCACAAGATGCTTATGTAGACAGGATCGATGCGCTCCTTTCAGAGGAATTTTCAGCTTCCATATCGAGTATTACACAAGGAAATATCTATCACTATTTGGATCTTGAACGCACAGGAGACGTCGTGAGACATATTCAGAGTGGAAAAAAGAACAGTGATGGCTTTGGCTGCATTACTTCACGATCACTGCGGCTTTGTACGTCCAGGTGAATATTACCTCGATACCGAGAACAGAATGCAAAAACTGATTGAACCAAGTAGTGCTCCTGCATGGAATGAGTCAATGCATAAATAAGAAAACGCTTTATTGGATTCAATCTATAAAAAGTAGTGAGAAATATCATGTTCTTCAAAAAAGGAGCAGTCCTCTGCTCCTTTTTCAAAACTATTTAGTATCTTATTCCTCAACATCAACAGCTGGTTGATCCATAACAGCCGGCTCCATTAAAGGCATTGGCTGTGGATAGTTCTGCTCTGATTGCTGAAGAATTTCTTCGGCAAGGGGAACAAGAAC
>CAZLFU010000126.1:0-3357 GCA_964558895.1 uncultured Candidatus Peribacteria bacterium
TGTCTGCATAGATTTTTCCTTCGAGGAAAGCCACAGGAAGGGTATCTGAGGAATGAAGGTATTCGATGCCTCTGACTGACGGTAAAGCAGGCTCTTGCAGCCTAGAATCGTCTTCAGATTTTATTTCTCTCTGCTGAATACCTGGCTCTTGCTCCAACGTAAGTTCAAAAACCTCTGCATGTGTTTTGTCTGAATAGGAAACAGGTGCTTCGGGAACAAATGTATTTGGCTTCACGGGAAGATTTGTCAGCGCATCAGAATGCCCTTTTCCGACTGGCATCCAATCTGGGCAGAGGCCTTGTTTCTCTGCAAAACGATCCATGTAACAGCGAAAGAAATCTTTATAGAGAACCTCAATAAGCCGTTCATACTCTTCTGTCTTATAGTTTGGTGCTACCTCCACGTTATCCGCGCATGCATAAGCTTTGCCCTCATTGAGAACATTTTCTGACAGAATATCGTTCATTTTTACATTCATTTCGATTTGCCGGAGAATCTCACTTACATTCTTTCCTACATCCAAATCCTTTGTAAGAAGGCTTTGAGCAATTGTTCTTTGCTGCCCGTCAGGACGCTCTATCTGAAGGGTAAACATCGCCGTTGCCGGATTGAACATGTACACGTTGTTCTTTCCTGATCCGAAGGGCATGCAACAGGCAGTATCATTGCCGGCCAAAATGCCAACCGGGCTGCTTTTTGGATGAATTTTAGCAATAAACGTAAGTGTTTCTATTGGTGGGCTTGGATCAAAGGTCTGAATGATACCTTCCAGTTCGGTGTGTGCTTCTGGAGGTACTTCAACAACCGCGCCTGACAGATACTGTTGAGCAGTGATGTTGTATTTTTTTAGGAGGTGATTCACGGCACCAAACATTTTTTTAGCCTTTCCCATATTTGATGCCTTCAAAGATTGATAGACATCTATAACGGATTTTTTGCTCCTCTCTGCGGTATCTAAATCTTTCGGCACTTTGTAACGTATCTCCATTGGTGTAAACACCTGTAGCTTATCCAAGCTCCCTTCCACCAGGGCATCACGCAATTCGTCAGCATTTAAATCCAAATGAGGAATGTGTAAGTAATTCGATGGTTTCTTGTTTTCATGAATAGCGCGAGGTGCATGTGCATCATACGTACTTAGGAAAGCCTCTGGTTCGCGCCAGAAGCGCACAACTTCCTCCAAGTCCACGTTGCCTTCTGGATGAAAAGCCAGCTGCTTGATGAATTTATACAACTTATCCTTACCCTGCTCCTTCAATTCTCGCATTTCATTAAGTATTTCCGATTGCTTAATCATTTTCGCAAGGTCGCTGTATCTCTGAAGTTTTTTCCATGACTTAAAGATATCTCCAGCTGTGGGGTAATTTTGAAGGAACTCCTCTGCCAAGTCAGGGGAAAGATCAGTAGAAGCCAATTCACGAACCTCATCAAAATCGAGATTCAATGATTGCGCGATTGCATTCAAGCGATGATGAGCTGTTCCTTCTGTGTGGGTGGAAGAATCCATCAATGTCTGCTGAAGAATGTTATTGTAGAACTGATTTGCAGTAAGGCCGGATGCGTTGAACATCTCAACGATGCGTGTGAATGTATAGAGTGCATCGTGCCTCGACAATCCGCTGCGATTACAATAACGGAGCATTTTTTCATGACCAAACACAGCTGCGCCAGCTTTCATAGGTTCAGAGACGTTTTCGGCATCTTGCCATTCTGGACAGTGCTGCTCCAAATGACCTGTGAGAACGTCAAATTCTTTTTTGGCTTCTATATCCACCAGCGAAACACCTCCAATTTTTAGTCGTTCCGCTTCCAGAGCGGTGATATTCAATGCACTCAAAGCCCTTACATCCGCTGTCTCCAGCGCCGTTGGATTTGATCTGTTTTTACGAAGGAAATCTATGTAAGGAATATTCTTCTTATAGAACGTTGCGAATGCCTTGCAACTTTCGAGTGAAAAAACCTCGATGACACTTCGTAGATAGGCAGGATATGTGCCTACATGTTCTTTAAGCTGAATCTCGCCAAGTTGATATGCGTCACAAATCGCACTTGCGCGGTCTAATTTCCTTTCTGCATATTTGGCAGTACTGGCACCTACAACTGCAATCTGAACCGCCTCTGCTCCGATTTTTACAAGATCGTCTTTACTAAGACCAAAAGGAATAGCCAGCTTTTGAATTTTATCCATAAGAGCTTTGCCATCGGATGCGTAATACCAATCTCGATCATCATTGGTATTGGCAAGAAGCGTAGGAAGACTTTCCATGGCCTGCTCATGAAGTGCCTCGTCAGATGCGGGTACTTTTAATGCATTTTGCATTTGAACAGCAAAATCCAAATGATAGGAATCCTTCATAAAATCACCAATAATAGACATTCCTGGTTCTTTGAAATCAACATCTGGGTGATCTGAAACTATTTTCAAGGCGTAGGGCATTCTCACCCCCGGCCAGCGTTGCTTTTTAAAGATCTGCCCAAAACCCGATTTCATCGCGGAAGTGAAATCTAGTCCACCTCCTAATTCACGTCGAATCGCATCTGCATTTACCTTATTTCCAGTCGCTAACATTTCAGCATAGCCGTCAAAAATTGCAGATGCATATACGGAAATAGGTTCGTCGAAAAGTTTTAGCAATTTCTTTGTCTTTGTAATGTTGCCTCTCTTGGTGAGTATCCTAATGCCCTCTTGTGCTTGTGCAGTGAAATCCACCCACTGGCTAAACTTTTTCTTGATAGCTACCGAGCGATGATAAGAATCTCTCTCCATATCCCGTTCCAGAATTGCAAAAAACTCTGCTTGGATTTCTGGAATTATTTTCGCCATATCTGATTCTTTTGCAACCGCAGCTACTGCCGCATCAATCCATCCTCTTCGAAGCATCATCAGCACTTTTGAATCTTCTTTCTTTGTTTCTATTGATTGATCTCCTTGAATTGCCAAAGCCAGCTTTTCACGAATGCCTTCTATCATTTTGTCTTTTGTGCCATCCAGCTCTTTTGGTCTTTCAGCACTTTCATTCAACACGTCTGCATACAAAGCAGGGAATCTTTGTCGAAGAGAATCTAGTTCTTTGCACTCTGCTACCGCTCCTTGCAGTTGTTCTGCATCAATACCGGTCTCGGCCAATACCCGTTTTTCGTCGTCAGAGAGGAGAAATCCGTTCATAGCTGATAAGGAGGGATAATCGAATAATTATAGCAGAAATCACCCTTTATTGCCATTCCTTATAGTTCTAGCGGCTTTTAGGGAAATTTCTTATCTATGCTAGGAGTTTGTGTCCATGAGCACTCTCAGTTGTATTTCCAGTTACCCGTAAAAATTCTTTTGGCTTGCAGAAGGCAAGAACAAGGTGGAGC
>CAZLFU010000127.1:0-3351 GCA_964558895.1 uncultured Candidatus Peribacteria bacterium
TACAATCCCCAAACACCCCCTCAAAATTGGGTGTCTGACCCGTCCGTCCAGCCACGTCGCTCGCGAGCGACGTGGCCAGCCTAAAGCGCAAAGGTGTTAATAGACCCACGTGCCCTTTTCATCCGATGGAAACCTTGCTACAAATCGCCGTGGCACTTGTCACATTAATTGTAGTTGTTATCGCCGCTGTCTTTTTTGGCATCCCAGAATGGGTACCTGGTGATCGTAAGCCTGACAAAGAAACCATGACCGTGCTTGGTGTAATTTTTGGATTAATTGTCTTTGTAATTATTGGAGCAATTCTATGGGAAAATCTCATAAAATAGGACACTGACCACGTGTCTTCCTCCAATCTTTGATCTGCCTCCAACTCCCCCTCCAAAAACCGCTAAGGTCTTGTTGGATGACCCGTACGCTCAGCAACTATCAGTTTAAGCTGACGTGGCTTTCCTTTTCTCGAGCAAAAGCCTATCTAGAAAGAA
Source organism: uncultured Candidatus Peribacteria bacterium (assembly GCA_964558895.1). GTDB lineage: Bacteria > Patescibacteriota > Gracilibacteria > Peribacterales > Peribacteraceae > CAZLFU01. Next base: position 483 of record CAZLFU010000127.1, read on the forward strand.
GAAGTGTAGGTACAATTTCGTAATCTATGCGCATCTTCTATCACGTTGTTACCAATACACTGCTGGTCTCTGTCACGAATTTCTTCGTGTGGTTCGCCCTTACGTTCTGGTTGTATCTAGAAACGCAATCGGTTCTTACCACATCTATTCTCGGAGGAACGTTCATGGTGATCTCCTCGATTGCAGGGTTCTGGCTTGGTTCCATAGTAGATCATCATAAAAAGAAAAGCGCGATGCTTCTCTCGAGCATCTCAACACTCGTGTTCTTTTCTGCGGCATTCCTTCTCTTCCTATCGGTTCCAGACGATGCATTTAAGTCTGTTGTAAATCCAGTCGTATGGCTGATGGCGCTCCTCATCCTCGGAGGTGTTGCCTCTGGAAATATCCGGATGATCGCGCTCCCAACACTCGTGACGATGCTTATTCCAGAAAATGAGCGCGATAAGGCAAATGGTGTAACAGGCATGGTAATGGGTATATCGTCTTCTGGTGCTGGCATTCTGAGTGGATTCGTTCTCGGCTTCGCCAACATGTTTTGGGTTCTGGCCTCGGCGGTTGTTTTGACAAGTATTGCAATTATCCATCTTCTTTGCATTTCTATTCCAGAAAAAGAAATAGTCCATACCGAGGACAAGCCCAAAAAGGTAGATGTCAAAGGAACTATTCAAGCTATTCGTGCGGTACCAGGACTTTTCTCACTTATTTTCTTCACCACATTCAACAATTTTCTCGGCGGAGTATTTATGGCACTTATGGACGCATATGGCCTTACGCTCGTTTCGGTCCAGGTATGGGGAACTCTCTGGGGCGTTCTGAGTACGGGCTTTATTCTGAGTGGTTTATACATCGCAAAGAAAGGCTTGGGCTCCCAACCACTCAAGGCACTCTTTCTGATCAACATCATCACCTGGACGACATGTATTTTCTTTGTTGTTCAACCATCCATTGTATTACTCAGCATCGGCATTCTTATCTGGGTATTTTGTATGCCGTTTATCGAGGCAACAGAACACACAATCGTGCAGAAGGTAGTGCCGCTCGAAAGACAGGGTCGAGTGTTTGGTTTCGCGCAAAGCATCGAAATGTCTGCCTCGCCAATCACATCATTTCTTATTGGGCCAATCGCGCAGTTTATCTTTATTCCATTTATGACAACTGGAGCAGGAGTGGAGCTGATTGGCAGCTGGTTTGGTACGGGAATGGGTCGCGGCATCGCCCTTGTTTTCATGATAGCCGGAACTCTTGGCCTCTTCGTCACACTTCTTGCAAGGCAATCTCATGCATACAAAATTCTGTCTTCGATGTACACAAAAGGAGAGACACCTGCGATCTAGTCTGGCATCTTCCTTGCAGCATACTTCTCAATACTCTTTGTTCTTTTTGTTGGCCAAAAAGAACCAAAAAGCCTCGTCCGCTGCAGACTCGCGCAAAGCCATCCTTCTTTCTTACAGACCTGTGCGCGCTCTCAACCAAGATTGCTGCGCAACTTGGCATTCGAGCGCTAGCAAGGAGCAGGCAGAAGTAGTGCTTCGCGCTCAAACATGTGCAGCGGACACGAAGATGTTTGGAGTAAATTGCATTGGTTTGAGTAGGAAATAATCAGAAACTCAATACTAAAACGAATGACATTCTATGTAGTCGCTTTGGTGACTGAAGATGATATAGTCACGTAGAGAACACTCTCTACCTTCCCCCATTCTCAGGATCAAAAATAGAAGGTGGAAGTTTTTTACCATCGACCAATTGAGCGATACGTTTGCCCCCATAGATAGATGGCAAGATACCCACACCATTGCACCCTAAATTGTAGAGTAACACTTTATTTTTTGGCTCAAATCCAATGCGGCGAAGCTTATTGGGTGTGTAGCACATAAGGCCTTGCCACAGAAAACTACGAGATGCTGCTGGAGGAGAATCGTGATAGGTATCTCTCATTCCCCTATCGAGCTGCTCCTCGATATCTGCGGGAAATTGTGTTTGAGGATCATAATCAGCATAATTAGGAAGATAACGCTCTGGTCCTCCAATACAAATAAGTGTTTTGGAATCACGATCAGAATGTTCAAATGGCCTGCGCGTGAGATAGTAATACGGCCCAGAGTCTTGATGCTCCGTGTAATAACACAGCGCTGCTGGAATTTGATATGGCTCATCGCTATACCCTGCCATATAGCCAATAACACCCTGTACGTCATGATGAAATCCTGTATCAATTTCCTCTCCTGCAGTATTTTCTATCGAAAAATTCTCGAATCCGTTCGTACAAAGAACAACTTTCTTCGCAGTGATAGTGTTACCACGTGTATGAAGAATGGCGTCCTGCGCATTCAGGATCACTGTTTCAACCGGCAAATGCTCTACCACACAAAATCTTTGCGCATGGTTGAGCACCATCCACGAGACAAGTTCCTCACAAAATAAAGCACTATTCATACATCCCTTCTTTTTGATGCCCGCCGCAATAAATTGGACATCTTCTGTCTGTAACATATTCAAAACCGTCGAGTGAGGAACCTGCATCACAAGATGTTGCAAGTGAGGAGGAATCTTCTCAAAAAGCTCTGCATTTGCACGAAAAAGCAAAGGCTCTATTTTTAAACCAGCTCTCTCGCGTATCAATTGCTCCTCTAGGAATTCGAGAATCTTTTCCATGGAGCAGAAACCATCGTAACCCACACAGACATGCAGTGGTGTCTGCAACCCGCAATCTTTCAAAATTTCTTCCAAAATATCCCACGCAGATTCCACAGCAACCTGTCCTTGCACCGCCATTGTTTCCCCAAATGCCTCTACAATGCTTTTAAAGGAACGTTCAAAGTAATTTACTACCTGTCCTGCATTGCGACCCGTTGCGCCCTGAGCAATGCGG
>CAZLFU010000128.1:0-3313 GCA_964558895.1 uncultured Candidatus Peribacteria bacterium
CACTTCGTTTCGGCTTCCTCAGGATGACAAAAGGTAAACTGAGGACAGGCTTGCTCAGGATAACAAGAGTAGAGAACCCCTCGGTATCGAAGACAGATCCATGACAAAAGCCAAAATATACGCTATGCTTCTGCACCAATGTCTCTCTATCGCGATTATCGGCCTCTTAGTTTCGCGGATGTTGTAGGGCAGGATGCTGTCGTCACCACATTGGAACAAGCATCGAAATTGGGAAAACTGTCGCATGCCTACCTTTTTGCAGGAAGCAGAGGAACAGGCAAAACATCTATCGCAAGAATCCTCGCAAAAGAGATGATGACAAGAGGTATGACCGATGAAACTCTCAAGCGAAAAATTATTGAAGGAATAGAAGATGGAAGCATTGTAGATCTGCTCGAAATTGATGCTGCAAGCAATCGTGGTATCGATGACATTCGAGATCTTGTGGAGAAAATCCAGTTCTCTCCAGTGGTCGCCAAAGCCAAAGTCTACATCATCGACGAAGTGCACATGCTTACCAAAGAAGCATTCAATGCGCTCCTCAAGACGCTAGAAGAACCACCAGAGTACGCATATTTCATCCTGGCAACCACAGAACTCAATAAAATTCCTGCAACTATCCAATCTCGTTGTCAGTGTTTTCCCTTCCGACGTATTCGCGAAGAAGATCTTATCCGACGCTTACAATTTATTGCAGATCAAGAACATATCACTATCGATAGAGACGCATTGCGTGTGATAGCAAGCCATGTACAAGGAGGAATGCGCGACGCTATTTCTCTACTAGATCAAGTTCGCTCTTTGGAAAAAATTACAGTACAAGATATAGAAAGGCGCATAGGAAGTACCGGCTTGGAACATGTAAAAGCTGTATTCGAAGCACTGGAGGAACAAGATAGTGCAGCACTCTTAGAACGTATTCATACCATCGAAGAATCTGGAATTCCCATCGACAGTTTTCTCCGTCAGCTTTTGAGTGTAGTACGTGCACGTTTACACGAAGCCATACAAGAAAAACAATCTACAGTAGAATTACTTTTCCTGATGGATACATTGTTGGAAGCTGTTCGCGATGTACGCATCGCTCCACTGCCAGGTTTGGTACTAGAATCGGCACTTCTCAATATTTGCACCAAGCAAGATGTATCCGAAAAGAAGGCAAAAGATGGTAGTATGTTTGCCAAGCTCAAAGAAGCAGCCCCTGTACCAGAAGCAAAAGAGCAGAAGCAAGAACTCACGACTTCTCCTCAGGAAGAAAAGCCTCTCAAAGCTGCGTCAAAGCCAGAAGAGCAAAAAGGAGAACCGCTGGCACATGCAAGTATAGAAGCACCAGAGCTCTCCTTGGAATCGCTCAAAGTTTCTTGGCCAACTGTTCTTCAAGAGACTGCACCTGCATCTGTACGTATGTCTCTCAAAATGGGACATTTGTCTTCCGTGCAGCAAAATAAAATAGTCATACAATTTTCCTCTGCATTCCATAGAGACAAAGTACGAGAAGATGAAGCAAGTAGAGCAATAGAAGCAGTCCTCCAGAAAATTTTTAAACAAACGCTCCGTCTGGAATGCACACTAGGAGAAGAGGAATCACAAATTCCCTCTTCGTCTCACGAATCAGTCAATCTAGCTGATGCCGCAGCAGAGATTTTTTAGTGTATTCATGTATCCTCAATGGTTCAGACACGAAGAAATTCCTCGGTGCAACCCTCCTCTTCCAGTCATCGTACAGAGGAGAAACTGCAACTTCGCAAAGCAATCAAAGAGCGACTCGATCGTCTGCCAGAGAATAAACGCCAGGCAGAGAGCAGAACACTCTGCAGAGAACTTCTGCCTCACATCCCAAAAGGAAGCGTCGTCTGCGCTTATTTTCCACTCAAGACAGAAGCAAGCGTGCGACCACTACTGCAGAAATTGCTTGCAAGAGGCGACAAGGTTTTTCTTCCCTGCTATGCCAACAAACGCATGATCTGCAGACAGATGTTTGATGAAGAAAGCTTGATTCGTGGAGAGCTGACTATTCCAGAACCTTCAAAAGATGCTCCCCTTCTCGATCTCAAAGATCTTGATATTGCGCTCATTCCAGGAAGAGCTTTTGATGCAGAGGGAGGACGCTTGGGCAGACGAAGTGGTGGATATGACAGATGGATTGCAAAATTTCGCAAAGCAAATCCGCACGGCAAGCTGGTTGGCATCGCCCTGGAATGCCAGCTGGTACAGCAAGTGCCTCTGGAACCACACGATCAACCGATGGATGCTATCGTGACTGCAAGAGGATATAAGGAGATAGCATGATTACCCTCATCCCCGCCCCTTCTCCCTGCAAGGGAGAAGGGAGCTTTGTATAGCAAATAAAAATCGTTGAGATCGTATACAGAGCTTCCCTCTCCCGCGTCATCCTGAGCCCGTCGAAGGGCGGGAGAGGGATCGAGGGTGAGGGTGATAAAAAAGGTTTAGAAATACTTCCGATTCCGTTACGCTGTAAGCAGTTTCTTCCTTCCACTTTCATGACATATCTCTCCGCGCTCCAAACAACAGATCCAATCGTGAGAGATTTGATCCTGCAGGAAGAAAAAAGGGAATGGGATAAAATTCGTCTCATTCCATCAGAAAACTACGCATCCAGTGCAGTGATGGAAGCAACAGGGAGCATATTTACCAACAAGTACAGCGAAGGCTACCCAGGAAAACGTTACTACGAAGGACAGCAGATTGTTGATCAAGTAGAGAATTTGGCTATCGATAGAGCCAAAGCGCTTTTTGGTGTCGATCACGTCAATGTGCAACCATATTCCGGCAGCCCTGCCAACATGGCGGTCTATCATGCGTTACTCAATCATGGAGATACCATCATGGGACTCGATCTCCCTCAAGGGGGACACCTTACGCACGGATGGAAAGTAAATTTTTCTGGAAAGAGTTATCAATCTGTTCCCTATGGACTCAACCCAGAAACAGAGATGCTCGATTACGACGCTATCTTAGAACAAGCTCGCGAAGTGAAGCCAAAGATGATCATTGCGGGATACACAGCTTATCCACGTATTATCGATTTTCAACGCTTCCGAGAAATCTGTGATGAAGTCGGTGCCTTCTTCCATGCGGATATTTCGCACATCACAGGATTGATAGTCGGCGGAGTGCACCCCAGTCCTTTTCCTATGGCAGATACGGGCATTTCTACATCTCACAAATCTCTCCGCGGACCACGCGGTGCATTTATCCTGTGCAAGGAAGCACACGCAAAGGCGATCGATAAAGCCATTATGCCAGGCTTACAAGGAGGTCCACACAATCATACAACAGCTGCTATTGCAGT
>CAZLFU010000129.1:0-3305 GCA_964558895.1 uncultured Candidatus Peribacteria bacterium
GTCTATTCTCGGAAGAGTGGAAAGTGACAGATTTGAAAAATCAGCGCCGTATTGGTCATTGATTTCGACACAGTAACCGCGGATACAGATATCTCTTGCCTGTGCCTGCTGTGGCATGCTTGGTGCAGCACAAAAGACCATCACCGTTCCAATGACACTAAACGCAGTTCTGAGAAATCTATACATGCAATGGGAGGAAAGTGAACTATCCTCCGCTTAACTGGATTTATTGTCAAATTATTAGCCAAATAGTATTTGTGTTGCAGAAATTATAGAGAGCATGATGTGTCAATTTAAAAAATAAGGTTCATATTAATCAGGTTATTTGGCCAGAAGACCATCAAAGCGTATCATGCGCATATGCAGAGCTACGAGTCCTTATTTCGGACATTTGCGGAAAACAAGCTTCACTATCTCATCGTTGGTGGTGTTGCAGTAAACCTACATGGATATCCCCGGTTTACTAACGATATAGATATTCTTCTCGCGCTTACTCCTGAGAACCTTACGACTATGGCAAGAATTATGGAGGAATTGGGATACCAACAAAGACTCCCCATTTCTATTCAAGAACTCGAAGACGAGCAAAAAGCTCGTCAGTTTATCCACGAAAAAGGACTGACGGCCTATTCCTTCATTCATGCTACGGAACCACAATTTAATGTCGATGTTCTGGTAGCGCAGTCCATTGATTTTGATGCATTCTTGGCTCAAACAATGCATGCGGAAGTATGGGGAATTAAGGTTCCCGTTGTGTCGATTGATGATCTTATAGACATGAAAAAGCAATCTAATAGAGAAAAGGATATACAAGATGTTAGTGCTCTCCTAGAATTAAAAGGTCTATGAAACAGGCAAAATCTCGAACTTCCGGCTTCGAAAAGGATCATCTACGTCGCATGAAATATGCGTCGGTGGAAAGTAAGCTCAACGCTTTGCAAAATATGATCGCCTTTACAAAGGAAGCTCAAAAAAGTTGTAAGGAGAGAGGTGTAAAGTACCAGCCTACTTTTTCGGAGTGATCAACCACTTGCAACTGCCGCACTGATCGTCTCTAGCTTCATGGCCACCCCTACCAATACTCCAGGGTGATGCAAAGGTATGAACTTATTATGTAATGCAGCAGATTCACTAAAAAAATCATCTCAACTATCTCTCATTGAGAGTATTTCACGGCAATACGATAGGAATGGATCTACCACTTCAATGAGAATCTAAAAAAAATAATTAGTACTGTACGAATTTGAAATGATTGAGAAGGAACCCAACCTGTGGAGCGAAAAAATAACTCTCATCCAATCAGGTTATTTTGTTTTCTTCATCAATTTTGTAGTAAGCCTGTAGACAATGTAGGTAAGTGCTATCGGCACAAGGATCCATAGTGTAAAAAGGGCGTAACCCGTAGCAACTACACCTTCTATTGGTAGACAACAACCACCAATGGGTGATTCATACATCTCGCCATCGAGAAATTGAAAAAGACGGCGGAAAAGAAAGGAATATACAATACGAGCAGTGCTGTGACCTTACCCGTTGTAGTTTTGAGAAATTTGATCTTTAAGATACGGACTTCCTATCAACAACATTTTGCAAAGTTCTCGCAAACACAGTTGCGACAGCAACAACCCTTGGTATTGTGAGTGGTGATGACCGGAAAAATACCTTCCGCCCCCAATGCACCAATTAACCGCGCGGAGGTGGCGAAGATGGTGATACAAGCGCTTGAAAAAGTTGCTCGGTAGTGGGTCTTGCAAGTCGTAAATAACTGGGGTTTGACCATAGCCTACACTATTCTTCAAGAAATTTTCTCTGCTGCAATTTGGAGTAAAACCACACTATCGTGATAGTATTTTGCACATATCCTCTCTCTTCAAAGCATCGCGTTATTTTGTACGAGGAAATACTTTCATCTTCGGATGTGTTGCGTTGCTCTTTCCTTTCTTGATCTTTGCTGCAGTCACGTTTACAACCCGCTCCGTAGGCGACGCCAACTACGATCAAGCTAAAGATGTCCGACCATTTGATCTCGATGAAGATGGAGACATCGATTTTCTCGCTGTATCTGATGTGAAGAACGACGTGAGCTGGTTTCGAAATAATGGCTCTCAGAGTTTTACCGAAGTGACTATAGATGGGTCATTCACCGATCCGTACTCGGTGATTGGTGCAGATCTGGATGGTACAGGAGGACTGGATATAGCTGCTTGCTCGGCAGACAGCGGTGATCGTCTCAAGTGGTATTCCAATGATGGCTCCGAAACATTTACTTCTCATGATCTGGGAGCTATGGGTGATTGTACGGTTGTGTACGCTGGTGACATCGATGGGGATGGCGATATCGATCTTGTCACAGGCGAATACTCGGAAGGAGATTTGGACTGGTGGGAAAATGACGGAGCGGGATCTTTCTCCAGAGTCGCCATTGATAGCGCCCTCGGCGCAGTGTGGGATGTGTATGTTATCGATATTGATGATGATGACGATCTGGATATTCTCGTTGCAGACTTTGGTGCATATGATGTATTGCTCTTCAGCAACAATGGTGTGGATAATCCAACCTTTACCAAATCAACTATCGATGCAAACTTGGATCAAACACATTCTGTCTTCGCTGATGATCTCGATGACGATGGAGATATCGACGTACTCGCGACTGGAAGGCTAGCAGACGATGTTATTTGGTATAGTAATAATGGATCGGAAAGCTTTACCAAAAATACAGTTGATGGGAGCCTCGACGGCGCATCGGATGTGACAAGTGGCGACTTGGATGGAGATGGTGACAATGATCTTGCTGTTGCCGGACAATTTGCAAATGATATGGTCTGGTATGAAAATGATGGATCGGAATCCTTCACCAAGAACAACATCGATACAGATTTTGAGAATGCATACCGTACAGTTATTTTTGACATAGACCAAGACGGTGATAACGATATTGCTGCGTCGGGGAACAATAATAACTCGGACAATATCACATGGTTTGAAAACACAGGTGTTCCAGCTCCTACACTTTCTTCTGTATCACCAGCAGATAATGCAACAAGTATTTCCACCACAGCAAACCTGGTACTCACATTCAACCAAACTGTGAGAGCAGGCACAGGCACATTGACCATCAAACTTGCTTCCGATGATTCCACAGTAGAAGCCATCACTGTTTCGGGAGCGCTGCTCTCTGGAAACAGTTCTACAGAACTCACTCTCAATCCATCGACCACACTTTCGGAATCGACTGCATATTACATTCTCATTGGCGCAAATGCCTTCAAAAATACTTCTGGTGGTCATTACGCTGGCATTAC
>CAZLFU010000130.1:0-3290 GCA_964558895.1 uncultured Candidatus Peribacteria bacterium
TTCTTTTTCATAACAACGCAAATGCGACGAAAGGGTATCAGCTTCGTAAGCTCGAAGATGTTCGACGTCAGTCTCTCTTAGAACAGGAAGTACTCAATATGGAAATCGCAAAAGCCCAGGCACTAGCGACACTTCAGTCAGATCAGCGTATACAGTCGATGGTAAAGCCAAAAAAGCCGATGTTTGTGAAACTAGAGAGCGGACTTGCTCAAAACAATAATTAGGGATGTCAATATTCGTAGAGACGATTGAGTGAAGCCATTATTCACTTATGATGCCCATCACTCATTGATGAACTGATCGAATAGGATAACCATTCATTCGGATTTTGTGGTATAATGAAGAGATTATTTACAACAAAAATACATATGGGAACACCAGTATCTACAGTGGAAGTTTTACAAAAAAAGGCATACGAGACGCTTCGTAGTGAAAAACCTACAGAAGCTGAGCTTGATGCATTGCAAAAAACATTTGAAAATGAACACGGATCGCAGGTTCTTGAGCAGCTGCGTGCTCAGGTCGATGTACAAGCAAAAGAAGCACCATTTATCATGGCGAATCTCGATGAACTGAGTAAGAGAGTGGGAACCAAGGTCGAGCTTCGTGCTGAGCTTGGAAAATTTTCTACGGAACTTCGTGTGAAGTCCGATGCTGCGACTCTCGATGCAGCTCAGAAGGCAGAAGCTCAACTCAAGCAGTCAGTCACTCCTACGGAAAAATCTGCTCAAGAAAAGAAGGTGCCAGCAGGAGCACCGAAGTCAGAGGAGGATCATAAAATTAGAAACTATCTTTTAGGTGGTGCGGGTGTAATTGTAACTGCATTGGGTATACGTTGGTTATATAAGAGATTTATGTCTTCCAGGGAAGAAGGGAAGAAGGCAGCAGAAGCGAAGGAAGGAGGATGGTTCAAGAAACTACTTTGGGGAGCGGGGATTGGCACAGCGGCGTTTTTTGGATGGCATGCTTACAAAGGAATAGAAAAAACAGGAAAGGTAGTCGCAGGTACGATAGAAGGAGCTCAGAATATGGGGCGCGATATTCTAGATACCTTTAATACAGCAAAAGAAACGATGAAAGGTGGTGTAAAACTTGCGGAGCGTGGTACTTACGGAGTTGGGAATGCAGTAGATCGTATGAAAGGGAATGATCCCACTCCAAAACTCTCACAATTTAAAACCAAGGATGAGTATCACGCTGCAGCCGTGAAGTATTTGAAAAATCATAATGATGTTATGCCTTCGAGAGAGTCTTGTGAGTCCGATGAGGCTTATGAAGAGATGGTAATTGCCACAATGGAAGCTCACCTAAAGAGTGGAGGAGAGACAACTCTTTTGGAGAAAGGTGGTCGTTGGTTACTTACATTTGGTAAAGTTTCTATCGATGTTCTGCCTTTTTATGGAAAAGTGATTGATGCATATAAAGAGTTCAATCTTAAAAATGGTGGAGAGCTTTTAGAGGCATACACTGAAGGTGGAACCCTCTATGCTTGTAGCTTTGGAGTTCTATCGATACCAAAGCTTCTTACTGGCCAATTTGGCACTGTAGCTCGAAGAGTTGCCTTGTGGCCACTTATGGTGCCAGCACACCTCTATAAAGGTGGTAAATTTGCAGCAGGATTCCTCGTCGATGGTGCAGATCATCCTCTCTTCATTTCATCGAAGGCACAGATTGATGCTGCTAAACATCAGATGGGTGGATTTATAAAAAATCGATTACTGAGCTTCCAGGCAACAGAAGAAGCATTTGAAAAACTCGCTGCAGAGCAATTGAAATTCCAAAACTATGCATCGAATAACCGTATCGATGCCACTATTCGTACGACATGTAAAGAACATGCTTCTGCGGTCGCAGACCAGATGAAGCGGGCACTCGAGAAATTTGTAGAGCGGACAGGACAGCTGCCACGCTATTTCGCAGGTCATCCGAACTCACAGCATATTTTAGACATGGCAAGATCAGGACAATGGAATGATACTGCGTTCGAAGGTGCATTGAAGGGTCCGAAGTTGAATGCGCCGAATTCATCTTCTCATGCTCAGCCGTCATCTGCACCTACTCAAGCAAAAGTATCTTTGGCTGAGCCAGCGCAAGTGCAACAGCCAGAAGCAAGAGCTTTGAGAGAAACTGTAAAAACTACCGGAGATCAATTAGGTCGGAAGTTCTTTCCTGCATTACGGGAAGTGGCTTTGCGCATTCCTACACTGACAGAGCCGATGATCGAGTCACTCGCTAAGCAGAAGCTTCTTGCAGATTATTTTCTCGGTGCAAATGCAGGCACTCAGAATGCCATTGTTGAATATCTAGCTAAGGCATCGGACATTGATAGGGCAATGCAGGCATTGGCTGGAAAAGATGCAAATGCTTTGAAAGCATTCTTTGAGCCAACACCAGCAGTGCCTAAGGTTCCATTTTCTCAGAGTTTTAAAAATTTCTTTAAGCTAGAAAACCTTAAGTCAGTATTCCTTTCTCCAGCAAACTGGATAAAATTTGTAAAAGGGGCAGGTGTTGGTGTTGTTACGGATCTTACTTTGAATAAAGTAGGTGATGTTGCTGTAGACCAAGTTTCCAAGAAAGGATCGTATTGGAATAGTGTATTTAAAGAATGGAAGACTACTGGTAGTAGTGTGGCAAGTGGTGCTGCTGGCGGAGGTGTCGTCGGAGGTGTCGTCGGCGCGAAAGCAGGAGCTATTGGGGGATTAGTCTTGGATACCGGCTACAAGGTCTTTCGCGTTGCTCGTGATACAAAGGATATTGTTGGACTAAAGTGGGGTGAAAAAGCTCGAGGAAAGGAGCTCGATGAGAAACTTAGGATCCTCAATGAACAGAAAGCTGCAAAGAAAGAGATGAAGAATCAATAGAAGTATTGGGGTAGGATATCCTCGTGCCTTCCCCACGTCCTATGCCAAAGCCATCGAAGATCGAAGTGCCATCTAGAAATCTGAAGGAGCGGGGTGACCTCAGCTCCGTTATTCTCGAGAAACTTCCTGAGGCCGAGCGGATTCCTCTCCTTCTAAGCATGCTTGATCGCTTAGAGTCCTCTGTGCATAGGGATTTTAACGCACAGGTCCAGAAGGTCGTGGATGAAGCGAAAGCGAAGAAAGAATCATTGAATACTCCTGCGGTGCGTAAGAAATTAGAAGAGATCGATCGTGGAGTAATCCTTCCATTTGCGAAGCAAAAGAGTGCACAGATTGCGATGCTCTTAAAGCTCTATAGCAAGCTGCCAAAGCCAGCAAAAGCGCAGGTGGCAGAAACATTGAAGCAGGTGCTCAAGGGCACAGAGAACG
>CAZLFU010000131.1:0-3288 GCA_964558895.1 uncultured Candidatus Peribacteria bacterium
TTCATAACGACAATCGTCCTTTCTCTCCACTCATCAGTCACCACCTTCGCATCAAGTGAAATACGAAGATGCGGATCGAGGATGATGCGATAGGGCTGATCTACTATTCTCTCTTTTTTCTTATCACACGACTCATTCCCACTCCCTTTAGGGAGGGGGCTAGGGGGAGGGCAATATCGCACGGTCAACCTCGGATCATCACTCATCACCGTTCCCACTCCTACAAGGATGGCATCGTGTGTTGCGCGAAGGTATTGATGCGCCCACGCATCTTGTTCCGGAGATGTGATTTTGAGCGGAGAACCATCTGCATGTGCAATGCGACCATCGGATGCAATAGCTTTTTTGAGTGTGATCCATGGACGATGGTTTGCCATGAGTGACACAAAGCCCCGATTGAGCCTCAAACATTCTGCAATCAATACTGGGCCGATCACCTCGATTCCTGCTTCGTGAAGCAGAGCAATCCCCTTTCCGGATACTTCTGGGTTTGGATCGCACATGCCATAGACTACTTTTTTTATTCCCCGCTCGATGATCATCTGTGCACACGGTGGAGTTTTTTTCTGAAGATGACAACACGGCTCCAAGCTAACATATAACACATCATCTGAATAAATTTTTTGTTCATAGAGTGAATCGAACAACATTTTTTCTGCATGCGGTAAACCAAAACTTGCATGCCATCCTTCTGCAATCATCTCTCCATGACGCACTACCACAGCGCCAACCATGGGGTTGATGCCGGTCTTCCCTCGTCCGCGCTGTGCGAGGGTGATGCAGTGATGAAGAAAGAATGAATGCAACATACACAATGGATCCTCTTTTCTTACAAGAATAAACAATAGAAAAGAGACGAAGGAGAGTATATACTCTCTCTACACATCATGATACTCCCTCCTGTTCCCTCACAGTATTCTCGACTTCTCCTTGGCATCATCCTTGGTTTTGTGATTGGAACCGTGCTCTATCAATCGCAGAGAAGAGAGATTTCAGTCCCATTGAAAGGCGATCTAACTTCAGCATGCGACACGCTTCCTGAGGGGGCACCATGCACAGAAGTGGGTGTCCCGGGACATTGCATCGCTGGAACATGCTTACCAGATGGTTGTGGCCCAAATGATTGTGGTGGCGTGTGTGCACCACCAACAGTATGTGGAAAAGCACCACCATCAATAAGTTGTGCATGTATTTTCCCTACTACTCCACAATGTACTCCTGCTAATCCACAAGGGTGTTCAAGCGTTTCCTCCTCTTCTCTTTCGTGTATACCTGAAGGTGGTGTTATTGCAGTATGTAGTAGCGGTTGCACAGACCGTTGTTGTTCAGGATTGGTGCCTACTGATGTACAGTATGGGAATAGTACGACAGGGCTTGGTTTTTGTCGTCCTCCGACTTCATCAAGCGCTTCTTCTGCAAATTTCTGTTGCAATGCATCAACCTATACGTGCTATCAGTCGAGTTCTTCAGTGAGTAGTGCATGTATTGTAAAAGGAGATGTAGGATGTCGCTCGAATACCGATTGTTGTAACGGGGCAACAACGATGTTTTGCGATTTTCGTGCAAATTCTTCCTCATCTACAGGATATTGTAACGATCGTCCTTCTTCGAGCTCTTCGTCTATCAGTACATCTTTACCCCCTCCACCTCCAATTTGTAAACAAGTCGGGGAAACCTGTACAGATAATGTCGAAAATTGCTGTAATAGCCAGTGTGAAGGAGGTATATGTCGTTGTTCAGGTCTAGGAAATATTTGTGCATCTGAACACGATTGTTGTAAGGTATTTGGAGATGAAGGTTCCGTAGGAATACCAGAATGTACGCTTCAACCAAATGGCACTGGAAAAGTTTGTCAGTTAAATAGTTGCGCTCCATTTTTTACGCCATGCGGAAGTGATTGTTGTAATAATTCAACAGAAAGGTGTGATTTAAATGATGATATACCTACTTCTTGGGCATGTGAAGAAAAAGAATTAAATCGTTGTAGCTTGTTAGGTTTTGCATGTAATTCTGTGAATGATTGTTGTCCATTAGAAGGACGGTCAGTAAATTGTATTAACAATGTTTGTATAGATGATGGTGGACAAGGAGGTGGTGGTGGGTTTTTTTAGCAATCGATAACCAAAATAAGCCTACTCAAAAATTTTGGTTGGTATTGGATATTACCACATTCATTTACCGTCAAATCACTCATATTTAAAAATCCGACCGAATACAAGATTGTACGCGGTCGGGAGTTGCTGCAAGATACACTGTTTACGTCAAAACAAAATGAAAGCTCTTCTGTTCAATTCCTGCATTTACGAGCTCAGAAATGAGCGCATCAATATGGAACTGAAAAAGATAGATGGTCGTCCCATCACGTAATGACACTTCTCGGAATGCCTGTAGATTGGTAGTCCAATCTTGATGCATTCCTAGCGTGTTTGGATCTACTGTCGTTCGCGGATGACTCAAGAAGAGTGGATTGAGAGTAATCCATTCTTGAACCGAAGATCCGAGAAACTCCAGTGCATTTTCTAGGCTACATTCCAGCGCGTGATCTTGTAAATCTTTGTACCATAATGGTAACCAAAGACCGAAGCTAAGATTCTTTTCCATACGTTTTCTCCGTTGATAAAAAGATCGATTTCTTGCAGCAACACCTCCTCAAACACGAGGAGGAACTGATATCGATCTTCTCTGCTATTTCTTTCCTTTTTCGAGATATTTCTGGAGCATCGACACCGGTTTTTCCCCGCGTAGGGAGCTATTGTGTGCACTGGTGTGATGGTCACCACTCCCAAGTGCAAGGCGATGATGCCGATGTGCATTGAGTACCGCTCGATAACCTCCTTCTCCATTCTCCAAAAACTTTGCCACCCGTGTGACGGTCGTTGTACTTGCTCCAGTATTCATTGAGATATCGCGGTAGAAACGCCCCTTCGCTAGTTGCTTGGCTACTTCGAATCGCTCGCTCCATGCTTGCAATTCTGCAAGGGTTCCAATATCACGCAAAAAATTGGCAAGCTCTGTCTCTGTCTCACACGACTTGAGCGCAGACACCAAGGACTGAAACCATGGTTCCTTTCGCCAGCCATCTTCTGTAAATCGTCGTTTAGACATGATTGTAAGTGAATGTAGGATTCATTGTATCAGCGTATTAATACGCTGTCAATAGGAAAAGATCGATCAAAAAAGAGGCCAGTTTTCTGACCTCTTCCTTCAGTGTCTAGTATCGAGAGTCTACCATCTCTACTTTCCTCCCTGACGTGCTTCGATGATGCCATCGGCAACGTTCTTTGGAAC
>CAZLFU010000132.1:0-3277 GCA_964558895.1 uncultured Candidatus Peribacteria bacterium
ATTTGTATTTTCAATTACTATTGAAGTTGAATACTTGGCAAAGGTACTGAATAAGTTAATTTTCCAATTTGTATCGAAACTCTATCAATGCTTTCAAAAATTAATGTCACTCTTTCTTCTGTTTCGCTTTCTAGTGCCCTGATTCTTAAATTATTAGCAATATCGCTTAGGGCAACTGCTAGTCGCACAGAAACTTGTAAATTATCATCTTCATTGTGTAAACGCTGATTCAATAACGATTGTGTTTCCTGTAACACTACCCAAAGAATTTCTTCTACTTTTTTTGCATTACATGTTTCCAATTCTGCAACCGCATCGTCTATTCTGGCAAGATGGTCTTTGATCATATTCGCGTTGTGGATGAATATACATGCTCTTGCAATACATTCTCTAGCTACAACACAACTCCCACAGTACTTTTGAGCAAAAATCCTATGGAGTAGGCAACAATTGCACCCAATGCTCCAATGCCGACAATTTCCAGTGGCCCACGAAAGAGTCTCTCTCGAGTGACGTAGCTACGGGTTAAACCTAGGAGTACGAGTGCTCCAAATGTAGACCACGTTGCAATAATGAAGCGTGAGTCACGTGCTACTCCAAAGACGTATGGCATGAGTGGGATGAATCCAAATACCTGGAATGATGCGAAGGTAATACATCCATGAAGGAGGGGTTTTTCATCTCCATTTCCAGCCATTCCATGCTCTTCGATCATCATCGTATCTGCCCACACCTCTGTATCACTGGTAATAATTTCGACAGTTCTTTCCAGATCTTTTCCTGTAAATCCTTTTGCAGCGTAAAACTCACGTATTTCTTCTTTTTCTAGCTCTGGATCTTTTGCGATTTCGACCAATTCCTCCTTTCGCAATCTTTTCTTCTGATCCATCTCGGATTTTATAGAGAGAAATGAGCCGGTTCCCATTGATGTTCCATCTGCAATCAAATTGGCCAGCCCCAAAATAATAATAATATAGTGAGGAAGATCTGCACCGATTGTTCCTGCAACCACTGCAAATGTAGTAACAATTCCATCATTTCCACCGTAGACGATATCTTGGATATACGGCCCCAACTTGTGGCCGTGTATTTCATCTTTCTTGTGTTCTTCTAGAGCTTTTTTTATATCCCGTTGCTGTAAGTTTTTTGCAGTCATTATCAATAACTAGAGTACTTTGAATCTTTACGGATAGCAAAAGATATCCCGTACTTTCAAACAATGATGTTACTTTATTTCTTCTTTTTCGTATCAAAATATACGTACACGCTCATCTGGGGAAGAATTCTTTCTTTGTATGTCTGATCTGGATTTATGGTTGCCTCTACCTGGATATTTTTTGTTTCTGGATCGATAGCACGAGCGATGCGCGTTATTGTCGCTTTGTACCTGGTATCTGTTTCGAAAGTGGTAGAAAATTCTACTTCGGATCCTTCGTGAATAAACTGAAAGTCCTTTTCCTCCACAAAGAAACGCACAAAGGTACTACTATCGTCCACTATTGTATATAGCGGTCTCCAGAGATCTACGCTATCACCAGAATTTACAAATCTCTTCGTAATGACCCCCGCAAATGGTGCATAGACATTTCTGTCTCCGTTCATGCGTTGCTTAATCTGTTCAATTTCTGCAATGATCATTTTTGTATCTAGTTCTGTATTTTTTTGAACTCCTTTAAATTCAATTTGCTCTCGCTCCGCATTGGAAAGTAACTGATCTTTTGCAGCTTGATGGCCAGCGATATCACTATCGTATCGAAGAATATCTGTAGAAAGAGTCAAAATTCTATTGGTTGCCTCATCGATAGCATTCCGTATGTAATTGGCCTGGTCTGCAGTAAATTCCAAGCTTTCCGAAAGATTGCTGGAAAGAAGTCTAGCTTTTCGGCCAATATCTATGGCCTGTTGCATTCTTATTTCTGGCTTAGTATTCATGTATCCATTTTGTATTTCCTTGTAGAACATTATCAGTTCCTCTTCGAATTTTTTTGCTTCTGCATCTTTGGGGTAATACAACTCTTTTCTCCGGTAGTGATCGCTACTTACATACTTTCCAAAATTCGTAAGCGCATCCTTTTTTGTAAACAGTAGATCCGACGCAGCTTCAATCAAATCCAAAATAGCATTCTCAGCTGTTTTCAGCTGTTGTGTTTTTTGGATACCGATTCCCTTGATGTGTGCATCAATTTCACGAATTTTGGCTTCACGTTCCTTGTTTGTTGTCTTTTCTGTTACTTCTTCAAGTTGATCTTGCTGTGATTTTTGTACATTCATCCTCTCTTGAGCGATAGCAAGTCCTTGGCGTTTGTATGCAAGTTCTGCGGCAAGCTCTTGTTGATTGTGACTAGGTAATAAAGTGGCAACTAATTGATTATTTTGTACTTCGTCTCCCAGGTTTACTTTCATAGATTCCACAATGCCATCGCGATCTGGAAAAATACTTGCCTCTTTCGAGGGCAAGATCACTCCTTTGGCCTGATGGTCGGGTATTGTATTTTGAAGTTTGGCCGTTACCGTGCATCCGGCCAACGCGGATACCATCGCAAAAGAAATAATGGATGCTAATGATTTCATAAAAGGGATCAATCCTACGTTTTATAGGCCGGTCGGTCTATGAATGCATCTTGCGTGTAAGAGCGTTCCAATGTTTTATCGAATAATGTTAGTTTTGAATAGCTCTATAGTTCGCTGTATTTTTTTAAATTCTACAAACTTTCCACCAGCAAATATTTAAAGTAGATAGCTCTAGAAGAGGAATATGGAATTATTCTTCATCGTCATCATCAAATGCATTTCCTGGACTATGATCTCGGCAATCTTCGTCGTGCCACAACGGAATATTAGAAGCGAGTCGAGCAGCTAGTATTTTTACTTTTTTTTCAGAACCTGGCTTCGCATCAGTAGGTTGTGACGGATCAATTCCAAGAGCTTCAAAATCTTCATCAGTATACTCGTTCCTCTCATTTGCAATCTGACTCACTTTGTAATGCTCCTCTCCCACAACCTGATCTAAATTCTCCGTTTTTTCTTCTGCTAGCCGTCTTCTTAATTCATCTTTTGCATTTTCTATTAATCTTAATAATTTATTTTCCGAGGATTGATTAGTTTCACCGTAAAGAAATTCCACTCGTGCATGTAGATCTACGTCGGATGCGCCTTGCTGTATCCAACGAGCAATTTCATCTTGCATTTCTGCATCGGTGGATTTTTCTGATCTTCCTGTGATTAACCCCTTAGTCATTAAACGAGCAGATACAGACTCTTCAATTTGTTGCCAGCT
>CAZLFU010000133.1:0-3269 GCA_964558895.1 uncultured Candidatus Peribacteria bacterium
TCCACGGTACAGATGCCAGCCCATAGGCTTGAGATGCCCCCAAATTCCTTCCTGCGTGTTCGTGTGCACGAAGCGTGCTTCTTTCCGGACAAACTCTCTCGCATGACAAACGGTCCAATGATTCAGGAGGCCTGAGTAGCCCAACCATTCGTCTGTGAAGATCGGACTGTCTGTATCTGTTGAGCGTTCAACGAGAGGAATCAATATTCGTTCCGATCGATTCTTCACACACGTCATCAAACACTGTCGTGAGGTTCTGGAAACGCCTCCAACGACCCATTGCTGTTTTAGTGCAGTGGATTCATCCCACTCGGAGGGACCGGAGAGCTTCTTCGGCTCGAGTGTCGCTGCCATTGTTCGGAAGAGTCTGTTCAATCGTTGTCCTGTCTTCGGATCAACGGCAAAGAAGCGTGCAAGATCAGCTCCACTCATCCCGCCTCTCAAGCTAAAGAACTTCACCGCAATTCTCCATTCATCATCCGAGAACTGACTGCCAGACTTTGCTGTATTGGTTCTTCCGGTAAATGTTCGATTGCAGGTAGGGCATTTGTAGCGTGTTCTTCGGCGTGCATCTACACCGTGCCGGTGCGCTCCTCCAACACCACAGAAACGGCAGAAAATCATTCTTGCAGACATAAACATGATGGGAAGAGCTAGTAGAAGCCAAATTCTACTCTCTTATCCCACACACTTCTGGTGCATTACCGACGCATGATGGTGGCAAAGGCCACCAGAGATCATATCTTTTGGTGGTCGAACTGGACATAGGATCTATCAGAGATAATCCCTCTGTTAGGGCGACCATGGTACGTTGAGGTGGAACGATTTTCCTTGAATATTGAAATGATTTCAGATATAAATTACTACTTAATTCGTTTTTCTCCATCTTCTCATCATGACTGTACATACACTGCAGCCTTTGGCTGCAGAACTTTTCCCTCCTTTGCTCGAAGGTGCCAAGCAGGTAGTGAAAGAGAAAAAGGGAGTAAATGTTAGCGATGAGCAATCTGAAAGAATGTTTGCTGATTGCAAACATGCCTTGATCCTCAGAATTATTCACTGTCTCACCGTCCAACAGGCTAACAGTGGTCCTCTGGATGAGAAGAAATTACGGTCAAGAGTTCTTGAAATATGCCAAGACACCAGAAATCCTCTGTTCAATCTAGTTTTACAGATCGGAAGGGGGAAAGGCGCAACGCTTATCCAAAATATTGATGCCAGCGAGAAACAAGTGTGGAATACAGAACAATTTGTCGCTTGGCTTGAAACGGATCCCGAAATAGGAGTAACACCTCTTCATGTTGATCTGGATGTGGCCAAACTAAAAGACTTGCTTTCAACGTCAAAACAGTTCGAGCTGGTTCCCAGTACAGACGGTCTCGTGAGTGAAGTTATCCAAGGGGACGACAGCATCGACAACTCTCGTAAAACGAGCCGGTTCGATCTGCATACTGATGGTGCATATCTCGATAATATTCCTGACTATGTCGTTTTGCATTGCATTGATCCAGGGTACTGCGATGCACGCACAACCTTTAGTAATTCCGCTGATGCTATAGATTCATTGGAACCTAGCGATAGAGCAATGCTCACTCAAATGTACAACGTATTTTTGGCAAGAGGGGGAATCGAAGTAGTGCGCCCCTTATTGGAAAAACACCCCAGAACTGGCAAATATATCTCCAATCTAACCAATAGGGGTACAGTCAGGCCATATTGCGAGCCTCATGAAATGAAGCAGTTGGGTGTCTTTGATTTTGCGGGACCTTTGCATCGCTTCGTTCAAGCACTGGAAATGGGGGAGCAGCAGGAGCACAGTTGGCAAGCGAATCAATCGGTTATTTTTGATAACTTGCTTTACGCGCACGGGCGAAAATCGGGAAAAGGTGGACCGGATTTGCAGCGTTACTTGCAAAGATTGTGGATTCGTCGGAAAAAACAATAACTATGTTGTCTTCTCATCCTCTGCAATCACTGGGGGTACAAGCCGTAATTGTCAACGGAGCATCGGTTCTGCTTTTACAGAGAAGCAATACAGGATATTGCGATGGATTGTATGGCCTTCCTTCAGGTTGCATTGAAGCAGGTGAGACACCACTAGACGCGCTGTGCCGAGAAGTGTTTGAAGAAACGGGACTTCTACCCCTCGTACCCCAACTCTTGAGTACGTTGGAAACCGTCAATGATGACGGTACCCCTTGGTTTCACTATATCTTCTGTGTACGAGCATGGTTGGGGGACATCATGAATTGTGAGCCACATAAGTGTTCGGATCTCCGGTTTTATCCAGTGCAACAATTGCCCCCGAATATCATTCCATACGTCCGTACTATTTGCGTGAATCTTTTTCTTCCAGACCCAAAAAATGTCGGATAATATCGACCTTCGGCAGTATCTGGAGATAGCCCTGAAAGCCTTGCACGCTAGTAATGAGATCTTGCTTGCTGGATTTAACCAGCTTGGGTACCTCCGGAACGTGAGAACAAAAAGCCACTGCAATGACGTAGTGACAGATGTCGATCTGCAGTCGCAGAAAGCTATTGTCGATCTGATCCACACGCAATTTTCATCGCATCGTTTCCTTGCAGAGGAGGGTGAGGTGGCGCATGTGGGTAAAGATTCGCCATTTCGCTGGGTGGTCGATCCTCTTGATGGAACGCTAAACTTTGTACGTGGATTCGAGCAGTTCGGCACCATTATCGCGCTGCAACAAGAGTATCAAACAATCTTAGCAGTCATGAGCCTTCCTTGTAAAAATATCATTATATCGGCTACACGCGACGGGGGAACTTTTCTAAATGGGCAACGAAAAACAATCCCATCTGGACGGCCCTTGGCAGAGGCTTACTTGCTTACTAATCTTATCCAAAGCGCATTGCGAAATGAAGACGGTCTTCGTGTAATTTTGCCTTCCTGTGCTCATGTGAGTGGGGCCACTTGCGTGATCGATGTTGTTCACAAGATCCTCATGGGTGATATTGATGGTGCGTACTTTAGATCCATACCCCAGTGGGATGTGTTGGCAGGTTGCCTTGCCGTTCAGGAAGCCGGCGGTGCTTCAGCGCTTGAGTTAGAACACCCAGACGACCAAGAAACAAAGGCTGCGTTCGCCGTAATGTGTGGCAGGGCAATGGTAAAGGATCTCTGTCATTTTCTTTCGACTTCACCGAAAGCGCGAGCCAAAATGTAAAGTTAATCACTCTGATGACGCATGATGGTGCCACGGGCCGGGATTGAACCGGCGACCCCGGGCTTATGAGTCCCGTGCT
>CAZLFU010000134.1:0-3250 GCA_964558895.1 uncultured Candidatus Peribacteria bacterium
AAAATAATTTCATACACATCATGTGCAATTTGTTCATTTTGCTGGCAAGTGATGGTGTATTCAGGAGTTGGCATAATTAAATGACTAAATGGTTACATGATTCGCAAGCGAATGAGAACACAATTCACAATTTCGCTAGGCATCAATGCTAACAAAGACATTCGTCAATCATGTAGTCATTTAATCATGGAACCATGAAAGAAGAAATATAACCAAGACATTATCTTTTCGCCAATCTTAATCCCTCCTCCTCAATCCTCTGTAAAACCTTTGGATACCATTCTTTCTCAAGTTCCTGCACGCGTTTTTGTAGAATCTCTCCAGTATCAGATGGAAAAACTGAACAAATTTTTTGTTCGATAATTTTGCCAGAATCCACTCCTTCATCCATGAGAAGAATAGTAATGCCTGTTTCTGTTTCCCCACTCGCCAGTACTGCATCATGCACATGATGGCCATACATTCCTTTTCCACCATGTTTTGGGAGTAGGGAAGGATGAACATTGAGAATGCGGTGTTCCCACTGGCGAATAAACCACGGTGACATAATCCACATCCAGCCCATAGCTGCAAGCACTGTCTCGTTGTTTGCTCCTAGTTCTTGGCAGGCTGCGTTTACACGTCTATCAAATTCTACTCGGGGCTCATCGCCAGATTTTTCTACTACTTTCCATGGAATACCTGCACGTTCTGCTTTTTCAATGCACCCACGATCTTTCGCATCCGTAATTAAACCCAAGCACTGTGCAGTAAGACTTCCATCTTGGATGCTATCGAGCACTGCTTGAAATGTGGTACCGCGCGAAGAGCAGAGAACGATGAAGTTCATACGGGTAGTGTAGCGGATTAAAAAAAGTCGCAGGTCGAATTGGAGTCAAAAGTCGAATGTCTTAAAGTCGAATGTCCAACAAGAAAAGACCTACGACCTTCGACCTACGACCTTCGACCTCACAACGCCCCCTTAAACAAATCATCTTCTGGATCTATCCCTGGCACCCATCCTTCAAAATCTGAGAAGATTAATCCATGATCTCGAATAACTGCTGCAGGAATACATTGATCTGCGTTGCCCATCACAAAATTGGCAGCAGTTGCAAGCTGGTCGGCTCTTGCTTCGTTTGTCATACGAAGTTTATGTCCAAAGAGATCTTTCTTCCCAATTTCACTCTGCAGCGGATCAAAGCCGCTTACAACCAAAGCGATGGCAGTCACTCCTATACGTCTGGGTCTGCAACAGGAATCGGTAAGCAGTATGGCAATACTTTTTCCAGTCTTTTGCTCAAGAGTTGATCTGATCGATTGAATCGATGCAATGGGATCCTGTGGCCATCCAATAGCAGTTCCTTCTACAGTATTCGAGAGATCGAGTCCGGCATTGGCTACAAGGAGAGATCCTTCCGCCATACCTTGTGGTTTGAGTTCTGCAAGCATGGCATGGGGGCACGATCCTACAATCGATCCCTGCAATCTCGTTGTCTCTTCCAGCACAGCTTGCCGAAAACCCTCCGGTTGATTGAATTGCAATCGATCAGTCCATTCCTGTGCTTCTTGCGATGTGGTGAGTGTTGAGAGATGGATATGTGCACCCTCTACAGTTGCAACTGCTTTGGAGGAAAGTGCGAGGATATCTCCATCCTCAAAAGAAAAATTTTGCATCAGTGCAGACACAAGATCATCACCTTTGGAAAGGATGCCAGTGGAAAGAGAGAGAATCTGCATCTGCTCTAGAGTGCAGGACTCTCTCTTTTTTTACCAGAGTTCAATCGAAGATTTCTGGAGCAAGATCACATTACGTTCTACTTTTCCCGTATCCAAGTTGACTCGTGCAAGAGATACTTTGAGTGGTGGATCGGAAACATTATGCAATAGAATCTGGCTTGGTGTGGAAGGTGCATAAAATGAAATAGTTGCGGTGCCCGGCACTTTCCATCGCACAAAATTGAGAGAAGGAGGATCCGATACGACAGATTCCAGTGGCACATTGCGTACTTCTCTTCGCTCCCAGCTATCTGGCACACTCAGGTATACATCTCTTTCACTTTCCATTGTAATATCAATTACGCTATGCCCTTGGAGAGACCCCATTTCTAGAGTGAGTCCAGCGGGTACATCGTGTTCTATTCCTAGTTCTGCCAGAGGCCCATCTTGGAAAGTTTTACTATGAGTATTTTGAAGATCCGAATCCAGAGAACCCACTACCATAGCGAAGAAACCTGCAAGAAGTGCAACAACCACACTGGCTCGTACAGACACTACGGATGAGGAATTTGAGGTGGGCATATGGTCATACTATCGTGCTTTCAACTTGAAAAGGAGTTTTTTTTGTTGCGTAGAGTTACTGATGCTATACTAGAGCATAGTTTATGGAATTAGATCCTCACACGCTCCAGCAGATACTTCAAAAGATTCGTAAGCAAATGCGATGTCCTCAGTGTGGAAGCAATGTACCGGTAGATTTTGCTTCTGTGAGGGTAGTTTCCGATAGCGCCATGCTTTTGCAGTTACAGTGTGATGGATGCAGTGCATTCATTGTCTTGCATGCATCTTTGCAGGGAGTAGATCAATTGGGAGTACGAATGGAAGATAACGATGGGACAACCAATGCCTCGTCTACCTTCCAGCTTAGTCAGAAAGAAATTGGCACTTTACGCGAAGCGTTAGAGAGCTTTGATGGATCCTTTGAAAAAATGTTCCAAAAAAGTGAGGCCTCCAATAAGACGGACATTGCATAAATGCTCTATGCAGAAGAAATGGGTTCCAAACCGTGCATGTATTCCGGTTTTCCTTACGGTTCTCCTCTTTCTGCAAGCCTGTACACCAGTAGAGCAGCGTAGAGATAAGGCTACACAAACTATTGATGATGTGGTGCAAACAGCAAGTGGAGTCACGATAGAAGTAAAAACCTACATGCAGAATGTGAAGGCCTATTTCGAAACAGTTCTGTATGTTGGAAAAAGTCTCATAGGAAACGTGCAGGAGAAAGTAGAAAATGTTCAGCAGAGAATTGATACTGTAAAAGAGGGGATAGATACCCTTCAGAAGGGAAGCGATCTCTTAAAGGAGGGGCTTTCTGGAACTGGATCTACAATTCAATAGTAAAGGATTTTTAGCCTCACCAAGCTTGCCTCTGTCATCTTGAGGTTTTCTCTATCATCCTAAACTTCTTCATTGTCATCTCCAGCTTCCCTTTGTCATCTCGAGCGTAGTCGAGAGATGATATTCCTTTCCACTTTCTTTTTGAAAAGAAAGT
>CAZLFU010000135.1:0-3220 GCA_964558895.1 uncultured Candidatus Peribacteria bacterium
ATCGGACATGATAAGAGGGGGAATAAAAAAGTATGAATTGAAATTTAAGAGGCGGATTCTGGGGAAGTTTCTTCGATGGCCTTTGCAGGTTCATCGGAAGAATCCGAAGACTCCACGGATTCCGAAGATTCCAAAGATGACTCATTTTTTTCCTTGGACTCATCGGTTTCTTTGGTTTCTTCGGCTTCATTGATTTCCTTACCCTGTCCAGACACTCCTCCTTTCTCTGCAATCTGGCTGAGTGCTCGTGCAAATCCAGAGAGTGGAGAGCTGCAGATAGAAGCAAAACTGACAAGTGGTGAGCGAATCATTCCCACAAACATAGAGAGAAGCACATCTCGACTTGGCATCTTTGCAAGTTCCAATGCTTGGTTCTTATTCAAAAGCTGACCTTCGAACATGCCACCAATAATGGCGACCTTGTCATGATCTTTACTGTATTTAAAAGTAATCTGAGCTCCAGCAAGAGGATCACCCGAGCTGAAGATAAGAGAGACTGGTCCCTGGAGGATGTCATCAGTAATCTCAGGTAGACCTACTTCCTTGGCTGCAAGCTTCATCAGTGTCTTCTTTGCAACTTTCATCTCTGCACCACCTTCTCGTAGCTTTCTACGAAATTCATTCACTTCGGAAACACTCAGTCCAATGTAATGTGTAAACATCACAGATTTTGATTCTCTGATCTTATCGATCAATTCCTGGAGTTGTTCCGATTTTTGGTCGCGGGTAAGTGCCATGGAAAGAGGAGTATGAATTAGGAGTCGAGAATAATAAGGAGAGAACCCTTCGATGCCTCAGGGTTGTTTATCTTGCAGATAAACAAAAGGTCTCCCTGTCTTTTGAGACGCCCGGGAGACCAGCGAGGCACACGGCACGAAGCACTAAGCCTAAGCCGAATGGTCGATGCTGTGGGCCTCGGAGGGATTTAACATGGATCATCGACCCACAACCCTCGGTCTTCGGACGTTGAAGATAGTTTACTCAGCGTAGGGACACTGTCAACTGAACGGCAGAGTTTTTGCGCAATTTGCAGATTCTCTTTCAAATTTGAAGATGGGACTTCTCAGAAGATTCCAAAAATGTACATGGATATCTTCGTTTCTTGGGCAAGATCCATTGCTATACTTTTTGTATGAAAGTTCTCCTTCAAAAGGTTTCTAGGGCATCGGTCTCGATAGAAGGATCTATTGTTGGAGCTATCTCGGAAGGATATCTTCTCTTTCTGGGTGTCGTACAGGGAGATACCGAGGAATACGCAGTGCAACTTGCAAACAAGATTACCAAATTACGCCTTTTTGCTTCTGTGGATGCACAGGGAGTAGCAAAAATAAACGATCATTCTTTGCTCGAAAGAGGAGGCGAAGTGCTCGTTGTATCACAATTTACTCTCGCTGGAAGAATAGAGAAGGGGAACAGGCCAGATTACACTATGGCTGCAGAAGCACAGGAAGCAGAAAAACTGTACTTATTTTTTATTGATCAGCTTAAGAAGCTTGGTGTTTCCAAAGTGGAAACCGGAAGATTTGGTGCGATGATGGACATAGAATTGATCAATAATGGCCCCGTAACGCTATGCATCGAGCGGCCGATTCCTGTATCATAAGACATCCAGTATGGCACTTGTAACCCACAAGAAGACGGCAATGACATTGAACGGTCTCATTCCCGCTGGTGCAGGGTTTGATAGAGAGCGCATCCAAAAAGCTCTGCAAGTAGCAGAGGAAGTCTACGGAGATACCAAGCATTGGACAGGGATGACTCTCCTAGAGCATGTGCGTGGCGTACTAGAAGTCCTTTTGCCTTTCGAACCAGATGAAGATGCAGTGGTTGCGTGTTTACTTCATCATGTTTTACAAACCAAGGAGTACTCCATTACAGATTTGGAGGAGAACTTTGGGGTGAAAGTACGAAGCATCGTGAGCGCGGTGCATCTGGTTTCGCATGTCACACTCGAGAACAAACTTATTTCGGTAGAAGATTTACGTTTGATGCTTCTTAAAGTATCGGAAGATATGCGCACTATTTTGATTGTTCTGTGTGATCAGAGTTATGTGCTCAATTTTTTGGATCGCGTAAGTTTGCAGGATGCGAAGCATATTTGTCAGGAGGCACTGCAAGTGTATGCACCAGTTGCAGCTCGGCTTGGTATCTATAGCGTCAAGCATTCCTTGGAAGCGAGCGTATTTCCTATTCTCTATCCTATTGATGCGGAGCGTATTGCAGAGCAGATGCAGAGGATTCACAAAGAGAAAGGAGATTTTCTTGCAAAAACAGCAAGTAATTTGAGTACCTACTTAGAGAAAAATGGTGTTCATGCAGTGGTACAATGGCGTGAGAAGCAGTTCTATAGCACGTTTCACAAGATGAATACCAAAAGCGTAAGTTCTGTGGAAGATTTGTACGATCTTTTTGCAATACGCATTATCGTCGACTCTATAGAAGAGTGCTACCAAGTCTTGGGACTTCTGCACAGAAAAGGAAGACCTGTTCCTCAGCGATTCAAAGATTACATCGCATTTCCCAAGCCCAATGGCTACGAGAGTTTGCACACCACGTTATTGCAATTGCCAAATGCACCTCTCAATACTCCTATAGAAATACAGGTTCGTACACACTATATGCATCGTGAAGCTGAATATGGAGTTGCAGCGCACTGGGGTTATAAAGAACATGGTTCTACAGAAAATACCCTGGAGCGTGTACAGCTGCACAATGCACTTCTTTCGCAGCAGTCTATTGGAGAGGAAAATAAGCATACCGGCTTGGCAGATCATATCTTTGTGCTTACCCCCAAAGGAGACATCGTAGAATTGCCAGAAGGTGCAACACCGTTGGACTTTGCATTTACTGTGCATACAGACTTAGGCTTATGTTTCCGTGCAGCGCGTGTAAACGGAAATATCGTGCCGATGGATTATCAGTTGGAGAATGGTGATGTAGTGGAGATCATGCGTCGTACACATCCTCAGCCTTCGGAACAATGGATGGGGTTACTTCGCATGGCCACTGCACGCTCTAAGTTGAAGCGATACTTAAATCTGCAAGATCGACCACAGTTGGTCATAGAAGGGAAAAAGATTCTCAATGCAGAACTCAAGAGGCAGCATCTGTCTCCTTTGGATCCAGATCTCTCGCTCCTTCGTTCCTACGATGGAGCAACTCTTTCCTTTCAGCAGCGTGAGGGGCTCCTTATGCAAATATGCAATGGGTCGGACAAAGC
>CAZLFU010000136.1:0-1843 GCA_964558895.1 uncultured Candidatus Peribacteria bacterium
GAGGCGGAGAAGGAGTCCACGAAAGACACCAGTCCGCTGAAGACGCATGAAGAAACTTCCAGAGGGGCGAACGATTTATTTTTTTCTTTTTCAACTATGTTTGATCCAATGTCCGATCTCCAGGGATCCTCCAGCGAGGATACAAGTGCACATCAGTCTGCTCCAGCAGCGTCTGGTGGTGCTCGTAGTAGCGGTGGTCGCTTCGCAGAAGAAGTACACTCTGTTACTATCCACGCCAAGCAGCGCACGTTTTATATCGATTTGAAGCAGTCAACGAACGGCAAATTCTTCAAGATTTCCGAGAAGTCTCGTGGTGGTCAAAAGACGACAATCATGTTTGATGCAGAGGATCTCGAAAAGTTTATCGAGGCATTCACAGAGATGAGAAGTCACGTCTAATTTTTTAAGATTCAAACAAGAATTCAGGGATCTCAAAGAAATCAGAGATCCCTGAATTCTTTGAATTCTCTGAAATCCTATTCAGTTTTATAACCCGTCTTTAGGAATCACATATCCATTCACTCTTGGGTTCATCATCATCAAGTAGAGAGCGATTTTTGCTGTTTCTGCTCTGGTGATTGGTTGACCAGGACGGAAGGTCTTATCGGGATAGCCTTCGATGATTGTGAGTGCCGTTCCATCACGAACATACGTTGCAAACCAGTGACTTTCCCATACATCTGTAAACGTGAGAGGATTTGCTTCTTGTTGCTCCTTGTTGGGGTGAATACCCGATGAGAGCAGTAGAATTTTGAGTGCTTCTGCTCTGTTGATTGGTGCATCGGGACGCAGGGTACCATCTTCGTATCCTTCGATAATATCGTACCGAAGAGCTGTTGTGAGCACGCGCCTACGAAAAGCCATATCTGGGTGTTCGCCTTCTTCTGTGCGGAAGGAAAAATCCGTAAATGTTTTCTTGGGATTTGCATCGTCTGGATCCAATGCTATACACGTTGTGAGGAGAGCAATCTTCATAAATTCGAAGCGAGAAATATTCTGATTCGGTCGAAATTCTCTCTCCATTGAGTCTCCGTATCCTCGTACAATGCGTATCAACTCTGGTTGCACTTTGATGCGGTGCATCGTTTCGACAATGGCTTGTGCCCAATGCTCCTGTGTATCGTAGAAGTTTGCATTGGGTTCGGCATACACGATGCAAGGGCTTTCTGTTGGCTTGGTTCCACTTGCAATTTCTTGGCCATCGAGTGCTCCATCACGATCGGTATCGGATTGCAAAGGATTCGTTCCACTCTTGTATTCGTTTAAGTTGGAGAGACTGTCATTGTCATTATCATCATCGGGATGTAAACCCGTGGTAGACCCAGAAGTATTTCCACCTCCGTTACCTCCTCCAGAGTTACCGGGGTTGGAGTACTGCTGCTCGTATTCATCGGGGAGACCATCGTTATCGGTATCGGTGCTGTATTCTTCCTCCAGTGGAAATGCATCGCTTCCATCTTGTACTCCGTCCCCATCTGTATCGGGAATATCGGGGTCTGTACCCAGTGTGATTTCCTCGCCATTGGCTAAACCGTCTCCATCACGATCGAAAGTAAAGTCATCGGATGGATCTAATGGGTCGTGACCAATCTCCAATTCCTTTCCATCCCCTTCGCCTCCACCATCGGTATCTGCATCGTAAGGATCTGTCTCTCCAGGGTCTGTAATGCCATTCTGGTTGCGGTCTTCATCGATGTCCAAAAGACCATCGCCGTCGATGTCTCCCGGCAATCCTTGGGCGTGTGCGAGCGACACGCTCAAAAGAAAAAGGATATTGAGGAAGGGTTGCACGGAGATGAGTATAGAGAAGTTTGTGCGGGTATGGAATGAAAACTTGTCAGTG
>CAZLFU010000136.1:1943-3210 GCA_964558895.1 uncultured Candidatus Peribacteria bacterium
TTGGCACAGGGTATTTGCATAGATTCTGGCACAGGTTCCAAAGAAGTTTCGAGAAGCTTTATTTGCTTTCCGGTAACGGTGCAGGTCACGCCAGGCCAAGGGACAAGCGCACGTACTTTTCTATCAATCTCTTCTGCGGTCATCGTCTGTGTATCGACATTTCCATCTTCTCGGGAAAGCTTTTTGCAGGTGGTTACTTCTCCTTCTTGTTCTGTTTCTTTGGTTGGGACCTTCAGTGTGTGTACAAGGAGCGCTGCACCTGTATTTGCAAGTGCTTCATAGAGAGACGGAGTAGTTTCTCTTGCATCGAGAGTGTAACTTGTTTGGCTGAGGATTGGTCCAGCGTCGAGCTTTTGCACAATGCGCTGTACTGTCACTCCTGTTTCTGCATCTCCAGTGAGAATAGCATGTTGGATAGGCGAAGCTCCGCGCCAGCGTGGGAGCAGTGATGCGTGTACATTCACAGGTGCGATGGTTGGAAGATCGAGCACAGGTTGAGAGAGAAGTTGTCCGTACGCAACCACAACAAGAAAATCGCATGGATACTTCTTCAATGCATCAATCTCTTCGTTGATGTTTTCTGGTTGGATGACAGGAATTGCATGTGCTTCTGCCAGAGTTTTGATGGGTGGAGAAGTGAGGATTTGTTTTCGTCCAACAGGGCGATCTGGCTGTGTGACAACAAGGGTGACATCAAATGCAGAGTCATCGATCAATGCTTGCAAGCTCGGGACAGCAAAGTCTGGTGTGCCACAAAAGATGATGGAAAATGGTTTAGTCATGCTGGAGATAGTGTATCCTCGTTTTCTAGTCGAGAACATCATTCTGTATTTCATTTTCTATGAGTCGTCGTCCTGCCATGCTGGCCTCCGAAGTGCGAAAAATTATTGCTCCTGTCTTGCAGGAGTGCTCTGCTGTCTGTGGTGTTGTATCCATTACAGACATAGAAGTAACTACCGATCTTTCGTATGTCACTGTGCTCATCAGTGCTCTTGCAGACTCGAAGAGAGCACTTTCCTTTTTGGAATCTAGACAAAAATCATTACAAATGTCCTTGGGGACGATGAGTCTTAAAAAAATTCCAAAGATTCGTTTTCGTATTGATCCTCGGACAGAGAGGGGAAGTAGGATAGAAGAGTTGTTGGGAGATATGTAAACAACAATCAAAACAGGGTGTCGCCTAGAAAAAATTCCGTCACGCATCTTGGCGAGCAAGGGCGTCGAAAAGTGCACTGTTTGACGAGCGGAGTGAATACGAAGCGAGGAG
>CAZLFU010000137.1:0-3210 GCA_964558895.1 uncultured Candidatus Peribacteria bacterium
AAGCCGAGCAATTCCTTCGCGTTTCGTTGCCACTCCAATTT
The DNA here is from genome assembly GCA_964558895.1 of uncultured Candidatus Peribacteria bacterium. GTDB lineage: Bacteria > Patescibacteriota > Gracilibacteria > Peribacterales > Peribacteraceae > CAZLFU01. The sequence goes on from CAZLFU010000137.1 coordinate 42, forward strand.
CACGTTGCAGATAAGCATTTTCTAAAATTGCTCGTGCGCGTGTCAGGCCGTTGCTACGAATAGAATTTTCACGAAATGCTACAATCGGCTGTTTTAGTTTCAAGCGTGATCCGTCGATAATTTTTTTAGGATTAATAAGTTGTGTGGCTACAGCATTCCAGTTCAATCTGTTTTGGCCCCAGCCTGGTGTGCGGTATCCCAATTCTGCAGTTTCCCCATTCAATAATGGAAATCTGCCTTGGTTACAAGCTCTTTCCATGCCACGTGCGAGTGCTGCAATAAACTCAGGGTTTTCGCTACTATTCACATCCATACTGTTGGTAATGCCAATAACAAATGCACCTGTACGGGCAACATCATCAGCAACCATTGCCACCACATCGAATGCTGGGTTTTCGCAATAAATTGGATCTCCTGTTTCCTCAAACATTCTCTCTGCCAATTCAGGTTTTGTGCCCGTGCCGTCACTATTCGTATCAATTTTAAATCCATGTGTATCTATGCCCGATTGCTCATTTACTGCTCTAGCCTGTATCACGCGGGGGTGAAATCGTTCATCAGGAAAATTATTGCGTGTTCTGCGAATAACGTCTGCAAATGTCCTTGAGGCAGTTTCTTTATTGTCTGGTTTTAACTCACCCATAGTGGAATGGCGGAATAAAGGGGATTACATTAGCACTGGTTTCTTATGTCTAACAAGCCTGTTAAATTATTCCCTAAATGTAAATCACAATCCTTAGGACTATCTGTATTTCCAGCCGCCTAATACAAACAAGACCTAGTTATTCATTGCAAACAAAAACCGAGGACGGTACGTTTATCTGCTTTGTAATGAAGAAATACTGGTTGCTGCCATTGGCTGTTGGAATCTGCACACTTCTTGCCTTCCGCGAGCTCTCTCTACAGAACTCCAACGTTCTTAAGGTACACTTCTTTGATATTGGCCAGGGAGATGCCGCCATGCTTGTGACTCCTTCTGGTCAACAGATCGTCATTGATGGAGGCCCTGATACATCTCTACTCGAACACTTGGGTTCGAGTATGCCATTTTTGGATCGTACGATTGAACTACTCGTACTTAGTCACCCAGACGCAGACCACCTCACTGCTCTCCCAGATATTCTGGAACGATACAAAATAGAAAAAGTTCTTCTCTCGGGCGTGCCACATACCTCTGGCCGCTATGAGAAATTCTTAGCTTTACTGAAAGAACAGGCAACTACTGTGATCGTCGCAGATCCCAGTGAAGATATTGCGATGGGGGATGGCGTCGTGCTCGATACCATCTGGCCACCCAGCGAATCTTTTGGAACAGAGTTTATGGATAGTAATGACTCTTCTGTTGTCCTGCGCGTACTGTATGGAAAGAACAGTATTTTGTTTACAGGAGATATAGAAGAAATAGCAGAACAGGCTATTTTGCAAACAGGCGCAGATATTCGATCTTCTATTTTGAAAGTAGCTCACCATGGGAGTAGGACCTCGTCATCAACTGGCTTTCTTCTGGCTGTACAACCCGATCTTGCTGTTATTTCCGTAGGAAGAGACAACCCATTTGGTCATCCTCACCTCGATATTGTAGATCGCTACCGGCATTTTGGTATTCCCGTTGTTTCTACAGCAGAATCTGGAACTATTTCGCTCAAGTTACAACCGTAAAGTTGATGAGTAAATTCTGGCTTCTCAGTAAGATTTTGGCTTAAAATAGTCCTATTCCAGATGAAAACCCTTCTTCTGCTTGCCGGCCGGTCTACACGTTTTTGGCCACTCAGCGAAAAAACTCTTTTCCCTCTCTGTGGAAAGACACTCTTGGAACATCAAGTTGAAAGATTGAAGCAGGCAGGAATTGAGGAAATTATTTTGGTAGGAGGGGAGCATAATTTACAAGAGGCATCTGCGATGTTTCCTGATTTCCCTGCTGTACAGCAAGAAGATCTCTCACTTGGCATGCGCGGCGCGATGCTCAGTGCACTCCCGCACTGTGGCACAGAACCAGTGCTTATCGTCTGTGGGAATGACATTATTGAACCAAGTGCGTACAAAGATGTCTTTGCTACCGCTGCCGAAGCTGGTACCGATGGTGCGCTTCTTGCGCAGGAAGTAGAGCGTTATTTCCCTGGGGGATACCTCACCATTGAAGATGGGGTGATTCGATCTATCATCGAAAAACCTGGAGAAGGAAACGAGCCAAGTAATCTTGTGAATATTGTCGCGCATGTTCATAACAATGCATCTCTTCTTTTGGAAGCGCTTACCAAAGTAAACCCAGAGAGAGACGATGGATACGAGCAGGCTCTGGATATCCTTTTTCAAAGGAGCACCTATAAACCTGTTCCCTACAAAGGAGCATGGAAACCTGTGAAATACCCATGGCATCTTCTGTCTTTGCTGCCCACTCTCTTGGAAGACATTACCAAACAAGAAGTACACCCGAGTGCATCTGTACACAAAACAGCCATCTTAGAGGGAAATGTATACATCGATGAAGACGCTCGCATTCTTCCCAACGCCGTGGTTGTCGGACCTTGTTACATCGGCAAACGAAGTATTGTAGGAAATAATGTGCTTATTCGTAATTCCAGCATTGGCGATGACTCTGTTGTTGGTTACAACACAGAGGTAAAATCGAGCATCTTTCATAGCCATGTATGGACACATAGCACCTACATTGGTGATAGTGTGATTGGGCACAACGTTTCATTTGGTGCGGGGAGCGTGACGGGAAACTTCCGCTTGGACGAACAGGAAATTACCTCCACTGTCAAAGAAGAGAAAATTGGAACAGGCCTCTCTAAGCTTGGCACAATTATTGGTGACCACTGCAGGCTTGGTATTCATTCTAGTACCAACCCTGGAGTAAAAATTGGAACTGGGAGTTTTATAAGTGGAAACCTACTCGTCACAAGTGATGTTCCAAATACTACTTTCGTGAGTATGAAAAATGGTGAGGTGACATACAAGGAAAATCGTAACACACCATCAAAACCAAAAGATCGAGAGCAGTATAAAAAGGGAATTTAAGGAATTTTCCGTTTATTTTTTTTGTTAAAATTTAAGTTCAAACCAACAAAAAAAAAGAATCACCTATTAAGAAACAAATAAAAATGTTGTTTTTTTTGGTTTAAATAAAACTTGAATCTATTTTAATAATTAAGTATTTTAAAGGTGA
>CAZLFU010000138.1:0-3173 GCA_964558895.1 uncultured Candidatus Peribacteria bacterium
TGGTCCTACTTTTGATCAACTCTCGCTCAAACTGTGCAATAGCTCCGAAAATCTGAAAGATGAGGTTTCCAATGGCTCCATTAAAGTCAATATTCTCCTGAAGAGAGATGAAACTTGCCTTTTTCTTTTGCAATTTCTCGAAAATATCTAAAAGATGTTTCAACGACCGTGAGAGCCTATCGATCTTCCAAACGAGGACAGCATCATACTTTCCCTTTTCTACGTCTTCTAAGAGTTTCTGAAGCCCCGTACGATTGATTTCAGAACCTGTATGTACGTCTTCATACACCCAATCGTCTTGAGTCACTAAATTCAGTCCTTTATTTTCTCGTACATACGCTAGTAATTTCTTTCTTTGTGACTCTAGGCTATAGCCATCCATCTTTTGTTCTTGCGTAGAAACACGAATATAGATGGCAATACGCCTTTTTGGCTGTGCTGTATCTTCTGTAAGATTCATAGTTATTATTCTACCCTTATTTTTCAATCATTCCAAATTGGCATCTTTTGTAGAAATTCCATGAAAGACCCCTGCATATTGCAATGTTTTTGTAATGTCTTGAACGTATTCTGGATGATTCTGTTCTGGATACTCAAACTCAATACTGAGTGTGTTGCCGTGAGACGTTTTACAAAGTTCTTGCCAATGAGATGACCCGTCAAGGAAATGCACGTCCTATTTATATTGTATAAATAGTCGGCAAGCGTCGGTGGTTTTTGATCAAATTACAAGCGAGTCACTACTTTTGTATCACACTGAAAAAGAGAGGGAAGTCCTTGTCTCTTTGCCCATCTATTTGCAGATTTTATGTTATCTGAAAGCCATTTCCACTGTGCAGTACTATATTCTCTTCCTGTGCATTCTTTATACAATTGCTCCACAGCTATTGTACTGCCGACTACTCGGCAATGTTCATAGATTTTTTGGCTTACATTTGCGTATATCGTATTTTTTGCCATCATTTTCTTCTCATCTCCATATTTCAATTGTCCATTGCCTAGATATTCTATTTTTTTCTGCCTTCCTGTTTTTTTAGTTGAACGAGAAGAACATTCTTCAAGAAAAAACATCAATTCTCTGTACACAACATTGAGATCTTTTTGATAAGACTGCAGCTCAGAAATAGACCATTCTATTGGTTGATTGAAGATTGTATCAATGCTTTCAAATGCAGTAATATGCAAACGATACATTGGCTCTTCAAGCATACTATTTAAGTGATAGATCAATGAAGAGAGGCTTTCGTGTAAAGTCATGAAAGTATTTTGATCTTTGATGGCATGAGCCTTCCATGCATCACTCATTAAATAAAAAACGATACGATATTGTCCCAATACATTTTTCCATGGCGTGTAGATACTATCTCCAATCGTAAATTTTTTATTTTCACCAAGACATAACCATTGTTCTGGAAGAATAAGAGCATCGTACAATTCTAGAGGAGTAATCTCATCTTTCTCTTCTGTTACAGCTTTTTTCATGTAATTCGTAAAACGACTATCGATACTTTCAAACTTCTCTCGAATCAAAGCATCATGAAGATGAATGAAGTTATTATGTATAGCTTGCAGTAATGTCTGATAGTCTGCTCTCTGAGATAGAACAAGATAATACTGTATGCGGTGGGTCCATTCCGAACGCAAAACTTCATGCTCCATGATCAACCGATAGAGTTCATATTTCATTGTTTTAAGAAAAAGCTCAATATTCTTCTCCGCTAATGCCCGTTCACAGATGTTTTGAAGCCGTTTTTGTAGAAGAGAATGTGACATAATTCTCGAAATCATTAAGGATTGCTAGACGTTTTGAACAAGAACAATTTCTTCTCCAAGCATATCAATAATCTTGATTGCAATTTGTTTTCCACATACTGAAGCCTTGAAAGAATATTTGCCTTCAACAAGATCATTTTTCTTTTCAGGAATATCGGAATGACAAATGGAAAATACTGTTCCGTTATAATTCAAATCAATCAAGACACAGTCAATTTGAGAGCGGAAATCTGGTATTCTTGCATGAATAGATGCTTTCTTATTCTCAATACCAAGGCGTTCAATAATGGCAGGAGAATGAAAATCATCGACTGTTACATCAATCATTTCTCCGTTTTTAGAGATAGAAACCTGAGCTTCTACAGGACGATGCTCAAAGAAGCCTCCTTCCCGTAAATTATGCAAACGATACTGATTGAGCTTTGATTTACTATTGAGCATATTCTTTTCATCAATCCAGTGTTGTACATTTGTTTCAGCGCCAAGGCACACCACCACAATATCTCGTGTTTCTTCTGAGCGCATTTCGAGTAACTCTTGTTCAATTGCACTCATATCTGCAATCGTACACTGTCTTTGCAGGGGAATGACTTTGACAAGCCTATTTCCTGCAATGCCATCAAAAAATCGATCATTTGGCAGTGGCTCTACCCCTATTTTTTCCAATGCAAGTTGCAACGCCTCATTGTGCTGAATTTGGAGATCATAATTATTCACTCGGTGAATTTCAAAGGAAAGAGAAGAAGGAATAGGTGCATCCTCTACAATTTTCTTTGGTTTTTCCAGTTGTTCCAACATGATTTTTTGCAAACGCTTACTGGTAGTTTGTATTGCTCCATGATTGATGTCTGCAACAATCCACCGTCGCCCTAGCTTTTGCGCCACTGCAGCCGTTGTGCCACTTCCTGAAAAAATATCAAGGACTAAATCCCCTTCATTGGAAGAAGCCTTGATAATCCGCTCCAAAAGCGTTTCTGGTTTTTGAGTGGGGTAATCCATTCTCTCCATTGCCATAGAATTTATATATGGTAAGTCATCCCACCAATCCTTCATTCTAGTTCCCTCTTTTTGGTAAAGTTTATATTTTTTTCCATTAAGATATTGCCATCGATATTTGCCTACTTCGTCATTTTCAGTAAAATGAGAAGCGTTATCAGCATATTTTTCAATTTGTTGATTCCATACATATTCATTTGATTTAGTATACCAAAAAATATTGTCATGAGATTTTTGATAACCTTTTGAATTAGCACTCCATCTCCTATATCCCCATACTATTACATTTATTAAATTCCCTTCTCCAAACACTTCATCCATCAAGCATCGTAAACGGTGGCTTTGGTGCCAGTCACAATGCAAGTAAATACTTCCTGTTTCACTCAATAATTCACGTAACAAAA
>CAZLFU010000139.1:0-3122 GCA_964558895.1 uncultured Candidatus Peribacteria bacterium
GGATGATGATCGCGATGGTTGAGGGCGTGATTGGGAACATGGCTAAGGTGGAGCGGGATACTGGAGCTTATCAACTACCAGTCCAAACGTTCTGGTTAAGGGCTGTATCCATATGGCCTCTTGGCATCCCTGAATTTTCAAGCAACTGTACCGCGTTACTTCTTGGCTCAGGCTAGTGCCAATATAGTGCAGAAATTATGAAGCAATGATTATTCTGCAGGAGTAAGTTTTTCAAATGGATTTTGCTCGAATGTGCATATTTCCAGCATTTTCAGTGCTGCATCCTTCGTAATTCCATATACTCTTGCATAAAGATCATCGGTAGAACCGATACATTTCTCATGCCAAGGTAAGTCTAGTTCTTGCACAATTTGCTGCAATTCACTTTCATTCGGAGATTCAATTTCTGCATAGGGCTCCAACCCAGGCCATGAATCAATCACGATCTCCGAATTTCTATAGCTCCAGGTTTCTCGAAGATTTTCTTGATACATTGTTTCTTTGCAACCAATCGCAGCGAGAAGGAGCTTCGCGTTTTCGAAATTATCAGTGGTAATATCGATTTCTTTTTGATCTGCAATATTCCCTTCTGTATGTGCAGTGACTTTTACGCTGATACGTACCGTCTTGCCTTCGTCTCTGACGCGTAAGTATGTTCCCTGCAAGAGCGGGTTGGCATCTTTGGTATAAATAACACGGCGCATCAATGTTTCAGGCTGTGAACACACAGCGCCCAATCTCTGGAGGCAACTGCGCAATGTATCCTTAGAAATCGGATAGAATTTCGCCTCAATTTCTGTGGGGAGATCCATGGAAGTTGTCATAAGTGCGGCAAAGCCTATCAGAAATTATAACCGTATTTAATTCTTAGTTGTTTGGAGTTCCTTATGGAAGCTTATTCGGAACTGCCAATCTTTCAGTATGTAAGAGTGTCATCCACAAGAAAGCCCGGACATGAAGTCCGGGCTGTGTCCCTTTCCGATGCGGAGTCACTCGTCATTGGGCCCACAAACATCGCATCATTTGCATGAGCTCCACGAGAGGAGCATTCGGATAGAGGTCCGCGATGTGCGTTATCAGGGTCATGATCGACCCATTGGTGCTGCGGATTTGTACGCCCTTGAGATCATGATCATTGATGCAGCACCAGAGCACGCGACGCAGTCCGTGGTTTCCGGCCAGACAGGGACTGATGACATCAGAGTAGAACCCCCGGCACACGCAAGCGATACGGAGTGGCGGGAGAGTCGTCGTGCCACGACGCAGGTACAGGGCATGTTTGCCCACCTCCTTTCTGCCGAGAACGACGCCGACAGCCGGGAACTCAGGAAAACGAATGATGCCCCAGGTGCTCTTGTCGTCTTCCGGCAGGATGATGAGTGAGCGCATTGCATCGGGGAGGCCGCTGATGACGTCCTGAAACGATGCCTTATCCCAGAGTCTCATGCATTCTGCCGGAGTCACCCCGTGCTCATGAAAGAGATTTCCCAGACCTTCCCTGTTTTCATAGAGCCTTAGGAGATAGTTCATGTTCTGACGGCCCCACTGCACATCCACCGCATCGAAAATGGGGAGAATCTCGGCAAACGTCTTCTGATTCATCTTCAGACCCTCTTTGAAGAAAAGGAACACGCAGGCTAACAGAACCTGTTAATGTTAACGTACAATTTATACTTTTGTTTGTCAAGTTTTGGAGTTCCTTATGGAAGCTTATTCGGAACTCCCTGCATTCACCCTCGTAAGTTTCAACATGAACATGCCGTGTTCATCCGGCATTTCTGAGCTTATCCATCCGTTTTTCTCAAAGAATCTCTTTGCTTTAGAATTCTTCACATCGATGACCGCCTTCCATTTTTGTCCTACCTTCAAGGGATGTAGGCGAATCAATTCATCCAACACAATGGAACCGATACCCTTACCTCGGTGAATTGGTTTTATCGCAAAATCTGTGATGAAATAAGCAGAATGCTCTACGTCTGGAAATATCACGCCAACCACTGCCAAGAGATCCTTCCCATCGAAAATGCTGTAATGACATCCATCTGTTTCATTCATGACTGCATGCAGCCATTCATCATCCTCTTTCATTGGCCCAAGATGCAGATTCAATTCGGCATCAGCGTACCAAGATAGATACTCTGGGAAATCCTCGCGCTTAAATGTAGAAAAAACGAACTCCATTGCTTCCATTGTATCAATTTCAATAAATAGTTGGAGCGGGATGCGGGAACTTATTCAGAACAAAGATGCCTATCTCGAAACGATCGTTCGGAACCGGATTTCAAATATTTCTCAAATTGAATTGCCTTCTTTTTTTCATGAAACCCGCAGAACCATTCTATATGCCACGGTCTTAGATTTTTTGTCGCAGTAACTGATCCTTCGTTATGTTCTTTGAGTCGTACATTTAAATCTTGCGTTTGTCCTGTGTACTGTTGGTCACATGTATTCCGAAGTATGTAAACGAAATGAGCCATAGTGGCTAAGAATATCTCAAAAGAAAATGGCCTGCCAGCCGTAGCGAAGCCCCATGTCAAGAAATAGCGCCCGCCTACGCCAAGGCTACGGCGGGCAGCCTCCGCTTCGCGAAGGCTGGAGCTCTGTACTGAATGTTATTACAACCATGATGTGTCCCGCTAGGAGCTTGTGTCTATGAGGCTTTCCTGAACTTTGGTTTTATCAGCACAGGATGCATTGTGTCCTTTCCAGAAGCGTAGGTTGGCAGTTCCTGCATTTCGAATTCAACACCCTGTTCCTCACTCAATTTTTCGAGTTGGCGAGTCAGTATTTTGTATGATGTCGTTTCGCGTGCCTCGCAATAAATAGGCATGTATTTCTTCTGGTCGAGATAGTTTCTTTTGTACAAATCAACAAAACCTTTGATGAGACTGCCTCCTGCTCTCGTGGATTCGCGCTCTGCCGCAAGGTCAGCGATATAAATGACTTCGCCGAAGTTCTCATGTTTCCCTTCGTAAGCGAGAATGTAGCCTCGCATCTTATTGGAATCATCAACATATTTGAGACTCATGTTTGGTCGCCCTTTATGAACATTATTGATGTCCTTAGCGATAATCGCATTCTCAATGTTGTGAAGATTCACGATCAGCGATTGGTTGTCTGCA
>CAZLFU010000140.1:0-3114 GCA_964558895.1 uncultured Candidatus Peribacteria bacterium
AATTGCAGAACGTGCACTCAGTCTTCTTGCTTCTCCCTCCGGTTCAAATCCATTGGAGATGGCATACTCAAAGAATGTAATGGCATTCTGATGATCGTTGAGTGCTGCGTATGTACGAGCAAGGAAGTACTGAATTTCTGGCTTGAGAGGATCCAAGCTGTATGCACGTTCCAGCGAAGCGAGTGCAGCCTGTGCTCTACTTGTGGTGAGTTCGCAGTATCCTTGTACGATCCATGCATCACGATAGTCATCTTCGTCTCTTGTAACTTGGATGAGGAGAGGTAACGCGAGTTCGCATTCTTGCACCTGTGCAAGTGAGCGAGAGATGAGTGTAATCAGGTGAATATTGGGACTTTCTGGGAAGAGAGCGTATTCGTCATACGCAGCAAGGAGAGTTCTCGCGTTGGATCGCAAGACAGGCTCCCATCCATCGATAACTATTTGCAATTCTGTTTGGGCTTTTTCGTGGTTGCCTTCCACAATGGCGAGCAGCGCGAGAGCGTAGTGCTTTTGTGGAGAATCTTCTGTTCCTTCCAATCGAGAACGTGCCTTCACAACTTCTCCAGTACGCAGATCGATAATACTTTCTAGGAGAAGAAGATCTTCTGTACGAGCACCTTCTTTTTTGAGCTGCTTGATGGTGGATTGCACCCCATCAATATCACGTAGTTGTAATTGCGCCTGTGCTACTTTGCGTAGAGCAGGTAAGCCTCCTCCAGCAGATACAGAAGCTTCGTATTGGTTTTTGGCCTCTTCCCACTCGCCTCGCAATGCAAAGACATCACCTTCGCGTAGTGTGAGCAGTGCTTTATTGCGTGGATCAATCTGATCCTGTTGTAGTAGTAATGCATTTCCTCCATCATCGAGCTCTGTGTCTTGTGGTCGATCTTTGAGCACGGCAGTAGACTGCACCAATTGCCACCACAGAAGCACTATAAAGAGCCCTGCGCAGATTGTAGCCAGGATAACCGGTGCGATAATGCGAAAGGGGAACTTCATGGGAAGAGAGACTAGCAGGTTTCCTACCATGCAGGCCAGCAAGTACAGTTGGCAAGTGATTCTTCTCTTTCTTTTTTGTTATTACATCTCATCATCTCCAATCGTTGGAGACATCTCTCCATCTTGCTGAACATCCCTTGCGAGTGAGGATCTTGCTGCTGCTTCTGCGAGGTGCTTTGGAATAACAGCATCGATGGCACCCCAAGCAGCTTCTCCCTCTTTTGGAAGAAGAATAGTGACTTGATCTCCCACTTCTGCACGATAGAACGTTACAGAGGCAAGGAGCACTCTATATGCTTTGCCACTGCAGAGAATCTTATACTGACCGTCCTCCTGGATGAGCACACCCATCACAGATTTTCGCTCAATTGGTGCAATTTGCTTGTAGATGAATTTTCCTTCGTCGGTAATGGTGAGCTTCATACCATCTCCTTCTACCAATTTACTCTTCGATGCGTAATTGGCAGGTACAGGATAGGTTTGCCCATCACTATCAACCATGTTTTGCCCATCGAAGATACCTTCCACTACCTTCCCACTAATACTCGCAGATGAACCTCCCATTGCACTTGCCCTACTTACCAAGCGCTCTCTAGACCCGTCACTTACACCAGTCATTTCACGAAGAAGTGCATTCGCAGTCTTGAGAGAGGATGTTGCAGAATCAATTAATTCTTGAATATGGATGAGTGTGTCTTCTGACATAATGGAAAGTGGTAGGGAGAGAACGTGCCGTTGGCGAGATGTATTTCGATCTGCCTAGAATGCACTCACTTCCACCTGTAATTCGGTAGCCTGTAGCTTTGCAATTATCTCGGTGTCTGTGAGAAGTCCCGCTTGGGCGCCAATGGCGCTTACGACACTTGCACTGTTTATCGTACCTGTCTTCAAGGCTGTTGGCAAGTCATAACCTTGCAAAAGAGCCCATGTTGCCCCTGTTCCAAAGGCGTCACCAGCACCAGTGGTATCTATAACTTTGGTATCTTTCACAATAGGACAGTGATAGTTCTTTGTGCCGTCTGTGGCAATGGTACCATTGGCTCCATCGGTGATGCAGACAATACGCACACCAAGGTTGATAAAAGCATGTAAAGCATCATCTACTGTTCTTGTTTGAGAGAAGGCGAGTGCTTCTTCTTTATTCAAGAGTAGGAGATCTGTCTGAGAGAGCAGCTTCGTATTATTTTCCTCCTCGAATCCAATTTCTATTTGGTGTCCACCTGGGTTCCAAGTGAAGTGTTGCAATTCATCATTTGCGAGCATGGCGATAAGGTCATCTTGAATCACGCAGGAATCTTCCTGAATATGATTGAGGTACACCCAGTCTGCAGTGTCCACGAATGCACGATCGAATGTTGCATCATGGAGGTGTGTATTGGTTCCAGAATCATACAAAATCACTCGCTCGCCACCACTGGCAGAGAGAATGAGTGAGAAGCTTGTCACCTCTCCTTCCACCGTTGTCATACAGTCGGTGTTCACTCCTTCTTTCCGAAAGTTTTCGACAAGTTTCTCTCCCCATTGATCAGACCCAACAATGCCACAAAAGGAAGCATCACATCCTAGCCTCGCAAAGCCTACGGAAGTATTGCTGGCGCCTCCACCGCAGGTTTCTATCACTTCCTTCACACGGATTTTTGCTCCGAGAGGCAAGGTAAACGCTGCGTTATGTTTGCAGTCCTCACACGAAGAAATCACTTCATGGTTTGTCCGTACAAAGAGGTCGTACGTTGCGCCGCCGATGGAAACGGTCTTCTTTTTCATAGTTTTTAAAGTTTCTGGTTTCTGGTTTCTAGTTAAAATGAGTGAACCCGTAACCAGCAACCCGCAACCAGTAGTCTATCATAATCTACGACGAGTACCGATCTTCCATCATTGCGAGAAACGCATCAGTTTTTGTAACCATTGTTCTGCGCTTCCAGTGGAGAGCAAGGAGTACGCCACTTAGTGCCATCGCAAACCACCATCCAGAGAAGGGGATACCCGTACTTGGAGTCTGTGGAGGATGTGGATTCTGCGATCCAGTTGGAGGGTTTTGATAGCCAGTTCCCGGAATGATTGGAGGTTGCTCTGTCGGAGCAGGGTGGAACCCACCTTCTCCCAGAGGAGTACCTT
>CAZLFU010000141.1:0-3086 GCA_964558895.1 uncultured Candidatus Peribacteria bacterium
GTGCTGAGGATACAATTACTGCGTCCGGCTTTTACCACTGTGGAAAGGCTATCTAGGGTAAGACGTTCAAATTGGTGATCTGGTTGAACAAATTTTTTATACATGTCCATGATTTCGTAGGGAGAAATCGACCCTGGATTCACAAGATGATAAATACCTGTTTTTCTCTTTTCTATGAGCTCTTTGGAGGCACGAAGAAAATCTGGAATAAAAGAAATAGAATTTTGAACGTCTAGCACCTTTGGATACTTCACAAGCTTGCTAATGAGATTGCGAGGATGTTCAGCAATGTCCAGAGGCATACGAAGTCTGAGGATAAGAATTCCTGCGGATTCATTGTCGCAGAATTCCTGCAGCACGAGATCGCTCCATGCTTTGGTACGCGAATAGAAACTCCCCGAAAAATTGGGTGGGTCTTCTTCCGAAATTCCTTTTCCATTGTTGTCGCCTTCGTACATGCAACCAGAGCTGAGGTGTACCCAGTAGATATTTCTTGTCGCACATTCTTCCAAGAGAACCAAAGGGCCAGTGACATTGCTGCGCACTGTCTCGCGCTTGTGATCTTCGCACCAGTCTACATTTGGCTTCCCTGTTTTTCCTGCGCAGTTGATAACAATATCCGGACTATGAGCATCCAGTTCTGCTGCAACAGAAGCCTGATCTGCAATATCTACAGTACTTTGAAATGCATCTGGATAGACCTCCAGAAACTTTTGTCCTATATATCCTTTGGAACCAAAGATGAGAACTTTCATATTCTTATCATAAACAATGAGTGGCAAGTGTCCTAGAATAAGATATGGTTTTCCAGTGAAAGCAACCGGGCATCAATCAGAGCTTGGTCCAGAAGACGACCCTACTGGCATCGAACCACTCAGGCAAAGTCTTCTGCAGACTATACGAAAAATTACGAATATATGCACATACAGAAAACTACGTGGACGAGAAATACGCGTAGAAACGCAAGTTATCGACCAGGAAACATTGGAGAATCTTCACGAAAGATGTTTGATGCAAACTACAGAATCAGAAGTACATGAAATGATTCTGAAAACTAAAGAAGAAATCGATGCAATTGATTGGGAATATCTTCCGCGTGTATCTCGGAATCCAGTCTGGATTGCTATGCGACATATACAAAGTATATTACAATTCATTCTAAGAAAAACACCACTGAGGGAGCCAGAAAGTATCGAAGTACTTGCAACACAAAAAACTGTGCGTGAACTACTTCTCAATTTACTTTTCGTTGTACGAAAACTTCATCAAAATGCATCGAGTAAGCAGGATGACACATCGTAAATTTGACATTCCACTCTGGGCGTGTTTGCGGTACAATTGAGGACATGCCCCGTAAGAAGAAGCGCACAACAACGAAACGTACGAGAAAAAGAAGTTCTACCGCAAAGCGAAGGGCTGCCTTACGAAAGAAGGAGCCATTCATAGATTTAGACCATGCAACGAGAAAGCAAATCAATGGAGTGATTCAGATTGGAGTTGGTGTTGTCTTTTTTCTTATTTTTAAAGGAAAGGCAGGGAATGTTGGTGCATCTATAAACGAAGTGCTTACATTCTTTTTCGGTTCATGGGGAATTATCTTCCCTGTGTATCTCTTTATTTCCGGCGCCTTCAATTGTCTTGCGCCAGAAAGTAAAGTAGAACTCAAAAGATCTATCGGGCTTCTTCTCTGTTTGCTTTCTTTCTTGGGGATCATTCACCTTGGTGCGCCTCTCGAAGATATTGGCCAACAAAGAGATGAGCTTGCGGGTGCCATTGGTTTCATGATGAGTGTCCCCTTCCTCCTTTTTGCGAGCAAAGAAGTTGGTTATACCATTCTTGGAGCAGGATTTTTTGTTGGTCTTTTCGTTTCATTTGAGCCAAATATCGGTACGATTCTTCACTTCTTTCGAACAGTGCCTTCTACGACAAAGGCGACAACCAGAAAGAAAAGAACTTCTCTAAGGGATGCAGAAAATGAAGAAGAAGAACTCGAAGAAGCAGAAGAGGAAGTAGGCGAAGATTTACTCGAACAAGATCAAAATGCTCCAGAACTTAATATTGTCCGCCCCATATTTGCGCAACAAGTTGTAAAGGACAAGGCAAGGCAGCTCCAGAAGACAGATATCAAATCGGTCAATGCAAGAGTGCACGATGTTCTCGAAATGAAAGATACTCGCTACGAAGAGTGGACATTTCCATCGTATGATTTACTCGATAGTTCTCATAGTGAGCTCAAGGTAAATGATGAAGAACTCAAGATGCAGGCAAAGCTTATCGAGGAAAAATTGGAACAGTTCGATATCGATGTGACCATGCGAGACGCACACCCCGGACCAACAGTCACACAATTTACATTGCAACCAGCAGATGGGGTAAAGCTTAGTAAGATTGCAAGTTTGAAAGATGATCTCGCTCTTGCTCTTGCAGCACAGAGCCTACGTATAGAAGCACCAATTCCGGGAAAATCTCTTGTTGGTATCGAGATGCCCAATTCCGAGAGAACTATTGTGCATCTACGAGAAATTTTGGAAAGTCCTCAATTTGTGCAGAGCTCTTCGCAACTTACGCTTCCTTTGGGTAGGGATGTCTCTGGAGCTGCTGTGGTTGCCAGCCTAGACGAGATGCCTCACCTTCTGATTGCCGGTGCAACAGGATCTGGAAAATCTGTCTGTATGAATACAATTCTCGCAGCGCTTTTGTACCAAAACGCGCCACACGAACTTAAGTTGATCTTGATTGACCCCAAGCGCGTAGAGCTGATTCCATACGATAATATCCCACACCTGCTCACCCCTGTCATTACCGAAGCAGAGCGTGCGCTCCAGGCACTCCGTTGGACGGTAGCAGAAATGGGAAGACGCTTGCATCGCTTCTCGGAAGCTGGAGCTCGTAATATCAACGAGTTTAATGAAAAACAGACAGAAGAAGAAAATGTTCTCCCGCGTGTTGTGATTATCATCGACGAACTTGCAGATTTGATGATGCGTCAACACAGCCGAGATACAGAAACCATGATCGCCCGTATTGCACAGATGGCTCGTGCAACAGGCATGCATCTGATTATTGCAACGCAGCGACCAAGCGTA
>CAZLFU010000142.1:0-3053 GCA_964558895.1 uncultured Candidatus Peribacteria bacterium
GATAAGTGAGCTAGAGACCAGTCTTGAAGATGTACATGAAGAACATTCTAGCCAGGAACTATCTGTCTCGCCTGAGGAATCAGCAATAGCGTCGTCGCTACTCACTTTACTGACTGATGCTGATGGAAATCTTTATTCAGCCGAAGAACTTGCAACACAATTCGAGCGGCTCACAGCACAAATAACACGCGATACCCGAGAGGCCTCTCTTTCTATCCCCTTACTCACGGAAACCCTGGCGTATGAACAGGCACAGTTACCCGCCATTCAAACAGCATACAACCGAGCTCTCGCTGATTATAGCGCAGCCATGGCAGATTGGAGGGCCTCAGGCGATGACCGCAATAGCGCTCGCTCTAATCTTGGATATGCAAGCGAACGTTTGCAGTACGTACTTACCACGATTGAATTATGTGAGCATGCACTCCAAGCTGCTTACTCCATTTTTGCAGGCGCAAATACCCTACGTGAAGAAGGTCCAGAAATGAGTGTTGTAGGCATCAACGGAACACAGCTTGTTGTAGAAGTATCTGGATTGCCCACCGGAGGAACTCTTGGCATCTTCCATGAAGATCGTGATGGGGTTCATTATTATGGATGGAATGAAAAATTATCTGTGAACATATCGCCATCCGAGGGTGCAGGCAGTGTATTTGTCAGTATTCCCTTCAACGGTAGTCTGACCACTGGAGAATTTCAGATACGACTCTTCACTAATGGCGCAGAGATTGCATCCAATGAAAGATTTTCCGTGAATTGGAGTAAAGAACAAAAAAAGATTTCTCTGTCAGCTAACAGTTTTTCGACGCTCGCTCAGATCGCTGTTGAACATACATTCGACATCCCTTCGGATACTGATTTGCTGGCTGCACAGCACGAACAAGAAACATTTACACAGCACATTGCCCCTCACTACACCTTCTGGGCACCTGACTATACAAACATGAATGCTATTTTGCGCGAACGCCTCTGGAGCACATTAGGTTTCGCAATTGATCGTGATAATTTGATTCGCTCGATTGCACACGCTAATGCATCGCAATTTGTTGGTGCAACTGCTGCAGATGACAGCACTCTAAAAGCAGCTTTCATTGCCTCACGTCCAACATATTCTGCAGGGCAATCGGAAGGACTCTTCAATGACATCCATCGGGACATCATGAATACAGCCCTCCAGCAGGCCAATACTATGATTGATGTGTATCAACAGGGAGTCGTCACCTATTTTACGCACTTGTTACACCTCAAGACAGGAACCAGCTCAACATTTGATACCAAGCCGTTCAATACGCCTTACTCTTCCATATTGCCCTCCGCCGGTGTCATGATGCAACGCATCGAGAATTCTTTCGACACACTCTACGGTGTCTTAGGAGGTGTTCGCGATACACAAGATGAATGGCTGCAAGAGCGCGAGGAGCAGAGTGCAAATTTGGGCAGCATCGAAGCACATCTTCAACAAAAGCTGCATGCATTTGAAGTACAACATGCCCAGATTCAATCGCTCCACACAGGAGATGCCTACACATCACGTCTCCAAGTTCTTATGGCAACGAACCCCGTGGGGGCTCAGCTCTATTTTGCACAACATGAGGATGTACTAGTGGCAGCATTGGACGAAAAATTACATGGTGCTGCAGATGGAGCAGAGACGTTACGCATATATGAAATTGCCGCCGGGTTGAGTGACATTGAAAATCAGTCTTCTTTGCCCAAGAAAGATCTTGGCACTCTCTCAAGTATTCATGCTCCTATTACCGTTAATACTCCTACAATCTATACGTTTGATATTACAGAGGATTCGATGGTGAATGTGTGGCTTGAGAATAATCTAGGTGCGGACATTACGCTCTCTGGCGGAGGACTTGGAACGCAAGCCTATTCCTCAAAACATAGAGGTCTTTACGGAACGAGCGGCGATTCTATAAGCTTAAAACTTACGAAAGGAACGTATTTTTTGACAGTAAGCAGTCAAAGCCAGATAAAGGGCATGAATTTCCTACACGGAGAACTGCACTTAGAAGCAAAGAAATTTGCGAGTTCAACTATTGAAGGAAAAATTTCTCGGGAAGGCAGTGAAAAAGTGTTTGATGTGAAGATGAGCGTTGCTGCTTTCAATGACAAAGGAGAGCGCATAACAAAAGACCCTAAAACAAATGCTGAAATTATTCTTAATTCAAATAAACCTGTGTGGGTCGTAATCCATGGAAGAAATGACAGCGAAAAAGGTGACAATATGAAGCTGCTCGCTCAAAAGTTATATGAAAAGGGGTATCAAGTTGTAATGCTCGATTGGAGTGGGGCCGCAGCACATAACGGAGCTGGCATATTGGAGGGTGCGAATTGGATTTCAACAGTAGGTAACTGGGCAGCCAATCAGCTGAAAATGCTAGGATTTACCGGTGATAAGATTAACATTCCAGGACACAGCTGGGGGTCTCTCGTAGCCTATGAAATAGCTAAAAATTACAAAGAGGGCCCTCAAGGAAATGGATTTGGAGTTCAAAGTATTATCGCAATGGATTCCCCACTCGATCCTCTACCTGGGAATGATTATTCATCAACGAATGTTGTATTCGATGATGTATCAAAAGTATCCTGGGCATTTCAAAGCAGCATTTTTAGTAGCAACACGAGATCAAACAACGCTGCAGTAAATTTTACAATTAAAACTCCAGCAGAAGGATGGGAACAGGAATTACTAAAACTTAAAGTGCTAAATGCTGGAGACAAATTAACTGTGGATGCAGTTGAAGCATATTTTGGGGAACATGGATATGCGGTTTCCTATGTTGCAAATCTCATTGCGGGTGATGGAGATACTTCGCTCTCAGTGCTTAATACTGCTGATTTGA
Organism: uncultured Candidatus Peribacteria bacterium; assembly: GCA_964558895.1. Classification (GTDB taxonomy): domain Bacteria; phylum Patescibacteriota; class Gracilibacteria; order Peribacterales; family Peribacteraceae; genus CAZLFU01. The sequence continues at coordinate 2,856 of CAZLFU010000142.1, forward strand.
TTGCAGGAAAATTGCCTGTTATGAAAGTTGACCCATCTGGCCCTGAGGCAGAGCTACCTGTTACTCTTCGAAAGATACAGGGATCTGAAGGCGAATTCTGGATCGTGATTCCTACATCCTTAACTTCACTTGTGCAATAAAAGCATGCGTAAAATTCCTCTCATTCTTGTCGGCATTATTCTTGCTCCAATTGCAGCA
>CAZLFU010000143.1:0-3031 GCA_964558895.1 uncultured Candidatus Peribacteria bacterium
CCAGCCTTCATCGAAGGATGTATCATCGGCTTTCTCGTCACGGCTCCTGTCGGCCCGATTTGTATTCTTTGTATTCAGCGATCTCTCTCCTACGGTGCCAGCATCGGTATCGCATCGGGGTTTGGCTCGGCTGCATCACTCACACTCTACGGATTACTGGCAGCAGTTGGCGTCACGGCGATTCTAAGCATGGCTCCAATGTACCAACTTTTACTGACAGTGACAGGAACGATGGTGCTTTGCATGATGGGGTGGACGATCATGATGTCGGTTCCCCCAGCCGAATCAGTGGAAATAAAGAAGCTAAGTGCCTGGAAAGCATGTACGTCTTGTTTTGTTCTTGAAATGATCAATCCAGCGAGTATTGCAATATTCGTTGGACTGTTTGCTGTTCTTGCCTATCCTCCACCATCGAGTCTTCTGGAACTTGTGCTGATCGGAGCGGGTATCTTCTTCTCATCTATTCTCTGGTGGATCGCACTCTGTCTCTTTGTAGGATGCATTCGCGGATACCTGAAATTTAGAGCTTTGCTCTGGCTCAATCGTCTGTCTGGTGCAGTGATTATTTTGCTTGGACTGCAGCCTCTCCTGCAGAAGTTTTGTTGATTCTCAATCATAGTAATACTGGAACTCCTTGTGGGAGCTTATCAGAGAATATCCAGAACTACGTTTACGGGTTGCGGTTAACGATAGATCACTTCCTTAAGGCTACATATTTTATGACAGTCGTTTCTGCCAAAATTCGTGTAGCATCAACTATTGTAATTTTGGAAGAGTGAATAGGGAGCACATTTAAATCAGTGCATGCCAGAACTATCTGCTCTGTCCTTTGTTCCTGCAGATAATCCAGAATTTTTTGCCACTGACCATTCATATGAGAACCCAATTTGATTCCTTTGATAACCTCATTCACAAGTGACTGAACTGGCGAAGTGTCAACAACGGTGAAACCTCTATTCACAAGTGGTTCCTCATAGATCTTAGAAGCAATTGTAAAAGCAGTTCCTATAATGGCTACACGAGGGTGCGAGAGATCCAATCGATTCGCTGCCTCACTGATCATGTTGAGAAGCGGAATTCCAATAGATGCCTGTAAGTCTTGCCAGTACTGATGTGCAAAATTGCACGGCATCGAAATGAATGCCACGCCTGTTGCCTCAAGCTCCTGTAAACCTGCAATGATGCGCTCTTTCATACGGTCATGATCAATGGGTTTATCAACATAAAACGGTGTGGGCAGTGAGAATATGATGATGGGTGGGAATTCTTCATCGTTAGATGCTCCATACTGTGCTTGGCATTCGTCGATTACCATGGTTAGAAAAGGCGCAGTAGAACGTGGTCCCATTCCGCCGAGAATTCCGATTTTTGGATGATGCATAAAAAATGCTGAGAATGGTATAATTGTAACAGAATAAACGTTGCAGGATATTGTTTGTCTGGAGCTCCTTGTGGAAACTTGTGATGGAATAGTTCGAACCTGCGGCTAGTGGTACATTATTGAACGAGTGCTTCCAAATCAGCGATTTTTATATCTCGTAGCGAACTGAAACGACTATCTGCCAAGGAAAAATCGTTGTTCTGCGTATATTGATTGGGAACCGCTATGGCTTTCATTCCAGCTTTCTTGGCGCCGCTCAAGTCTTTTTCCGCATCTCCGATCACAATTGTCCGTGCAGATGGACTTTGCATCTGATCTGCGAGATATCGCAGCCGCGATTCCTTTTTTTTATGGTCACCATACTTTGCTTCGTCGAACGACATATCGCCAGAGGAAATCAGGATGAAAAATGACTCAAGTCCAACCGCTTTCAGAATGTGGCCGATGTTCTCCCGCGTCGTCGATGAATCCAGTCCAGGCGAAATACCTGCTTGCTGGAGCATTGTGAGGATTTCCTGAGCACCATCCATGATCTTCACACGCTCGTTGATAGTTGCTTGAAAAATGTCATCCTTCTCTTTCAGGATATCTTTCTCCTGCGATAGAAGATCCTGACGACCAATGCTTTGCAGATAATCATTGAGCTTCTTGCCCTTCGTCGACCAGTTGTGTGTAAATTCCTCCATTGTAAAGTCGATGCCACGTTTTTTCAGGACATCTTTGTATCCAAGAAAGTAAGCTGATTCCGTGTCGACCAGAGTTCCGTTGAGATCGAAGATGACACTGAAGGCAATCATAGGGAGAATTATACCGCAACTGGAAACAGTGCAAACCTATTGTGAAGAGTATCGAGCAAACTCTTCTCTTAGTATCAGAATTGTAAAGCTCCTTGTGGGAGCTAATGGCAGAATAGTTCGAACCTGTGGTTAGGGGATGATGCAGGAGCACCGAAATTTAAGCAGCATTTGTGCGTAAGTTATTGAGAATTGCTAGCTCCACTGGTTTATCTGCAATCGCTGCACGAATTTCATCCAAAGAAAGAAGTGTTCCGTGGTCTTTCAGCGTCGTGACTACTGCGTCATCTGGAATTGTTGCTTGCAAGACCTGGAAGAGATAATTGACACCCCCAGTTTTCGCAGGAGAAGAAAGTGCTAATCCAAGTCTTCGGAAATCCACGGAAGCTGGTTGTATTGTAACTTTATTCGCAAGTACTTCATTCGGTGAAAGTCGTGGATCCCCTGAGGTAAGAATGGAGGCACCCTGTGTAATGAGATGACTTTCCTCTCGATGGACTAACAGTACGCGAATATCTCCTTTGGTCGATCCTGTCGTTGTGATGATGCTTTTACTCACTAGAACATTACCTTCTTCAGCAGATTTCTTTTTTGCTAACTTTCCTTCTTCTCCAACTGGAAAATCAATGTCTCCCAGAAGACTTTCCAGATCAAAATTAGGATCATCAAGAAATTGACCACCTCGTATTGCAAAAAGTACGTTTACAAACGCCTGAGGTGATAGAAAAGCCTTTCGTTCGAAACTTTTCGGATCGTTCATATTCTAATATTATTTACTTATTTGTGTGCCTGTCAAACATTTGGAGCGGGATACGAGAATCGAACTCGCGTCTCAAGCTTGGGAAGCTTGCGTACT
>CAZLFU010000144.1:0-2951 GCA_964558895.1 uncultured Candidatus Peribacteria bacterium
TCTGCACCAGGTGAAGAGGGCAAGCTTTTGGAAGTCTTTGAAGATGGGTACGAATTGCATGGCAAAGTAGTTCGGCCTGCCAAGGTGAAGATAGGAAGTGGGGAAGTCGAGGGTTAAAAGTTTTAAGTCGAAGGTCATCAGTCTTTCTTGTCAGTGACTTTACGACTTTTTGACCTGTGACCTGTGACCGTCTCACCTCTCCCTAATTGCCTTCTCAAACGCTTCTCCTTTTTCTTCGAAGTTGAGAAACTGGTTATAGCTGGGTGATGCAGGAGAGAGCAGACAGATTTTTCCTCGCTCGGTTTTTTCCTTCGCGATTGCCACAGCTTCTGGCATAGAGTTTACAGTGATAATTTCTTTGGATGAACCTTCTGAGGATTTTGCAATTGCTTCCCGAATTTTCTCTCCAGTATCTGGAAATACGAGAATTGTACGGATAGCGGATGAGGCAATCACGCTGCCAAGTTGAGAGAAGTCCAACCCTCTATCCTGGCCACCAACCAGAAGGCAATCAACATGGTGTTCTAGTGCATGAATGGCTGCGATGGTGGAATCTGGCGTGGTGGAAATAGCATCATCTACCCACTGGATGCCATGCTCGGTACCAAGGTGCTGCAAGCGATGCGGAAGTCCTTGGAAGGCACAGATGGTGCGAATTGCAACCTCGGGTTCCACTCCTACGTGGAGCGCTACTTTGTACGCAGCATCGATATTGGAAAGATTGTGTGTGCCTTGCAGATTGGTATCGGCGATAGACACAGGGCATTCATCAAGAGAGAAGGGGATTTTGGTTCCCTTGCTCTGCATGGCAATCTCCGTTGCGCCGTCACTCTCACGATTGTAAAACACAGTGTCTTCGGATTTTTGAAAGCGTGCAATGTGCATTTTGGCATCTTTGTAGGCTTCCAATGAGCCGTGGTAATCCAGATGTTCTGGGAAAAAGCTTGTAATCACTGCAATTGGCGGACTACTCGTAAGATCCATGAGTTGATAGCTGCTCATTTCCTGCACAAAGATTGTTCCTTTTTGTGCATCATCCAGAAAATTCAAACTCGCTTGGCCGATGTTGCCTACCAAGTGGGTATCTTTTCCTGCGTTCTTGAGAATCTCGTAGATCAAACTTGTAACGGTACTTTTTCCTTTAGAACCTGTGATGCCAATCACGATAGAACCGAGATCTTGTACGGTATCCAGGAAGATTTGGGTGGAATTCGTAAGCTTTGAGCTTTGAGCTTCTTGACCCTCGTAGCCTTGGCGTAGTGGGTTGAGCTTTGAGCTTGGTGGAATGCCGGGAGATTTGATGATGATATCGAAGGAGTCGAGGTTATCGAGGTAAGTATCACCGGTTTGGATTTGAATTTTGAATTTTGAATTTTGAATTTTGAATACTTCGTTATCAATATCATGAGCATCTGCGATGGTTACGTTGCAGTGTGGTACGTATTTCTCTAATGCTCTCAATACAGACTTCCCTTCCCGGCCGAAGCCGAGGATGCAGATATTTTTGTGATCGAGGTCCTGTATGCGCATCATGCAATAGGAAAGTGTTCCAGGAACATCTTCATGACAGGAGAAGTATTCCATTCGCCACTGTGATACGCTCGGGAGAACGCCTCCTGTGTTTCTTTGGCTGTCCCTACACACTCAAAGGGTTTAAAGCCTTCTATGCCGAGAAGTTGCTTGAAGAGGGGAATCAGCCTTTCCTCTTCGTAGAGGTTTTTGTGGAAGATCTTCTCCAGCTGTTTTTTGGAAAGAAACGCAGAAAAGAGTACGAAAGAAAATGCACATTTTGGACACTCTCCACACCACGGACTCTCTTGGTCATTTATTCCACCAGTTATCTTCCAGTTTCTATTGCAACTAGAGAAGCACGAAAAATACTCTGGATACTCCACAAACTTTTGTGCAATCTGCAGTTCATTGAGTTCTCGCAGATGACTCACGTATGTGAGGGAGGGATCGATGTATTTTTGAATGTATTTCTGGAAGAGTATTTCAAATTCTTCACTCTTACTCCACTGATGATTGATGAATACATTCTGATATTTTACATTTCCTTCATTGGCGCTTTCCTCGTTACTCATCGCAATATGATTGAACCCATAGAGTTCTGCTATTACGGTGCAGAGAGTAGAAAGATAGGCAGTAACAGGAACATGTCCATTGAGTGCGCCTCCTTCGTGTAGTGCAAAAAGGTTTGTACTCAGTGAGCGTTTTGCGGTAATACAGGGCAATTTCATCACTGCAATCATGGCATCGATGAGTGGATGCTTTCCCATGCGAAAGAGTGTGATATCTGCCCCTGCTTCTCGCAGCATTTCTACGGTCACGATGGAATCTTTTCCTCCGCCAATCGGAACAAGAGTACGTAATTTCTTCTCTTCTTCTAGGGCATTTCCTCTTTCGTTATCCGGAGTAATCTTGCTCTGAGGCATCGAAGGGTCGAAGGATGAGGAAGGCGTGGAGCTTTCAGTTTTTCCTTCAAAGTGAATATTTCCTGTTGGCTTCATCTTATTCTGATAGAAAAACTCTCCTAAGCCTTTCTCGTATACTGTGTTCCAGAAAGCAGCCTGATCGTCATTTAGTTCCACTGATCGCACTTCTATCTTCTTGGGGCAACAGGTTTTAAAGTAACTGATTCCCCCTATCAAATGCAGGGTTTGTAGTGCTTTTTCGAGGGAAGCTGCATCTTGAATATTGATGTCTTTCGTAGGAATTGTGATGGTTTCTATAAACTCGATTTCGTCATCGAGGCTGTATTTCAACGAAATAACGCCTGTTTGGGTGTCTAGAGAATAGGAATCGAAGAGAAATGTGGAGTACGATTTCATCCATTGTAGAATAGCGTATTTTCTTTTCGTAACCACGTATTACCGTGTAATATTCGTTTACTTCGTCGCCGAAGTGGCGGAATTGGTAGACGCGCACGACTCAAAATCGTGTACCGCAAG
>CAZLFU010000145.1:0-2948 GCA_964558895.1 uncultured Candidatus Peribacteria bacterium
GCACTACGAATGTATCTGTTCCAAAGAGCATGATGCCAGAGGACATCGATCTTATTGCTGCTGTGCAGTGGCTCGATAAAAAACGCAACTCACCCAAGCGAGTCTGGAAGAAAAAATAGAACATGACTACATGATTGACGTATGTCGGTGCAGCTTTTTTTGTCTAGCGAAATAGCAAAGAGCTTATGAATCGCTTGCGAATCATTTAATCATGAAATCATGTGATCATGAACATTCTCATGTAAGAATTGGAATTGAACAACACGGCAATATTATTCAGTTGATGATCTACTCATGACCATTATCATGACCATGTTCATTTCTTTCCTGATCACCCTCATGACTACCGGTACAGATTTCCTTACTATCAAAGAAGCAGCAGATCGTTATGCAAAAGCAGAGATTACCATACGCAGGTTTGTGAGGAATGTCGTCCAGGAGAATGATAAGGCAGATAGAGAGATGGTGATGCCAACAACAACCGAAGTACAGAAGCTCAAAAAACAATCCAAGCCATTTTCGTACAAGATCAATGGCGCCCTCTTGGAAAAATATTTTGGGGAAAATAGCCAGAAGGCAGATGCGCAGAATAAAAAAGGAAAGAAAGGAACAGAATCCAACGTGGAATTTGTGAATCTCCTTCGTAAGACCAACGATGGTCTGCTGGAGCAGCTCAGCGTGAAAGATCAGCAGATACGTGCACTCAATCAATCGCTGGATGAATTAACAGAGCGTCAACGAGAGACGAATATTCTTATGAAAGGCTTTCAGGAGCAATTCTTGTTGGGAGCAGCCAAGCCTGAAAAGAAGAAGTGGTGGAGGTTGAAGGCTTGAATGAGGTCGCAGGTCAAAAGTCCTCCAGAATATTGTATGATCTGTGACTTTAGACCTGTGACCAACTTTCTAGGGTATTCTCTAAGATGACATGTACTTCATAGTGTAAGGTGTCCGTTCTATGCAATTGGAGCAGACTGCACACTCGGCTTACAAAACTCGCGCACTTATGCGGGATATTTTACGTTTTTTAAGGCCATACAAGGCTAAATTTGCGTTAGCAACACTCATTCGTCTTACGGGGGATTTGCTGCGTTTATATCCTCCGTATGCACTTTCGCAAATTATCAATTTTCTTACAAAGTACGAAGCTGGCATGTCGATAGATCCTCTGTGGAGACTTATCATCACTTCTATTGCAGCTGCCTTGTGTTACGTTCCCTGTAGAGAAACAGCCAAACTTATTGGTTATCGAATTTCCGAAAAAGCGTCGCTTGATGCTCAACTGCAAACCATAGAGCACCTCTGCAAGCTAGATCTTATGTGGCACGAACGAGAGAATTCTGGAAATAAGCTGAAACGTATTCAAAAAGGGGGTGAAGGAATCGATCAAATTCTTCATATGTGGATAACCAACGTGATAGAAGTTACTGTCAATTTTGTAGGTGTCATAGTCATTATTGGCCTCTTTGATTGGATGATCTCTTTGTTCATGCTCAGCTTTATGTTGGTGTATTACATCATTTCATTTTTCATTACGAAGCACTGTGGAAATGCTTCTCATCGAGTGAATATTCAGGAGGAGAATCTGCATGGAATTGTATTTGAGACCATGAATAATATTCGCACGGTGAAAGTGTTGGGAATGACGAATGCAATTATTCCGCGTATTGAAGCGACTATGTCTGTGCTATTTGCTCGCATTACATCTCGTATCGGATGGTTTAGGGTACGTGATGGGGTACTGTCTGGTTTTGGTAATTTATTTATTTATTTGATGATTGGCTTTATGGCATTTGGAGTGGTGAATGGGCGATATGAACTTGGTTTCCTTGTTCTCTTTTACGATTACTTCTACAAGATCTGGGAAAACGTCGAAGAAATTTCCAGAATTACTTTGGACTTCGTTGTTGCAAAATTTGGTATTGCCAGAATGATGGGTATTCTCAGCGAGCCTGTTCATATAGATATTGAGAAGGGCAAAAATACATTTCCAGACCAATGGAAACGAATTTCACTTCGCAATGTATCGTTTTCGTATGATGAGAATGAAGCTCTCAGAAATATTTCTTTTGATATTCAACGAGGAGAAAAAATCGGAATTGTTGGTGTATCTGGAGCGGGTAAATCTACGTTATTTAAGTTGCTTCTCAAAGAACACGAGGCCTACCAAGGAGATATTTTCTTTGATGATATACCACTGCGCGATATAGCTCGTTCTTCCTATTTCCAGCACTCAGCGGTGGTATTACAGGATACCGAAGTCTTCAATTTTACCCTGCGAGATAACATTACATTGAGCAATGTAGAAGCTGCGAGGGATACAAAGCTTCTCGATCAAGCTATAGAGATATCTCATGTGCATGACTTTATGGAGAAGCTACCAAATGGGTTAGATACGTTTATTGGCGAGAAGGGTATACGGCTTTCTGGTGGAGAAAAACAACGTGTAGGCATCGCTCGTGCAATTTTCAAGCAACCTCAAGTTCTCTTTTTAGATGAAGCCACGAGTCATCTGGATATGGAATCTGAGGAAAAAATAAAAGATTCTCTTCATCAATTCTTCCAACAGGTTACAGCGGTAGTCATTGCTCATCGCCTTTCCACTATCAAAGAGATGGATCGCATTATTGTTATAGAAAAAGGTGAATTGATTGAATCTGGCACATTTAATGCATTGTATGCAAAAAAAGGAAGATTCTATGAATTGTGGGAGATGCAGAAGTTTTAGAAAGTGTTTATGGCACGCCACGTCAGATTAATCTGACGTGACAGGCGCGGCCCTCCGTCGCTTCTTCCAAGCTATGGACGGCCGTTCGTAGATGGAAAGTACTTCCAATGTTGGTGAAAATTCTTACTCTGGCAGGCGCGGCAGGGTTCGAACCTGCGACCCCAGGTTTTGGAGACCTGTGCTCTACCAACTGAGCTACGCGCCTATTTCGATTACGATGATT
>CAZLFU010000146.1:0-2931 GCA_964558895.1 uncultured Candidatus Peribacteria bacterium
TGGGGATTTTTCCCTCAAAACAAGTGGACTCAAATCTTTGTCGTAGTCACCAATTTGCATTTTCAGAATTCCATTTGCAATCAAGATTCGAATTGTGAAATGTGCAGGTATTCCACCAAAACTCAATAAATCATCTTCCTGGTTTTTTAAGTCATGGGGGATTTTAATTTCGTAATAGATATTGTCTGAGAATTCCACTTTCTCATCTTTCCAGACAGTATTTCCTTTAACATTAAATTTAACTCTTTCCACAATTTTGTGGTCTTTCTTTTTGTAATTTGCCCACATATCTTTCTCCTGTTCTGGTTTGTATTTCTTTAAATAATTGTGCAGCAGGTTATCTTTCCATTCCTGATAAGTCCCCAATCTCTCGCCGAATCCCTTTTTAACTTTTAATTTGTCGTATAACTGAACAAGGGGAGGGGCATTAAAGATTTCATCAATGAAGAACATGATTGTGATCTGGCAGTTACATTGTTTTTCTGATTCTGATTGTTTCAATACTTCTCCAATTCCTTTGCCTAATTGCTCTAGGCGGAATCCAAGTAATCGAGAGATTGTCCAAATCAGAAGAATGACCCCAAGGGTGAAATTGAACTGATAAAAGAAGTAGACGCTTGATGCACCTATGATCAATGTAATGGCCTGCGAAATCATCATGCTCATTTACCACTTATCCTAACTTTCCTAGGAGTTTGTGTCCATGAGCATGCCTCTAAGGATTTAGATTGAGTTGCCAATGAAAATAGGTTCTCGATCATGTCGGGTCATCACTTCGTAGTAATGAGACGCTGGCTTGGTAAGCATGTATATGTGTGGCTTATCTGCCTCATCCTTTACGAGTATGCCCTTCATGCCTTCGGTAATCTGAAACCAGACTCCTTTTTCGAGACCGAAAGAAGCGGGTATATCAATTTCTTCTGGATAAAAATATTTCCATTTACCCTGTTCCAAGCTCTCCGTTCGACACCAGCCCGTCTTTGGAAGTTTTGTTGTTTTATTGCTTCTATTGCCCCACTCAAATATATCGAGCTGGCCACCGTAGTAAGCAGGAATGAGGGCCATTGGTGATCGGTAAAATTGAAAGTGTATTTCCTCTTCTGCACCTTCTTGCCTCTTTACGATGCGATCTTCCAACCGATATTTCTTTATCAGCTCGTTTGGGATTGCTCGACGTTCAACAGATAGACCAGCACACATATATGGAGGGGTTAGAAACAGATTTTACCTTGTACGTCGCAAATGTCGTACGACTGTGCTTTATCGGCGTATATATCCTGCAAAGGTAAGGTTGCACCTGAACGAATGGCGAACCTACCCATCTTTTGATTCACGAGTCTGATGATTGCAGCATGATCGAGCTTATCGGGATTCTTCTTGGAAAACAGACTCGCCTGGTAGGAGGTACGAAACTGTAACTTCTCGCCAAATACATGCATGTAATTGACCTGTTGCCCTGGCTTCCAAGCCTCCGTAAACAATGAAAGAGCAATGGGATGGATTTCCTCAAAGTGTGCAGAAGGCTCAAGAAGATCGGCTCGTCCGAAAGTTCCAAATCCTTCTGTAAAGCCAAGAAAGAGCGCGATACGGCTGCAATAAAACTTATTGATATCGAGAGCTTCAATGAGACGTTCGGTATTTCGAGCGACCCAAGCTCTCAATCGTTCAGGGTTATCCGTCTTACCGCCAAGACTGCCACCTCGCGCAATATTCTTGTGAAAGGGTCTTTCGGTCAGCAGAGGAGTGACAGAAACCCCGTTGATCTCCCACCAGAGATCTTCGCCCTTTTTGGTGAGTTCCCGACGAATCAGCTTACGATCAGCTTTCGCAAATTGTTCACAGGTATAGATCCCATAGCTCTCCAAACGAATTCTGCTTTTCTTTGCGATTCCCGTGATCTCATCGACAGGCCGATCTTTCAGCAATCGCCATCGGTCTTCATCGGACAGTATGACACCACTTCCAAATGGCTTACTCGTATCAGAGGTGAGCTTCGCAAGAATCTTCGTTGGGGCGATACCAATGCTGATCGGGATGCCTACCTCTCTCAAAATACGGTCTTGGAGAGCTTTGCATGCTTCTAGCATAGGCAGATTGAAAGCGTGTGGCAGATATGAAGCATCAAAGAAAAACTCGTCAATTGAGTAGTATTCAACAGCGGTACTCACTTCTTTGGTTACTTCTAGAATCTTTCGCGAAAGAACCTCGTACCAATAAAAGTCTCTTTTTACATAGATAGCATCAGGACATAGCTTCTGAGCGTCCCATATAGGAACTCCTGTCTTTACCCCTTTCTCGCGCAGTTCATAGCTCTTTGCGATAACACAGGCACCCTGATTTCCGAGAACGCCAACAGCCTTACCCTTTAAGCCCGAAAAGCGCACACGCTCACACGAGACATAGAAACAATCCGCATCCAAGTGGCCGATGATTTGATTTTTATTCATGCTCATGATGACTAAGAGTGTACAACCGTACACCATAGGTAATGCAAGAGCATTTCCTAGGAGTTTGTGTCCATGAAGCTTTGTCTCACGAGAGGATTCTTTGCTCGCTCACCAATTGAAGCTGAGCATCGTCACTATCGTCATATCGTCACTCTTGGCTTCTGTAAGCTAAAGTGATTTGTGAAGATAACTCCTAACGAGCATCATAATGATCCACTTTCTACCCTCCTTCATATGACACTGACACCAAATAACTTAAGACGGCTAAAGAATACTTTTCCGACTATTTGAGTACATTAGGTGTCGACGCATCATGAAGAGTTGTGGGCCAGCATGTTTAGTTTCGAAGGAAGGGAATTTGAGTTATAGTTCTTTTTATGACAACTCTAAAACAACTAGAGGCAAACCGTATAAATGGTAAACATAGTAGAGGGCCAATCACCCCTCAAGGAAAAGCTGCCTCCAGCAAGAATTCCCTTAAGCA
>CAZLFU010000147.1:0-2901 GCA_964558895.1 uncultured Candidatus Peribacteria bacterium
TCACTAGAACTGTCTTACGACTACGTTTTAGCTCTTGGATAAGGGCTGCGATATCACCTCGCATTTTCGGTGAAACTCCAGCAGTCGGCTCATCTAAGAGGAAAAGATCTTTGCCTGCAGCGAGTGTGCGAGAGATCTCGAGTAAGCGCATCTGCCCTCCAGACAGGCTCCCCGCAAGTTTACTACGATGCTCGAAGAGACCAACCATCTTCAGTGTCTCTGCAATTTTTTTATCAACATCTCCAAGTAACAGTCGATGCGTGGGACCCAGTGCTTCGAGTGCGACTCGCACATTCTCTTCGAGCGTCATCTCACGAAAGACACCGAAGTTTTGAAATACTCTCCCTATACCAATTCGCGCACGCTCGTAGGCTGGCAACTTCGTAATATCTGTATCTCGAAATTTGATAGCACCATGCGTAGGAGCAAGGAAACCAGAGAGGACATTGAAGAGTGTTGTTTTCCCAGAACCATTGGGGCCAATGATCCCGATAACACTCCCTTCTTCGATGGAAAAATCGACACCTCGGAGGATGTGCTGATCTCCGAGAGTAAGGCTCAAGTGATGGACGGAGAGGAGGGACACAACGAAATTGTAGCAGAATTACAAGAGCCTGTATGTGCCTCTATCTTGCGCAGAAACACAGCAAGTATGACTTTATTTTTGACAATTTTATATCCAAGACTAAAATTCGCTTCCATGTCAAATAGTCTAAGACTTCCATCAGCAAAAGATATAGAAAATGTTAGGAAAAATCTGCCAGTAAATCTTGTTTGCGAGACTCCATTAACACTCAATCAACGTCTTTCAAAGGAATATGAAGCAGAGATTTGGGTAAAATATGAAAATCAGCAAGATGTTCGTTCTTACAAGGTTCGTGGAGCAACAAATGCTATACAGGCACTGAGTCCAGAAGAAAGAAGCCGTGGCGTTGTGTGTGCAAGTGCCGGCAATCATGCACAAGGTTTTGCTGCAGCGTGTAATACATTTGGCATTCATGGATATATTTTCATGCCAAAAACAACTCCACCGCAGAAGATTGAAGCTACACAGAGATTTGGAGGAAATTTTATAACAATTAAACAAGTAGGAGACACATTTGATGAAGCATCAGCAGCTGCGCGTGCTTATGAGAAAAGTTCTCAAGCAACATTTATTCACCCATTCGATGATCCAAATGTCATCGCAGGACAAGGAACAGTGGCTGTAGAAATCATATCTCAAATGGCACGAGGACAGATTGATCGCATTCTTGTACCAGTTGGAGGAGGAGGCCTCCTTGCTGGAACGGCTATTTATTGTGCGGAAGAAAGTCCAGAAACTATGGTTATAGGCATCGAGCCAAAAGAGGCAGCAGCAATGGATGCATCTATCAAGGCTGGAAGAATTGTATCACTGGAGAAAAATGCGATGAGTAGATTTGTAGATGGAGCAGCCGTACTCACTCCAGGAGAGCTAACCTTTGAGGCTGCACGCAGACATAAGAATGTCCGTATACAGACCGTACCCGAGAACAGAGTGTGTACAACGATGCTCGATATGTACAATCGGGAGGGCACTGTTGTCGAACCAGCGGGCGTTCTCTCCATCGATGCATTGAAGGACATGAGAAATGAGATACGCGGAAAAATTGTTGTTTGTATCCTCAGTGGAGGCAATTTCGACATGGCAAGAATGAGTGAAGTCATCGAACGATCACGTGTCTTTGAGGGACAACAAAGATATGTACGTGTTACACTCCCTGATCGTCCAGGTGCACTTAAGGAACTTCTGAGAGAATTACCACAAGAAATCAACATAACACGTATGCGCTATAACGAAGTACCTGGTGCAAATGCTTCACTAGAACTTGGACTGCGCTCCAATGATCCTAGTACGATTTCTCGATTTCTAGGAAAGATAAAGGATGACAGCCATGGAGTAGAAGAAGTTGGCAGCCCTCTACTTACTTCACTCTAAAGATGTACGATAGAAATAATGAAGTTTTGTACGAGCATAAAAACTCCCATCGGCACTCTCATCGTACATCAAGAAAAAGACAAAATTACCAAGGTATTTTTTGGTCTATTAAAAAATAAAAATATTATGAAAAAATCCTTGATGAAAGAATTTGATACCTACTTCTCTGGCAAGAACACTTCTTTCTCTCTACCTCTTAGCCTCGAAGGAACTGTATTTCAAAAAGCAGTCTGGAAAGCGATTTCTACGATTCCCTATGGGCAGACGAGAACGTACAGTGAGATCGCGAAGAAGATCGGTAAACCACGCGCCATGAGAGCAGTCGGACAAGCGTGTGGGGCAAATCCTGTACTGATCATCATCCCCTGTCATAGAGTGGTGGGAGCAAGCTCACTTGGGGGATATGCTGGCGGTATACAGCAGAAAAAATGGCTACTAAAACATGAAGGTGCGAAGCTTCCTTGACTGTAATCTCCTAGAAAGCGAGACTGTCGCCATGAATTCCAAGAGTCTCTCTATCGTACTTCCCTGCTTCAATGAAGCTGCAAATATCGCTGCAGTTGTCGCTGAGTCCTTTACTTGGATGGAAAGTGTGAAACAAGAAGGCCAGGTGATCGTTGTAAATGACGGATCAAGTGACAATTCTAAAGAAGTTCTCGCAGGCCTCATCTCGAAGTACCCCAAACTCAGAGTCATCACACATGAAGTAAATAAAGGATACGGTGCTGCAATTACTACTGGTTGTGATGCCGCAGAGACAGAACTCATCGCCTTCGTCGATAGCGATCTACAATTTCACATCAGCGATCTGCAGTCGCTCATCGATCAAACAGACAAAGCACCATTTGTCGCAGGGAGGAGACTCAAGCGTGCAGACCCACCGATTCGCTCTCTTACATGTGGGCTCTTTCATCTCCTTGTCCGCACGACACTTCGGTTCT
>CAZLFU010000148.1:0-2896 GCA_964558895.1 uncultured Candidatus Peribacteria bacterium
GTTATAACTTAAGCCAAGAGGTCATCGTGGAATCCAAAGATGTACAGAAGGTGACGAAAGCAGCACAGGGAGTAAGCAGTCTTCTTAGTGCAGGCGCTCTCCTCTCGACAACGTCGCTTGAGTATTACTACAGTAAGCTCTCGGATGTGAAGATTGAGATGCTTGCCGAGGCGACGAAAAATGCACGAGAACGCGCACGAAGAATTGCGGAGAGTGCAGATGCTGATCTTGGTTCACTTAATGGCGCTTCTATGGGTGTGATGCAGATTACAGCTGTAAATTCCGTCGAAGTTTCCGATTACGGTACCTATGACACTGCGTCACTAGAAAAACAAGTAACAGCAGTTGTTAGAGCATCGTTTCGAGTCGAGTAGCTTCTCTATTGGCAGAATTTAGTATTTCAGCGCACGATGTTCTATACTCGTTCCCTTTATGCTCGACTGGAAGGATGTAACAGGCAGTAACGAAAAGTTTACAGAAGCAGAAGTGGAATCGTATCTACAGCGTGTTCGTGATGAATGTGTTCATTCGAATGTTGCCCATCTTGTGCGCTACGTTGTTCGTGGCTGTAGGCAGCTTGGGTTTGATCTAGAGGCTGATCTCGGTACAACAGAGGGAAATCTTCGTGATATGGAACGTGAAGGGTGGAAAGCTCATGCCAGATTTTTTCTGGAATACCTTCGTAAGTGGCCGATGACTCCAGGCGTAAAGGCAGAAGATATTGTGCGTCATATCTGCGATGCTGCTGAGCAGGCAGAATGCCTATTAGAGGTTGTAGATACGAATGATGCCGAGCTTCGTATGTTTGAAGAGCGAGGCAAAGCTCTCACTGAAGCTAGTAAACGTATTATCGATGTTCGTATGAAGCCAAGTCCAGATGCAGTTCAACGCATACGGGAGTTACTCCAAGCAGCTCAATGCCCCTTTTCGCATATTGATACAACGGAAGAAGAGCTAGCGCAGTTATCGGTTCCCGCTACTTCCAGACAACTACGAGCATACTAATCGTTCATATACAATAGAGCGTACACTCTTAATCTCTTCTTAACGTTTGTTCCTATTTCTCACCCTTATCTCTATGACGCTCTCACGCGTTCTCTCCATCGGCACGATGAGTGTTCTTTCTCTCGGCATCTTTACAAACGTTGCACTTGCAGCAAGTGATACAAGCGACACTGTAGCTGTACTCGATCCAGTAAAGTGCTCCGCAGCTCTCGATACACACACTACTGCTGCACTTACAAAGATAGATACGATGACTGCAGCTCATAAGACTGCTATTACGCAGCGTACAGCTGATGTAAAAGCAGCTCTCAAGCTTACAGATGCAGATGCACGCAAGACTGCGATCAAAGATGCAGAGAAAAAATTTCGTGAAACGATGAAGACTTCTATGGAGAAGGATAAGACATCCATGCAAGCAGATAAAGATGCTATGAAAACTGCATGCCCTGGTCTTGGAAAAATGCTTGCTCCGATGATGGGTGGTGAACACATGATGATGAAGAAAGGAGGACACAAGGGTGAAGAAAAGGAAGGAAAGCGCAGCGGTTTTAAAAAGTTCTTCGATCGCATGCGTGGAAATGACAAAGAGAGTAACTAAGTAACTAAATGAAGAAAGAGGGAAGAAATACTAAAAGAGGCTGCGGGAAGCAGCCTCTTTTGCTGTCCATTTGATGTTAGGTAAAAAGAGCACCTTCTGCGCTCTGGAAAGAAGCTAGAGACTTCCTGTACACTCTCACGGCTAACAATTCTGTTGGGGAGTCGCCAAGTGGTAAGGCACTTGCCTCTGGAGCAAGCATTCGGGGGTTCGAATCCCTCCTCCCCAGCCATTCTGCTTCGCAAGCTTCGCAGAATTGGCTAGCCTACAACTATGTATAACGTTTATCTACTTCGGAGTAGTAAAAATCCACAGATGACGTATGTTGGCTTTACAACGAAAGACATTCGCGAACGCATAGATGAACATAATCGTGGGCTTACTAGAACGACTGCTCCTCATGTTCCGTGGAATATTGAAGTTATTGTATCCTTTACTGATAAGCAAAAAGCGCAGTCGTTCGAAGTCTATCTAAAGCAAGGATCGGGTTATGCGTTTGCGAAACGTCACTTTTGGTCAGCCAATTCTGCGAATCTAGAGAAACAGACTGATTTGGAGGAGAATAGGTCTGCGTAGCTTGCGAAGCAGGCCCTCCTCCCCAGCCAATTAGTTCTAGTTTTAATAAATGTACGTACGTAATATGAAGCCGGAAGAAAAAATTCTCCGCACGATTGAAGACCTTCTTAGCAAGACTAAGGTCAGTTATGACTTGGCAGTCTCAAAATATCCACCAAACGATCTTCGTGTGTCAACAATCGCTGCTGCCGGAAATACATTGCGATCATATCAAATATTTATGTGCATGGTTTTGGATACTGTCACAGAGAAGAAATGGTGGAAGACAAGCTTTGGTCAGGGAAAACCAGACTCAAATGATATTCATGCTATTAAGAATATGGATGTCATGATAAGACATGCATTCTTTATCTTCTTCCTTTCAAGAATTGAGTGGTCGATGCGCAAATTTGTTGCGCACGTATTTCCAAACTTTAAGGCTCGCGGTCGAAGATCTTTGTCATTTAAGAAAATTTATGATTATCTTTTCTCTCAAACTGACTTGAAGCAATATGTAGAACTCTACGATCTTTGTGGATTTGTTCGTAACTCTATCCATTCAAATGGACATTTTATTTCTTTATCCAAATCAAGTCGCATGATTGAATGGAAAGGTAGAGTATTCCAGTTGGTTCACATGCATCCTATTGATTTTTTTGATTATGAGCTTGTACTTGAGTTGTACCAAGATTTATTGGAATCAATAAATGACATGCTAAAAAGCGATATGATAGCAAGCTA
>CAZLFU010000149.1:0-2870 GCA_964558895.1 uncultured Candidatus Peribacteria bacterium
CTGTAAATCAGGTGTCTCAGACTTCGCTGGTTCGAGTCCAGCCCGGCCCACCAGAATTCAATGACATCATCTAGCCTTCCAAAATGATAAAGCAGTATCCGGGAGGGACGAGAAGTTTATCCTGAGCTTGCAGAGCAAGCCGAAGGGAGTCCAGCCCGGCCCACCATTCGACTCGCCCCGGTGTCCGGGGCTCGCTCATGGCAAGCCATGGAAGCTTACACTGAGTGAAGCGAAGTGTTCGAGCTTCTCCTGATTTCGCTATTTCAATTCTATTTTCAGGCTAATGCCCAATTCAGATAGAGCGCTTTCTGCTACACTGCTTTGGTGCATCTCAAAAGAACCCTTTCCCTTCTTGTAGTCACTAGTTTTTTCTGTAGTAACCTTCCTACAGGTTTTGCACAAACTGCGGTGCCATTTCCAGATACACAAGATACGTGGTTTCGCTATCGCGATGCCATCTCTGGTTTGCAGGAACGTGGAATCATCGGAGGGTACCCCGATGGAACCTTTCGTCCCGATGCACCTATCAATAGAGCAGAATTACTCAAGATCGTTTTCAAAGGTCATACCTTAACTGCTGCCAATCGCCGATGCTTTTCCGATATAAATCCAGATGCGTGGTACGCGCCATATGTTTGTACTGCAGAGCGACGAGGAATCATCGATGGATACCCAGACGGCACCTACAAACCAGAGCAAACTGTAAACTTTGCAGAGGCGATCAAAATCATCTTACGAGCATATGGGAGAGAGATCACGGAAGAGGGCGGAGCCAACTGGTTTGCCCCGTATGTGAAGGAGCTAGATGATAATGATATTCTGCCAAAGCACGCGTACATCCCTTGGGATACTCTCACGCGTGCGCGTGCAGCAGACCTCATCTGGCGCGTGATTCGGTATGATGAAGAGGGGATTGTGTTTCGCTTTTCACCTGGTTGTGGCAGAGCACCTCCTTCGCAAATTGCGATGTCTTTGCAAGTAGAAGGGCAGGAACGGAAGTTTCTCACTACTATTCCAGAGTCTTATATTTACCATGATCCAATCCCATTGGTCGTGGCCTTTCATGGTCGTACCAACAGTAACGAGGAAGTGAGAGCCTATTATAAGCTCGATTCCAACATAAGAGATGCAGTGATTGTGTACCCTGCAGCGCTTTCCAATGGGAATGGCAGCTACAGTTGGGCAGATGCTGGTGATGGCGCAACGCAACTACGAGATATTGCATTTTTCGATGCGCTTGTTTCCTTTATTTCCGAGAAATACTGCATCGATATGGATCAACTTTTTGTTGTTGGGCATTCACTTGGTGCTTGGTTTAGCAATAGTGTTGCCTGCGTTCGTGGTGATGTCATTCGTGCATCTGCAACTGTGGGAGGAGATTCTATCATGACAAATTGTGCAGGCCCCAGTGCAGCGATGATTATCCATAATCCGAGTGATACGTTGGCACCATTTAGTGGATCTGTACGCAATAGAGAGCAACGAGTGAAAGAGAATGCCTGCAGTTGGGAGACGGTACCTGTGGAACCTCAGGCTTTCAAATGTGTCTCTCATGGAGAGTGTGCAGATAATCCTGTTCTCTTTTGCCCACACGAAAATGATATTGATGGCAGAGGGCAGTATTATCCCCATAACTGGCCGCGCGACACAGGGAAATTCATTGCAGACTTTTTTCAATCGCTTTGAGGTTGCATACAAGTGTGTATCTTGTTACCCTCGAAGATACTATGAAAAAACTTGGATTGGGCTTTGTGCTTTTCTTGGTTGCTTGTTCTCCTGCTCAGCAAGGGAGTGTGGTAGATCCTATGGAAGGGATGGATCACGGGAGTGAGGCAATGAGTGATGGAACAACAGAGGATAGGCTCAATGATTCTCCTCGCCATCATGAGTGGGTCGAGATACAAAATGGAGAACGAACAATACATACATGGGTAGTGTATCCAGAGCGAGCAGATAAAGCACCCGTAGTTCTCGTGATTCACGAGAATAGGGGACTCAATGATTGGGCGAGAAGTTTGGCGGATCAAGTAGCGGAAGCGGGTTATATTGCAGTTGCACCAGATCTTCTTTCTGGGTTTAGTGAAGAATTTGATCGAACCAGTGACTTTGCAGACGAAGATGCTGCACGTGATGCGCTGTATCTTCTCGATCCAGAGCAGGTTCAAGCAGATTTACAAGTAGTTGCTGAATACGCCAAAAGCATTACAGCGAGTAATGGCAAACTAGCAACAGCGGGGTTCTGTTGGGGTGGTGCACAATCTTTCCAGTTTGCGATAGAGAGTGATGCTCCAGATGCTGTGATGGTTTTCTATGGAACTTCGCCAGAGGATGCAGAGTCGTACGCAGAGATTTCTGCACCTGTTTTTGGTTTTTATGCTGGCAATGACGAACGTGTCAATGCAACGATCAACAGTGCGCAAACGCATATGTCGGAAGAGCAAAAGCAATTTGATGTTCAAATATATGATGGAGCAGGTCATGCATTCATGCGTCTAGGCGAAGATTCCTCCGGAGATCCTGCGAATAAAGCTGCAAGAGATGCTGCTTGGGAGCGTATGAAGGAAATCCTTTCTGATTTGGAGGGGTAATTATGTATATTTTTATAGCGAGGAATAGTCTACTTTTCTGTGCGTTGGATTTCAAGTTGTAATTCCAAGGGCGACTCATTACTATTTTTTCATGGTTGCTCTGCGAAATTTTACAGATGAAGAATATAGACAATCAATTTTGAGAATACCGTATCAACAGTGTTATGTAGATCCAAAAACAGGGGAAATACTTCCAAGTGTACATACAACAATTAATGCATTTGAAGGTAGTTTGCATTGTCGAATTCATTTTGGACAAAACGATGAAACCTTTTTTGAAAG
>CAZLFU010000150.1:0-2803 GCA_964558895.1 uncultured Candidatus Peribacteria bacterium
TAGGGCTTCGTAGTACAGCACGGTACAAAAAGTCTGCAGCGGTAGTGGGAGATGTGCTTGGAAAGTATCACCCACATGGAGATACTGCTGTGTACGATGCGATGGTTCGTATGGCGCAGTTGTTTTCCATGCGTCATCCACTCGTCAATGGACAAGGAAACTTTGGTTCCATCGATGGAGATGGTGCGGCTGCGATGCGTTATACAGAATCCAAAATGACGCGTATTGCCGAGGACATGCTCGTAGATATCGATAAGAATACAGTCGACTTTGTTCCCAACTACGATGGAACAAAGAAAGAACCACGTGTGTTACCTGCCAAGGCACCAAATCTTCTTCTTAATGGAACAGTAGGTATCGCGGTTGGTATGGCGACCAATATTCCTCCACACAATTTAGCAGAGTTGGTCGATGCCATTATGCACCTCATCGAACATCAAGATGCAACAGTGGAAGACTTGCTCGAGTTTGTGAAAGGTCCAGATTTCCCAACAGGTGGTGTGGTCTACGACAAAGAGGCGATCAAGAAAGCATATCTCACCGGCCGAGGTTCGGTTGTGATTCGTGGAAAAGCGGAGATCGAAGAATCCAAAGGAGGAGGCCGATACCAAATTCGCATTTCCGAGATTCCATACCAGGTGAACAAATCGGCCATGATCGAAAAATTGGCTAGGCTTGTTCAAGATAAAATTATTCAAGGAATTTCTGATATTCGTGACGAGTCCGATCGTGATGGTATTCGCATCATTATCGAACTCAAAAAAGATTCCTACCCACAGAAGGTTCTCAACCAGATCTTTAAACAGACCGAGTTGCAATCTAGCTTTGGATACAACGTGATTGCCTTGGAAGATGGCATCCAGCCACGACTTCTCAACCTGCAGGAATTACTCCAGATCTTTATCAATCACCGACGTACTGTTGTAACGCGTCGTGTGACGTTCGAAAGAGATCGCGCCAAAGAACGTGCACATATTTTGGAAGGACTCAGTATTGCTCTCAACGATATCGATAAGGTGATAGAGACTATTAAGAAGAGTGAAACCAAAGAAATTGCGAAGGAGAATCTTGTGAAAAAGTTCAAATTGAGCGAGATTCAAGCAGATGCAATTTTGCAGATGCGCTTGCAGACCCTGGCTGGTTTGGAACGCAAAAAAATTGAGGATGAGTTGGATGAAAAGAGAAAGTTCATTGCCGAATGCGAAGCAATCCTCAAAGATAAGAAGAGAATTGACGGCATCGTGAAGGAGGAGATCTCCGAATTAAAAACCAAGTTCGCAGAACCACGTCGTACCACCATTGTTTCATCAGCGGTTGGTCAGTTTAGTGCCAAGGATACCATTCCGAATGCGCCAATGATTGTAGCACTCACTGCTGGTGGATATGTGAAGCGATTGAGCCCCATGCAGTTCCGTGCACAACATCGCGGTGGCAAAGGCGTAAAGGGTATGACTACTAAAGATGACGATGAAATCCTCTCGATGCTGCACGTGATGAATCATGATAACCTTCTTTTCTTTACCAACACTGGTCGCGTATTCCAGCTGCCTGCGTATGAACTTCCACAAGGAAGCCGCATCGCCAAAGGACAAGCAATTGTAAACTTACTTCAGTTGCAGCCAGAGGAGCATGTCACCGCAGTACTCAAGTCTGCACTGGAAGGAAAGACACATCTCTTTATGGTGACTAACAAAGGTACAGTGAAGCGAACAGAGCTTAGTCAATTTGATAATATTCGACGCTCTGGTCTTATCGCGCAAAAGCTACCAAAAGGTGACGAGCTCTGTTGGGTGGTCGCAACGAGTGGCAACGATGAAGTGTTGCTCTTGAGTAAGAAAGGAAAAGCTATTCGCTTCAAAGAAAATGATGTTCGTTCCATGGGACGTTCTGCAGCGGGAGTACGTGGTATCAAGCTCTCACCAGGGGACATAGTGGTAGAAGCAGGGGTCATTACCGATTCCAAGAAGAGCAACCTCTTGGTTGTGATGGAAAACGGTTTGGGCAAGATGACATCTGTGGATCAGTATCGTTTCCAAGGAAGAGGTGGATCTGGAGTAAAAGCAGCGCAGCTCACACCCAAGACAGGGGATATTGTAGGAGGGTGTATTTTGCAAGAAGGGGACGAGGGCGATCTTATTTGTGTGAGTAAGCAGGGGCAAACCATTCGTATGGAACTTGGAGATATTCCTTCTCGTGGACGTGCAACACAGGGAGTGATTGTGATGCGTTTGAATGCGCGCGATAAAGTGGGAACTATGAGTGTTGTGATGCGCGATAAAGAGGCAGAAGAAGCAGTAATGGAAGCTGCAGAGGATCTTCGTGAGGAAGAGGTAGAAGTGCTGAAGAAAGAGGAGCGAAAGGTAAAGCGTGCTGCGACAAAGGGAAAGCAGGGAGCGTAGATCGCAGGTTTTGAAGGTTTCTTTTAGGCTTGAGAGGGATTTTTTGTAAGGATTTCAGAGAATTTAGGGAATTCAAAGATTTCAGGGATTTCAGAGATGAATTCTTTTCCCTGAATTCTCTGAAATCCCTGAAATCTCTCTCTAAATTCTCTGAAATCCCTTCACCCTCACACTATCCCAAACCTTCTTCACCTCACGAATCCCCACCAAATCCCCACCAAATTCTTGCAAAACTCCTCTGTATCCGTAAAATTCTCCTGTTATGAAGACAGGAATTCATCCACAGGTTCACGCAAAGGCGAAAACAACATGCTCTCAGTGTGGTGCTGTGTTTCAGATTCCAAGCCTTATAGAAGAGCAGATGGTAGAAGCCTGCCGTCTGTGCCATCCTATTTATACTGGCA
>CAZLFU010000151.1:0-2731 GCA_964558895.1 uncultured Candidatus Peribacteria bacterium
ATACGGAGCGAGGAGTTTGCACTTTTCAGCCCTGTGAGCCATAGCATGCGTAGGAATTTTTTCTTAAGCGACTGTTTTCTTTCTCCACTTTCTTTTCAAAAAGAAAGTGGAAAGTCACCCTTCGAGACAGCCTTCACTTCGTTTCGGCTTCCTCAGGGTGACAAAGGGGTGCTTGAGGTGACAAAGCTGTGTTCAAGATGACAAAGGGACTTAGGGTGACAGAGGGCAAGCTTGGTAACAGGGAAAGGGCAAGTCCGCCATTAGCGAACAGGGGTGAGGGCAGTTGCAAAAATTCCAAAAACAAACAATCGATTCATACAAAAATTCTGCTACCATTGCACAGTGAATAACCAAGTACAAATCAAGACTACACATAGTAGCAACCCTATCCTCGGCGCTCTCAACGAACCACAGCGCCAAGCCGTAGAATCCATCACAGGACCATCACTTATCCTTGCTGGAGCAGGTAGTGGAAAGACAAAATCGCTCACACATCGCATTGCCTATCTCATAGAACAAGGAGTACCACCGTGGCAGATTCTTGCTGTTACATTTACCAATAAAGCAGCCACGGAAATGAAGGAACGCATTCGATCGCTTTTACACATCACCGAGGAGGAAAACCTGGAAGCATGGCACTCGCATGCTGGGAAACTTCCTGTCATGGGTACATTTCACTCTGTATGTGTACGCATTCTTCGTCGCGATTATGAGCACATGGGAGGAGATAGAACATTTGTTATCTATGATTCAGATGATCAAGAAAAGCTTCTTAAAGAAGTGATGCGAGATATGGGAATTGATGATAAAGAATTGAAGCCCCGTTCTGTGCGAACATACATCAGTCGATTTAAATCGGAAGCATTAACACCAAAGGAAGTAGAGGCAGAAGCAACCAGCCACCATATGCGACAGGTCATTACAGCGTACAAGGGGTATCAATCTGCTTTGAGAAAGGCAAATGCACTAGACTTTGATGATCTTATTTTGGAAACTGTGAAACTCTTTCATGAATGCCCAGATGTACTCAACCGATACCAAGAAACGTGGCGCTTCTTACACATCGACGAGTACCAAGATACCAACCACGCTCAATATCTTTTGATCACACTTCTTGCAGAGAAGTACCGTAACTTGTGTGTGATTGGAGATCCCGATCAATCTATCTATTCCTTCCGTGGTGCAGACATCAGAAACATTTTGGAATTTGAAAAAGAATACCCAGATGCCATTCGCATCAAGCTGGAACAGAATTACAGGTCTACTCAACCGGTTCTCACCGCGGCCGATGCAGTCATCGCTGCAAACCCAAACAGACCGGCCAAGAAAATGTGGACAGAAAGGACAGAAGGGCCAAAGGTGATCGTACACGAAGTGGGTGACGAACGTGCAGAGGCGATGGAAGCACTCAAGGCAATAGAAACACTTCGAGGCGAAGGAGTATCACTCAATAGCCAAGTGATCCTCTATCGAACCAATGCACAATCTCGTTTGTTCGAAGAAGCATGCTTACGTGCAGGAATCCCCTACCGCATTGTGGGAACCGTCAAATTCTATGCACGAAAAGAAATCAAAGATGTACTCGCCTATCTGCACATCATTTTAAACCCACAGGATACGCTCTCGCTCCTTCGTATTCTCAATGTGCCCGCTCGAAAAATTGGCAATACCACCATCGAAAAAATGCAATCCCACGCGCAGGTACAAAACTACACTCTCTGGGAAACTATTTGTGACGTAGAGCACATAGATGGACTCAATGAACCAACAAAAGATCGCATTGCACAATTTGTTGGACTCCTCAGAGAGATGCAGGATTTGAGTTCTAGACTAGTGGTATCGGAGCTCACACAGCGCCTGTTCTCCAAAATTCACATGGAAACATGGCTACAGGATGACACAGAAGAAGGCGAAGCTCGTTGGCAGAACGTGCAGGAACTTCTCTCTGTTATGCATAAGTACGATCAGCTCGACCCTCACCTCTCTCTCACAAGCTTTCTAGAAGAAGCAGCACTAGTCTCCGAAGTAGATGCTCTGAATGACATCCGAGACGACGCACTCACACTGATGACGCTGCATCTGTGTAAGGGGCTAGAATTTGAGCATGTGATTATCGCAGGATGTGAAGAAGGAATTTTCCCTCATGCCAATAGCTTGTTTGATAAAGAGCAATTGGAGGAAGAACGGAGAATCATGTACGTAGGAATGACACGTGCCAAAAAACATCTACGCATGATGTGCACACGCACACGTATGTTGTGGGGAGAAACCAAGAGCAATGCGCCCAGTCGTTTCCTGGATGATTTACCAGAAGAAGTAACCGAGAGACGAAGTGACGAAATCCTGAGTGCATTTTCGTGGGCTTCCAACGAAGGTCGTCGCAAGATTCATAGCGCAACACCTTTGGAGCCGTTCCGTCAGCATAAAAATAGTATCGACATCGAGTTTAACCAAGACATCACTTTCGAAGATGATGATCTAAACCAAGATGATGCGATGGGAGAAGGCGCACGAGTGATGCATCCTACCTTTGGAACAGGAACAGTTGTCTCTCGGAGAGGAGATATTGCAGAAATTGCATTCGACTCTGGTCAAAAGAAGAGTTTCGCCTTAAGCATTGCACCATTGAAACTCATCTAATACAGCGAAACCAACGTAATTTTCTCCAAACATGTCCGTGTCCGCTGCACATGTTTGAGCGCGAAGCACTACTTCTGCCTGCTCCTTGCTA
>CAZLFU010000152.1:0-2718 GCA_964558895.1 uncultured Candidatus Peribacteria bacterium
TTGGCTTGTAGATTATAGGGACTCACTTGTAGACTGCGTACGCTTTTGTTCTTTTGTACGTCGCCGCTTTAGCTCAGTGGTAGAGCAACCGCCTTGTAAGCGGTAGGTCCGGGGTTCGAATCCCCGAAGCGGCTCCATGTAATAAATAAAATCATTTAATAACAAGAGTCACTGATATCACTATGCGAATCTTTACAGTTATTTTTACCACCCTCCTCTGTCTCGTTGATCTTTATTTGGTCAGCATTACCTTTCTGCTTACGAGCAAAATTTACGATTATTATAGCGATCAATTGGAAGGAGCCTGGAAACTCTACCTTTTTCCTTCCACTCTACTTCTTTTATTTATTGCAGGAATAATTACGGTCGTATTCCATAAAAAATGGGGGTACGTTTTTCTTTGTTTTCCATTACTTCTTTCGCTTTTTGTACAACTTTTTGATTTCAATACAAATTTTTTGGATACCACTATGGTTGATAAAAGAAACCAGGAAAGTATTCAGCGCCTCCTCCCAGATTATCAAAAATAATCAGATTGGGATTACTACCCAAACACACGGTCATATTCTTCTTTGTCCCAGATAATCCAAGGAGTGTCTGGAGGATAGGTTGTCATGATGTTTTTTCCAGTTTTTGCACATTGCCTGACATAGAGGTGCACACCGCCTAACTTGCGTGCTCGTGCCTCCATTCGTTCGTCGTACGCTGTGCGTGGCAAAGGAACATTTATTTGTTGGCAGCGTTTGATCTCCTGTGCGGAGATACGAAATGGTCTGCCGGAAAGAGCACTTTTAGTTGTAATAGATTCACTGGCACTAGCAGATCGGTCTGGCAGGTGCTGGGATTCGATGATGACATCACTTATCGGCGGCGTTTCCTGATACCACTCCAGTCCTTGCTGGGTTACCGCTTGTTCATCTTTTGGAAAAAAGCGCTGTGCTAAAGAACGATTATAGGGAGTCGGTGCGAGAGCTAATGGGAAAAATTCTCCCCATTCTTTCGTTTGTCTCATATGCTCAATAATTTTAGGAACGAGCAACTTGTACTCTTCTTCCGTGTATTGCTTATTCAAAATACAGAAGCGTTTTTTCTTGAGACTGATACTACCGAAGCAGTTACTTGTAGAACGGCATAACCAGCAATACATCAGTTCTGCGTTACTAATCCAGCAGTTGTAGCAAAAGCGCAGGCACTGAGAATCATAACCGCATACGCTACATTCGTAGAGTAATTCTGAGCGGATTCCCATCAGCGTATGGTCCATACAATCTTTACTGCCTTTGTTTAAGTAACAGCCAAATTTCACATGCTCTGCTTGCTGAATAAAATAACTTTCTTGGACGTTTCGAGTTTCGGTTAGAGAATCACCAGTCGAATCCTCGATCTGGTTCCCTCGGATATGTGGCCTCGGATGCCCTAGCAAATATTGTTCTATTTTTTCTGCGATAGCGGTTCTTTGTGAGTAGGACGAAAGATCAAAGTCCTGCATTTTCTTTTCGTATTCTTCCTTGGTGTGTTGTTCTCCAAAAATGCAATATTCTTTATTCCGTAGATTCACGCAGCCAAAGCAATGTTTGCAGGAACGACAATTTAAGAGATAAAGACTATCGCTGCAATTTGCGCAACCTTCTGAGCTCTGTAAGTTATAGCATCCGCTACAGTCGGTGCAGTCGTAACACAGTTCCGAGTTTACTGTTTGGTAGCAGTCTAAGCAATCTTTCGAATACCAAACTCCTTCACCATTCATACAATCTTCTGCTCCAGAGGTATTAAAAACTAGATAGCAATTTTTTAGCTCAGATCCGTTGTTACAATATTCACTGTTCTCGGTATTCGTTACGGAAATAGAGAAGTGAGGTACGACCTTTTTGAGGTCTGCGAATTGCTCGAAAAATGGACGAGAAAAATCGAAATCCCGACCGTAGATCGTCGCATCGAATGCATCGCTCCACCATTCATCTTTGTCGATCACAGGAAATGATGTTTGTTCCGTATAGAGTGAGAAGATTGGCTTCTTTGTCGAAGACGATTGCCTAGAATAGACATAGATCTGGTTTCTATAGGCCATGCGTCGTTGCAACCGACAATCGGGACAGTGTGTGGGTAACGGTATGAGATATTTTTTACCGTCAATAATGGGTGATAGTTGCTCGTAAAAGTACTCATCTTCACTAGTGATATCGAACGCGTTACTGCAATTGACACAAGTGCTCTGCATGTGCGGATTGTACATCAAGTACGCCTTTTATTGGATTTGCTTAAAGCCTTGCCCTTAAATCAGTGGTTCTTCAAACTTTTCTTCTAAAGCAATTTCATCTCCTTTTGGTGGCTCCGATGCAGCTTCGTCCCATTTCTTCAACATTTCTTCTACTGCAGATTTTGGCTGACAATATTGCGCCCTCGAATGGGCGATGATTTCCGGCGTAAAGTCCCTCTCTGTTTCTGGGGAATGCAGTGTGCGGCCGGAGAATGCTTCGCGTAGTTCTCCATTGACGGACATTTTGGTATAAAACTCGCGCACGCCGAGATTGATGATGTCTCGCTCTTTGAAAATAGGGCTGTATTCCCCTGCGAGGATTTGTGCATCTTCTGCACCGACACGGAAGCTGATCATAGAACCTACGTTACCGAAAACAGTTTTGCGGACGGTATCCGAAAGCTGCCCCATGTACTGATGTGCGATCGTAAGATTGAGGCGATATTTACGAGCCTCTGAAA
>CAZLFU010000153.1:0-2647 GCA_964558895.1 uncultured Candidatus Peribacteria bacterium
TCAATGTAAACTGCGACCTTACAAACATCAAAGGCGCTGAGACAAACCTAACGACAAAGCTTACCTACTTCTATGCAAGTATCATTGACGGTGCTACAAATGTCCTTCATTTTAGTGCTGAGAATAACTTTGATTTGTATGTGCCAAAATCCATCTCTCACAATCGCTTACGCGTATGTGCGGCAACAAGTGCAAGTTGTACTAGTTCTGATACATGGTTATTCGTAGCAGATGCGGAGGGATCTTTTATATCGACAAATAGTGATATAACAGGAATTTCTGTCGAAGTAAAAAATGGATATTGGATTATTCATGGGCTCGCAAATAATACGTATAATATTGCCGCTCAAGGCTTTGCAGATACATCAGGCGGAGCCATCTGTTCCGTCGAATCTGATTGCTCCGATCAAAAAGCTTGCGTTTCAAATCAATGTATTGCATGCTCAAGTAACGGACAGTGCACATCAGGGTTATGTTCTAGCGGACAGTGTCAAGGTGTTGCTCCTGGTAATTCTTGTAGTACAAATAGTCAGTGTCGTACTGGGCACTGTTTTGGAGGGAAATGTACAACAGGAAATAAATGTTCTTTTCAAACGAATAGCTTACCAACTGGAGTCACAATGTATCGAAAAAGTGATGATGCTCAAATTACGTATGGCGATCTTCCTGAAGGAGTCCCTACGGACATTTATCTGAAGAAATCTGGTGTGAAATTTTCTGAAGTAACACTCACTCAAATCTCTGGTCAGTCATCATGTTTTGCTACACTCTACGCAGATGTAGATCCTGTAACGTCTGCTGCAGTGTTCCATCCGACAGTTTCAGAGCTTGGTTCAAATGGAAATATCTACACAATGTATATTCCGAAGCTATCAAGTCACAATCAAGTTCGCATTTGTTCAGGAAAATCCACGATTGGTTGTACATCATCCGATAACTGGAGTTTTATTGCTAATACAAGTGGTACGATTGTTTCGACCAACGGAGGATTTGACACGAGTGGCATTACTGTCAGTGTGTCAGGTGGAAACTGGATCATCTCAGGCCTAACAGGAACAGGTGGACAGGGTGAGGAAGGTGGTGGAGGAGGCGGAGGCGGGGCACCGCCTGTTGATGTTCCTGAGTTTTCAACCTACGGACTTATCATTCTCATTGGTGGTTGCTACCTCATGCTCAAGCGTAGTGAACTCTTCGAAGTATAAAAACGCTCACGAAGACGCTATCCCTAACCCCTCACAAATACTTGGAATGTGATTTCTTCCTGCAATACAGATGATGTGTGTTGTGCGAGGATGATCTTCTATTATGGCTGTCATATTGGAATATGTCTGCTGAGCAGAAAGAGCTCTCATTCTTGCGCAAAGATTAGATTGAGATAATGCGTCATAATAAGATGAGTTTCTTTGTAAAAAAGTATAACCATCGATTGCAGTCTGCTGATCAAAAGACAATAAGCCTACATAATCACAAAGAACGCTCGCAGTGAATTGGTAGGGGTCTTGAATGGTATTATTCATTGCATCTTTCACAAGAATTGACACAAAAAAGGCAATAATATGCGACAACTCTAGCCATGAAAAATCATCTTTCATCTGTCTATGCAATTCTTCCAAGACAGAAATGGTATGAATATTGACAACAGGAAAACAAGTTTGTATGCCAATTTTTTCCGCAATAGAAGAGAAAAAATACATTGCGCTTGCCTGCAAAACAACAGAATGATCTTGCAGAGCTATACGCAATTTTACAGAAAAAGATGCATTGAATGAGGCAGTTTCTGTACACAAAAGAATATCGGCACAGGATATTCCATTCAGCTCTTGAATAAGCAAACGTAGTTTCTGAAGTGAAGAAGGATTGTAATGATTTTCTCCAAGAAGATAAATAGTACGACCAGAAAGCTGATGCGATTCAAAGAGCATATCATCTTGTTGATTTGGAGGAAGAAAAGTGCGTAAACCATGTTCTCCTTCAAATTGTAGCAATGCCTCATACGCATCAATAATAGGAAGAAGAACTGAGGCATCGATGGCGGTAGCGGGGCGTAATTGCTCAAGGCGAAACAGAAGTGATTGCTGAAGCAATGCATGCTGATCGCGCAGAGAAAGAACGCTCAGTGCATTAACAGCAACAACACTTGAGATATCAACGACAAGTGGATTAGAGATAAAAGATGGAAATTCGGAAACAGGACGAGCTGGCCCATCGGCATGAGTAAAAGGATTTACAACAACAGGCGATAATGGTAGTTTTGATTCTATAATAAAATTATAGAATATTTATAATATTTGTCAATAGCAATGCAAAAAGAAGAAAAAGAATGATGGTATACTGGAAAATGTACTCTTTTTCTCTTCCTCATCGGATTTACGTATCAGCATCTTCAGAGAAGAAATTGATAGGTAAGTCCCTCCAAGGAGAGAACAGAGAACATCTCTATTTCTTTCTTCTTTTCTATGAAACATCAGCAAAAAGAATTTTCTCTCGTTCTTGGCGACGAGACCATCACCGTCAAAACGGGGATGATCGCCATGCAAGCCAACGCATCGGTGTTTGTGCAGATGGGTGATACAGTTGCTATGAGCAACGTGACTGTCAGCGCAAAGCCACCCGCTGGGGTCGATTCCCTTCCTCTCCAAGTCGTGTA
>CAZLFU010000154.1:0-2638 GCA_964558895.1 uncultured Candidatus Peribacteria bacterium
ACCTCGTATTGTTTGAAATTGCTGGTAACCGCCAACAATGTCGTGAAATAAAGCAGGTCTTGTTCGATACGTTTTTGGGATGATTTGCGCAATAAAAGCATCATTTTTTCTCCATCCTTTTTTCCAAAGTGTGCTACCTGGTCGTATTTTACGTAGTACTCTACCGTGCCTTTGCGTTAGCTTATTGAGAGATTTTGTAGGAAATGCATCTATGAGCAATCTTGCATTTTCCAAGTTCATTCCTCGTCCTCCCATTTCACAAAGTACAAGTGCATTAATATTTCCTTCTAGAAATTCATCCGTTGCATTGTTCACATCTTTCGTCGAGTTGTCACCTGTGAGACCAGCACAAAGAAATGTCTCACTCCCAAATTCTTCATTCATCGATTCTACTGTGTCTGTGACGAGATCTCTACTTGGTACATAAATAAGTGTAGGACATTCTTTTCTTCGATGTTCAGGAAGAATAGATCGGTATAGCTCTGGAATAGCAAGATGAAGTTCTGCATGCTTCCATGCAGCATTGAGGGTTTTTTGGTCGTACTCACCACTTTGTACCTCTATGTCCTCTTCTCGAATTTCTGATTCATAATAAAACACTTCTGGCATTGCATTAATTTTTCTTTTGAGCGCCTCAAGCAGTGGTAATTTATCTACAATAGGACCATACGTATCAGAAATATGACGTTGATCTGGCCATTCTTCTGTTGCTGTAAAACCAGTTACTATTTGAGGGTGTAAGTAATCAACAGTTTTTATCCGACCTGAGGTGAGGAATTTATCCACCTCATCTAACACTACCAAATCTAAAGTCCCTTTTGGTAGATGAGTGCGCAATTGGTTTCTAGTTTTTGCACATTGGATTGCTTGTATGCCAGCAACAATAATTGATGGTTCCAACTCCTTTGCTCCACCAGACCAGATTCCAGTTTCTATTCCCAGATCTTCAAATTGTCTACGGATACCTCGTACAGTTGCTCGTTCTTCTGTGATAAGAATATCTTTTCTTTTGCCATTAATTCCTAGGGCTTCTTTTGCAGCTTGCGATGCCGAAATGGCAGCTATTTCTACAAGTGTTTTGCCAGATCCACAACTTGCTACAGCACACATTCTTGTGTGATTGAGTAATAATCCATCATAGATGTTACGCATTGCATCTTGTTGATGATCATCAAGTCGCAAACCAGCTCGTTTTGGATCTATATGAGGCATATAGTGGAACCTTCCTGCTAAATGCTCTTGAAAAGCCGATTGGTAGTTTTTTTCAGTATTCAATTAATTGTATTTTATTTAATTTGTCAATTATGTCAATAATTTGGAGGTATTTGCAATAATTTACATTTTAGTATATAATAACAAAGAACAAACAAACATTTACATCATTTTCATTTTTCTCCCATGGAAAAACAAGGTTTAGGAATTGCCGTTTGTGGCGCTATTGTTGGAGTCATGGCTGGTGCAGGATCTGTCCTGTACGCCGATGATTTTCCTCTTACTGCGCAGCTGCAAGATATGATCAAGCCGACAGAAACCTTTCAACGTGCCAACGTTGAGCGTGTTTTCCGTGGTCGCACCCGTGTACCAGACTTTCGCTCTGCAGCACCAGTAGATCCTGCTGCTCCTATGGAAGGAGCCCCCTTGGGATGTGGAGCAAGAATGCAAATTCTCTCCGAACTTCGACCCAAAATCCTTCGTTCTATCACCAATAATGAACTTGTCTTTAACACAGTTGATGAAATCTTCTCTCAGTACGTTGCAGATTGCCAAGAAGAGAAAGTGATAGAGGAGCAGGTGCCTCTCCCACTGCGTCCTGCTGCGGTGGAAGAGGAGCAGAAACCAAAAGTGAATAATAACTGCGAGCAGTACACTATTGGTACAGCACGCCATGCTAGCTGCACTGTGAGTGAAAGAAGGGGAGAGCGTTATGCTCCTTGAAGATAAGCCTTGAGTTTTGAGTTTCAAGCTTTGAGAAATAATGTAATCGTTTTTCGTTGATGGTTTTCTACTTCTTACGAAAAACAATACAAGCAATTGAAACAGTTATTCACAGCTCTCTTGTATATCTGGCTGTGAGTAAATTTTCACTTGCATACAAAATTTGTTCGGGTAGTATCTCCGGATGTGAAGGAACAAGATGCTTTATCTCGCGAATCTCTCGCAATGGAAGTAGAGGATTATGCCTACTGCATAGCACCATATTTTGGGTTTGAGGAAGGCACGATGGATCAAGAAAAAGCAGTGATGCATGCGCTTAAATTTGCAGAGGAATATAGCCGTAAGAGGCAAAAAAAGACGAGATGGGTGCATGTGCAGGCGGTAATGCGGTGGTTTTTGGATCATGCCAAGCTTAAGCATGTGTAGATTTATAACAGAAATAATTTGCACAAAGAGCTGTTGCGAGTATCTTGCGGCACTATACGTATGACTTCTACTTTGGAATTTCCGGCTAGCTCAAGCGCTCAGATGAGTGCTTTAACTTATGAAAGAGAAGCACTTCTTTCTTATGGATTACGTATTGCAGAAGGGATTTTAAAGGCAGAAAAAGTGACCCTAACCGATCAGAATCGATTATTCGTCCGTGAACAAATAGAGTCGCTTCTGAGCAAAGCATATGATGCGAGGAAAACTACTGAGAGTC
>CAZLFU010000155.1:0-2600 GCA_964558895.1 uncultured Candidatus Peribacteria bacterium
GGTATCCAACGTAGAGTGTCTATCGTGAATCGATTCCTCTTTTACTGCGTGCACCATAGTTGCCTGTTTTTCTACTTCTAGATTGCGATGCAGTACCCCAATACCGCCCGACTGCGCAATTGCAATTACCATTTTTTCCTCGGAAACTGTGTCCATTGGCGCGGAAATGACTGGTAACTGTAACTGAATAGTTGAATGCAATTGCATGGAGAGACTTACTTCTTCACGAAGAAAATCTGTGTAGCCTGGTATGAGCAAAATATCATCGAAGGTTAACCCTACAGATGAGGAAATTTTTTGTGCCGAAAGAGAATCGGAGGAAAGCACGGTTAGAAAAATTAAAGATAAAGATTCGATTCACGTTTGCGATCCACAAAAGAAGCCTGGAAGGCCCAATCAATTGTTTGCTTAATCTGATCTTCATCCAACACGTTATGTTCTCGCAAGAGATTGATCTCCTTACGTAGGTTCGTACGGAGCATCGCTGGATTATCGGTATTCATGCAAAATTTCACACCATTTTTCCAAAGAGTTTGGATAATTTCTCGGAAGTGATCTCCATCTGTGAAAAACTTGAGGCTAAAACTAGAAGTAGGACACATACACAATGTGAGATCTCTTTTGATGAGATCCTTCATAACTTTCTGCGAGGAATATGCTCTAAACCCATGATTCACGCGATCGAGCGGTAATACAGAGAGAACATGTGCCATCTCTTCATCTGTTCCATCTTCTCCAGTATGCACAGTAGTTTTGATGCCTGCTTCCCGGGCGAGATGATAGAGCGCTGTGTAATCTTCATATTTAAATCCATCGCCCTTTGGTCCTGCGATGTCGATGCCAACCACACCACGGTGACAATATTTGATAGCCTTCTCCACAATAATTTTGTTCTGATCGAATGGTAAACGGCGGTCCAGCAGGAAAATAAGCCCCGCACGAACTTGTGGATACTCGGCGAGTGCCTTTTCCATACCGCGCAATGCTGCCAAGATGATTTGATCGAGATCTCGCTCTCCTCCACGATTGCGGTACATAGGGTTAAATGACGGCTCGAGCAACGTAATGTTATTCGCTCGATACGCACCACTAATCACTTGGTAAACTGTATGTTCCATAGATACAGGCGAAGACTGAATAAGCTCCGTCCATTGAAAGAGCTTGTGATAGTCATCCCATGATACATTTGGCTTATTGAGTGTGACCAAATCGTAGAACTCCCAGTAACTCTTGGAAGGGAGACGAATCCCCTGTTCGTGCGCAATACTCCACAAAATATGAGGCTCTACGGATTGCCCCAAGTGGAAATGTAATTCTGCGAGTTCCTGTGTCTGACTCTCAGTCTGTACCATGAGGTATTATTACGTTATCTATGGTGCGAATGCAAGTTAATTTTTGTAAGACGTGAAGCTACAGGCTTATATCGGTGGCATAGCCCTGCTAAACGCTTGTAACACTCTTTGCGGAACCCTGCGTAGCATGGTCACAACTGTTTTGTGCATTCATCTCCAACCTCGCAATCAGGAACTACTGCAAACGGGTAAAATTATGCAGCTGGTGAAGTTTCTGCATCCTTCTCTCCCTCAGTTTTCGCAGGCTTTAATGTTACATTTTCATCACTAACCCCTAGACTCTCTGCGACTTGTGTTCTTGTGTTATCTCTTTTTCCTCTAAAAGCAGCTCCAGCTGCAGCCAAAGCTCTAAAAAAATCTTCTTCTGCACGTGTTGTATCATATCTTGAATTATCTAACATATTCAGTAGAGGAAACAGCGGGAGATTCTGCTACGAGTATCTATAGAATTCAACTATTTCTCCAAAAATTTTCACAGTATGATGATGCTATGAGTTCTACTAAGTTTCTCATCGCCACTGTACTTTCTCTCATACCAAAAACAGTCTTTGCGGCTTTAAGTGGACTAGGGAATGTACCAACCGTGAGTGGAGGAGGATCCAATCTGCGTCTTGTTATTATCAACATCATCAATACTGTTTTAGGATTTTTGGGACTTATTGCTGTGATCGTGATCATTGTTGCAGTAATCCGCGCAGGAACAGGCGAAGGCCAAAGAGAAAACGCACGCAATGCAATTGTCTACGGAATGATTGGATTGATTGTTGTACTTATCGCTAGCGCGATCGTAACGTTTGTCGTTTCGTCAGTTTAAAAATATTTCAATGCATGAAAAAAAATTATAAATTGCTGTGAATTCATAATTCTTAATTCTAGATTCATATTTTCAACGATCGATCTCTCAATCTTGGCGCCGACCTACTCTTGCACCCCCAAAGGGAAACTACCATCGGCGCTGACGGACTTAACTGCTGTGTTCGGAATGGGAACAGGTGTACCCCCGTCGCTTGAGGCACCAAGATTGAAAGATCGAAGTTGTGTAAAGAAGTGAACACATCTTGCTCGCTCTTGTCATGTACGAAACATGACTTGTGACACGTAAACAGTAGTAAGGAAAAACGTTCAATTGTCCATTCGTACCACTCGACTGAACACGTTTCCGTGCGTACATCTGTGGCCGATCTAGCCGGTCATCTTCCGGCGGACTTATGGAGAAACGCAATCTTAGGAGGGGCTTCCCGCTTAGAT
>CAZLFU010000156.1:0-2591 GCA_964558895.1 uncultured Candidatus Peribacteria bacterium
GCGACTGTTTTCTTTCTCCACTTTCTTTTGCGTCAAAAGAAAGTGGAAAGGAAGATCATCTCTCGATCCTTCGATGCCTCAGGACAGGCTGCTCGAGATGACAATTGAATGGCTTAGGATGACAAATGGAAGCTCGAGATTGATATATCATACTTGGAGCAAATTGTATGGGGTTGGTTATATCTGCAGCAAGTAACAACAACTTGTATATAAAACAATGTCATCCTGAGCTCGAAGAAGGATGACATTGAGAAATTTACTTCTATGAAGTTATCCAATGATGGATTGTAATCGTAGTCTCTGAGCGGTTACTTGAGCGCCAGCAACGAGGGCGATAATAGCGAGGATAAAGAGATCGAAGGCAGCTCCTGTTGGAGGAAGTTCGCCCACTACATTGGTTTGCATGGTAAGTACCTTCTCGGTAAGAGAGACAAAGTCGAGACCATCTCCTGTCACAGAGACAATGTTTGCAATCTCTATTCCATGGGGAGTACTTGGAGATACAGCAGCTGTGTAGTGTGTTCTCCATTCTTCTCCTGCTTCCAGTACAGGAATCATCCACTGCATGCGGTCTCCAGTCAGCTGACCGTCGGTACCACCAAGGACTCTCATATACCTGTTATCCATTCGATCTTCTACCATCACGTTATGAAGCGTGCGACCTGTTGTATTCTTTACCAAGATTGTATACCCAACAGTATCTCCAGGACGTACTTCGCTTTTATCAGCAATTTTGCGAAGCATCACGCTAGATGGAACTTGTGTTTGCGTTACTTTCACTACTTGTTCTGCGACATCGGTGATGTCTACAGCTTGGTTGCCTTGTGCAAGTACAGTGCTCTTAAGCGCTGCACCCATGGGTGCATCACTACGAACACGAGCAGTCACACGAAGCACTCTTTCGCCATGGGGGCTTACAGTAAGTCCTGTCCAACGCACATTGGTACCAGTCCAGTGGCCACCTTCTGTAGCAGAGACGAACTCGGTATAGGTTGGCAATTGGTTGTTTACATCCACTTCTGTAGCAAGAGAGTTCTCGTTATTGCGTAGGACGATTTCGTACATCAATTCATCTCCAGGCATTGCAGATGTTTGTCCGTCATTGAGGCTCAGTGAGAATGCAGAAGCACCCAGACCATCACGAATTGTTGTGAGATCTGCAGCAGACGCATCTTCTGTGCTTGCAAAAAGACGAATAAGTTCAAACTCTTCGGCACTTCTCTTCACACGTGCAATGACGACGTAGTCTCTGGATTCCTGAGCTTTTAAGGCCTGATTATTCCAGCTTACTACTCCATTTTGGTGTACAAAGTTTCCCTCACTCGCAATAAAATCTATCTGCTTTGGAATTTGTACACGCAAGTTATAATTCTGATCCGCTCCAAAATCATTGCGAACAGTGATTTTGTAATGAAGTTCTTCGTCGTGCTTTGCAAATTCTTTTCCATCATTCACGATGAGACGAAGAGGAAGATTCATCCCACTATCTGTTACACGGGTAGTATCTACATTTTTCGTTCCATCACTTGTAACCTCGGCAACAATAAGTTGTCCAACAGTTGCATTTGGATTCACCTGCACACCTGCGTACAAGTTGCGAGTGGCACGAGGCTGGACAGTGATGTTTCTCCACACAATGTACTCACCTTCCTGCCTTCCACCATTGGAAATTTCGAGCAAGTTTGTCTGGTGAGGAATAAACAGTCGTACTTCTACTTCTTTTGGTTCTTTTCTGTCACTGCGAAGCCCAACAGTGTAGGTAATAGAATCTCCTGTGCGTACTTCTTCGAGGCCATCAGAAAGACTCAAAAATAATCCATTGTGAGTTGGACCTTCGGATTCATCATGGAGAGTCAAACAGTCTTCATCCTGTGGATAATCTGCAAAGCCATCAAGATCGTTGTCTTTTCCATCGCTACAAGCGGGGAAATCTGCGAGAGCAGACTCGCTTGGGAGCCCAACAGAGACTGTGTGTGCAGTGAGCACAGCGAGAGCCGAAATACTGAGGATTGCGAGGATTCGCAGACGTTTTGTAGTTCTCATCCTTGGATGGGAAGAAAAAAGGGTTGCTATGATAATGGATTTTTAGTATTTGTCAAGTATCAAAATTGTTGTCTAAACAACTCAGTATGAAGCCAGTGGTAAACGGGCCAAATACTACTAAAACCCTAAATAAGTCTTTTATTTCTAAAAGCAAATCCAGATGACGACTTTAGGTATTTTTCGAATTCTAAGGCCTTCTCTTTAGTCTTAAAAGAGGCAAAAAATGCTAATTCTTCAACACCTAAGCGACTTGTAGTAGCAGAGGAGTGATTCTTATGTTTCAGAAGCCTTTTCTCTAAATCTCTTGTAAACCCTGTATAATATTGGCCGTTCTTTAATTTAAGGATATAGACAAAATACATAGTAAATAATAATGCCCCACTTCGCTTTGCTCTGCAAAGCTTCGCGGGTCACACTTCTTTATCTCTAAATGAGGCGGCGGGCCACGCGTAGCTTTTCTCGTTAAGAAAAGCGAAGTGTGGTGGGCGCCAAGGGATTCGAACCCCTGACCCTCTCGGTGTAAACGAGATGCTCTAACCAGCTGAGCT
>CAZLFU010000157.1:0-2573 GCA_964558895.1 uncultured Candidatus Peribacteria bacterium
CAAGCGGGATGCAGCAAAATATCAAGGTGACCCAGATACTATTCTCTTACTTGGACATGGAGCTGGGGCACAGCTCGCAGCGCTTGTTGCCTATAATCCAGAACACAACTGGCTGGGCGGCTGTCAAACAAGACAGACACTCGAATTTGCAGGCTTTATTGGCTCTAGTGGTGTGTATGACTTCAACCTACTCCCACAGGGAAGATGGCAGGCACGGAGGTTTCTTGGCGAATATTATGGAGAACCAAAGTGGAACGAAGCAGAGCCGATCAATTTTGTGAACACAGGAGATCCTCCTGCACTTCTCATTACTCCCGCACTCGATACGTATTACAACTCAACGAGTAGTAAAGATTTTGCAAAAATGCTCTCAGCGAAAGCAGTCAAAGGAACCCTCAAGGAATTTGTAGACATTGAGCGCAATGACTTCCTCCTTGGCTTTGAAAAATTCCCCAAGATTAAACAGGCAGTTACAACATTCATTCAGAATTTCTGATTCTGACCAATTTAAGTTTTGATGCATGCCCTGCAAGCAGGGTCACTTGTTCTCTCCGTACGCCAAACTCCCCTGCTAGAAACTTGACGAGTTCTGCATTGGCCTTACCACCTTCTGGTGCTGCAGCAATTGCAATCTTTACACTTTCATCTTCCAGGACATCCAAAACTTTTGTAGCAGGAGCAGAAGGACGAGCGCGAACCGTGAAGTCCACTCTACCTTTTTCGAGAAGCTGGTTTTTTAATTCTGTGAGCATGAGT
Organism: uncultured Candidatus Peribacteria bacterium; assembly: GCA_964558895.1. Lineage (GTDB taxonomy): Bacteria > Patescibacteriota > Gracilibacteria > Peribacterales > Peribacteraceae > CAZLFU01. The sequence goes on from CAZLFU010000157.1 coordinate 757, forward strand.
AGTAGAGTAATAGAATACTTGAATAACAGAATATTTGAATACTAGTGTGACTGAACTACTAGTATTCTAGTATTCAAGTATTCTAATCCCGGGGTGTATGAAAAGCTCAACTTATCAAGTACTCAAGTACTCAAATTCCCTTTCCTCCACTTCTCAATCTCTGCATGATGCCCCGAAAGGAGCACATCGGGAACTTTGAGCTCTCGAAATTCCTCTGGCCGTGTGTAGTGAGGATATTCTTTCTTGCCATCGAGTGCCTTGGAAAAACTCTCTTCCTGTGCGGATTCATCTTTTCCAAGTACGCCAGGAATATGACGAGCCACTGCATCAACAAGTACCATCGCAGGTAGTTCTCCACCTGTAAGCACGTAATCTCCAATAGAAATCTCTTCATCGATCCACCCGCCATCGATAACACGTTGATCAATTCCTTCGTAATGCCCACACACCAAAAGCAACCAGTCATGATCTTGTGCAATACTTTCTACTTTATGCTGATTCAATCGAGCGCCTCTTGGGGACAGATAAATTCTATGAGGTCCTTTTGATCCTTTTAGTCCTTCCTCACAAATGTTCTCAATCGCTTGCACCACAACGTCTACTCTCATCACCATCCCCGCCCCACCACCGTACGGCGTATCATCTACCTGTCTGTATTGCCCCAGGCCAAACTCACGCAAATCATGGAAATGAATACTCAGCAGCTTTTCATCCTGTGCACGTCGAAGGATGCTCTCGGTAAGAGGTCCCTCAAACATGCCAGGAAATAAGGTGAGAATATCAATTCGCATGTAGAATGAGTGTACCAATGAATGATGTGTTAATCGACATTTATGTGCCCACTTATGAGCCAAATCCTCTATACCTAGAGGAAGCCCTAAAAAGCATCTTTAACCAGTCGGAGCAACGTTTTAAAGTTTGGATTCATGATGATGCCTCCAAGGCTGAGGTACAGAGAATGGTAGAAAAGTACCTAAAAGACGACCGATTCTCCTTCCAAAGAAGTGAAAAGAATCTCGGAATTGGAGGAAACTGGAATACTTGTATGCAGTATGGAGAAGCACCATACGTACAATATATATTTCAGGACGACACATGGCATCCTTGGTACTTGGAAGCAGGCATAAATGTCTTCAAGGAATATCCAGAAACTGGCTTCGTCTCCATGCAACACTACTATCAATTGGAAGGAGAAGTGCCTACGAAAGACGTGTATGAATCTCTCCACGACTTTAAAGAGCAAAATATTGAATCCAAACAGTATGACGGAATGGAATTTCTGCTCTGGTGGATACAACGAGAATTGCACCCCAATATGATTGGCGAGCCGAGCTTTGTCATGATGAAGAGAGATGTCATGAAACAAGTAGGACGCTTCAATGAGGCAATGGTGCAATTTATCGATGCGGAATATTGGATTCGTCTACTCCAAGTAACAAACTGGTTTTACGTCTCTGAGCATATGGGAACTTTCCGAGTCCATGCGCAGGGTGCAAGTATGCAGAATTTTGAAAGTGGAAAAGGCCTCTACGAACGGCTCGATTTCTTCGAGAGTGTTATTAAGAATGTGAAATCACGCACGCACAGAAAAGCCGCCATTGCCGCACGCAATAGAGCGATAGAAACATTAGTACAGAAGTTTTTCCAGAGACTGCGAAACAAGCAAAAAGTTTCTATGCAAGGAAGTGGCTCTGCACGACGTTACTTCCTGCAGCATCCAATCTTGATTGGAAAGGCAATTCTGAAGTCTTTTTAATTATGACGTCCAAAATATAAACCATTTTCTCCTGTTCCAACTCCACGTCTATTATGACGAT
>CAZLFU010000158.1:0-2547 GCA_964558895.1 uncultured Candidatus Peribacteria bacterium
CTACTACACACGCCGCACAATTTCACTCCATGATTACCAAGCTTCCTCATCGAGGATCTCCCAGTGGTAGTCTTATCCCACACTGGGATGAAATCTTGCTTGCCTGCTCCAAAATTCAATACATCACCAATATTGGATACTTGGCAGTAGATATCACCATCGACCAAAACATGGGTCCCGCACTCCTGGAGGTCAATGCCCGTGCAGGTCTCAACGTACAGATAGCAAACCTTGCACCCCTACGAAGCCGCCTCGAGCGCGTAAGTGGACTCAAGGTAAGCTCACCAGAGAAAGGCGTGCGTATTGGACAGGATCTCTTTGGAGAAAAAGTACATTCCTCCAAGGAAGAGCCATCGGGTAAGCCGGTTCTCGGTACCAGAGAAATCATCAGTATAGCAGGAGGCGGCGTAGTGATTGATGAACCAGCACTCATCATTCCACAAGAAGAGCGGTCTCTCTTTTCTGCATCACTGATTGCAGAGTTGCTAGAGCAAGATGTATTGGAACTTAAAGATGAAAAAGAAAAGACGTATAAAGTGAAGTTTAACCTCGGCGGAAAGAAGCTCCAGACCGTCATCGCTCAGATGGAACAAGAAAGAGATACTCGAGCCATCATCGGCAAACGTGACCTTGCAGCTTTTTTGATCGATCCATCCAGAGATCATGCACCTACAAAGCAGGCTTCTGCAAAACAAGATCTCCGTGCACTCGAAAAAATTCTCTCACAGTTAGATCGCGACCTCCTTGTTCTCAAGCACCTTAAGCCTACCAATCTATCGGAAGAAAGGGAGCAACTAGCAAAAGATAAAAACTACAATCCTATTTTTACACTGCCAGAAGTGCAGGCAGATTTGGATGACGCAAAAGAGAAACTGGAAATAGAAATCAAAGATACGTCTCCACTGGGTATTCTTCTGGAGAAGAAACGTATAGAACTTCTCAAGCGCATCACGTTACTCGAAGCACGAGGGAACGCGCTTGCCTTTACCAAAGCATCACAAGAGCTCTATGGAACACCATCCTCTGCATTGATACGCGCAGCATCTGCCTTCCTCCACAATCAGCCAGACTCAGACGGAAATGACCCACAGGAGGTGTTGTTACCTGCAGAGGAAGCACAGAAGCAGTTTTCACAAATTCTTGAAAAATACAGCCTCCATAACTGGCAAGTTACTATCCGTCCGAAACTTGTCGCAGATTGTACCGTTGGGTCTTCGTATATTTATCTACGCGATGGTGCAACGTTTTCCCAGGCACATATCGATGCGCTCATCGCACATGAAATAGAAACGCATGTGCTCACCGCAGAGAATGGAAATCATCAGCCGTACGAAATACTACGCAGGGGATGTGCCAACTACTTGGATACGCAGGAAGGACTCGCAATTTTCAACCAAAATAGAGTGTTACCAGCGTTGCACCCCAAACGTTTTGGGCCAGCTCAAAGTGTGCTTGCAGTGGAATATAGCAGTACCCACTCATTTGCCGAAACCAGAAAATATCTAGAGGAAGAACTGGGCTATAGGCCAGAGAAAGCAATTACAAAGACGATTGATGTGAAACGTGGGCTCACGAACACAGAAGACCATGGAGGATTTACCAAAGGGCTTGTGTACTTCCGTGGACTTCGCGCCATCGAAAAATTTATAGAAGACAAAGGAGATCTCTCACGGCTCTACATTGGAAAAGTCACCCTCGAAGATATGGAGTTGATCGAAGCATTGCCAGATATTCAACCACCACTGCTGTTGCCTGAGTTTTTGAGGTAGAAAAAGCGCTGCCAAATGAACTCGGCGCTAATAGCCAGCAATTCGAATAGGCTTATCTCATCTTGTATTAATTCGCCTTAGAAACCCTACTCAATATAGAGTGAATATCATTACGAACGTTACCAAATACTCTAAGTGCAGCTTGTGCATCAAGAGGATGAACATTCTGTGTCTCAGTATACACACGAGCTCTTTTTGCAAATTCAGGCGGATCGTCAGCATATGTAAGGTACATGCCAATAATATCAGTCATAAGCTGTCTCTGATCTAAAGGAACTTCGTACTTATCTAAAAAAGTACCTACTACTTCTGGCGTTATGATTTTTTCTCTTGGATGCATACATAAATAATTTTATATCATATAAATAATTTTTGTAAATAATTTTGATCAAAATTTGCATAAGCTCTTATGCGCTGCCGAATGAATGCGATAACTATAACTAATTGTACAAACCTTCTGTACCTTCCTAGTACCTCCGTTACAGCATACTTCTCAGTACTCTTTGTTCTTTTTGAGAGCCCAAAAAGAACCAAAAAGCCTTTGTCCGCTGCAAGCTCGCGCAAAGCCATCCTTCTTTCTTACAGACCTGTGCGCGCTCTCAACCAAGATTGCTGCGCAACTTGGCATTCGAGCGCTAGAAAGGAGAAGTCTGAAGTAGTGCTTCGCGCTCAGACATGTGCAGCGGACACGGACATGTTTGGAGTAAATTACATTGGTTGCTATTGGTGTCGCCTCGAAAAAATTCCGTCACGCATCTTGGCGAGCAAGGGCGTCGAA
>CAZLFU010000159.1:0-2532 GCA_964558895.1 uncultured Candidatus Peribacteria bacterium
TTTCTCCACTTTCTTTTGCGTCAAAAGAAAGTGGAAAGGATTGTCATCCTTCGACCCTTCGATACCTCAGGACAGGCTTGCTCAGGATGACAAAAGGAAGCTCAGGATGACAATGAGGAAAGAAAGTTCGCATGAGAAGCGGACAGAAGTAATGGTAGTGTAAAATGCGTTATGGAATTGTTTTGATGTGATATAGAAGTGTCGCCTCACTTGTGTTTTGAACCCTGGAATGTATTCCAGGGTTCAAAACAGTATTTTCTTGGCTTTACGCGTCGTAATAGCGGAAGAATTCCCAAGGAGTTGGCCTCATGTTGGAATCCATAATTTCTGCTTTCTTGGCCTCGATATAATCCTCGATGAACGATTCTTCGAACACGCCATCTGCAGTGAGGAATTCATGGTCTGCCTCGAGTGCTCGTAGGGCATCCATCAAAGATGCTGGAGCATGAGGAATCTTGGCGAGTTCGGATTCGCTCATGGAGTACAAGTTCTTGTCTGTTGCCTCACCTGGATCAATTTCATTCTTGATGCCATCCAATCCTGCCATGAGCAACGCTGCAAACGCGAGGTAGGGGTTGCACGTTGAGTCTGGGAAACGAGCTTCTATTCTCTTTGCCTTTGGATGTGAGTGATACATGGGGATGCGAATAGCTGCAGAGCGATTGCGTGCAGAATAGATGAAGTTCACCGGTGCTTCGAACCCTGGCACAAGTCTCTTGTAGCTATTTGTCGTTGGGTTGGTGAGTGCACAAATGGCAGGAGCATGCTTCAAAATTCCTCCAATGTAGTGCAACGCTGTCTCACTCATGCCAGCGTAATCCTCACCGGCAAATAAGGTGGCATTGTTCCTCCAAAGGCTCTGATGGACGTGCATGCCAGATCCATTATCTCCAAAGATTGGCTTGGGCATAAAAGTTACACTCTTGCCATAGCGGTATGCCACGTTTCGTACGATGTATTTATAACGAACGAGACTATCTGCCATCGTGAGGAGATCTGCAAAGCGCATATCAATTTCTGCTTGTCCTGCTGTTGCTACTTCGTGGTGGAAGCTCTCGATTGGAATGCCCGCTCTCTCAATTTCTCGTGCCATCACAGCACGCACTTCCTGATGGCGATCCATTGGCGGCCCAGGGAAGTAGCCTTCCTTGTGGCGGATTTTGTACCCCAAGTTACTTCCTTCTTCCTGTTCTCCTGTATTCCAGATCGCCTCGATGGAGTCTACTGCGTAGTGAGCAGCTCCTGCAGATTGATCGTATTTCACAGAATCAAAGATGAAGAACTCTGCCTCTGGTCCAAAGTATGCAGTATCGGCAATGCCACTCTTCTGGAGTGCAGCGACAGCATTTTTGGCAATCGATCGTGGGCTGGATTTGTAGATCTCTCCTGTTGTTGGATCTTTGACATCGCAGATCACAGAAATAGTAGGTTCTGTCGAAAAGTTATCCAGAAATGCTGTTTTAATATCTGGGATCAAAAGCATGTCAGATTCTTGAATTTCTTGGAATCCACGAATAGAAGACCCGTCAAATCCGTATCCCATCTCACAATCATCTTCTGTTAATTGTCGAATAGGGCAGGAGGTGTGCTGCAGTGTACCAGGCACATCCGTAAAGGTGAGGTCGACCACTGTTACTCCATGTTTCTTGGCAAATTCCTGCACGTCGTGCACAGAGTTGAATGCGGGGAGAAAATCCAAATCTGCAGTATCACTGTGTAACATCTGTGCTCTGGCTGCTTTTTTCTTCGCTTCTTCTAGAAGCACGCTACTAGTGGTCGTCATGAGAAAAGTAGGAAGAGAGAAGTAAAATACCTGCGTATTTAGCGATTCATTCTTTGCAAAATCAAGCTATTTCTGAACAAATTTTTTAATTGTTCTAAAAAATTACAACAAGGAAAACACTCAAAGAAATGGCTTACTAAAGCCAAAATTTTATTCTGTTACCTTGGGAAAATCTTTTGATAGCTTTTTAGTTGTCGAGGAAAAGAACAACTTGCTATCATACGTTCGTATGGCCAAAGACCTCCAACATATTCTCGAAGCTATAGGCATGTCCGATAGAGAAGCGAAGTTGTATTTGAAGGGGTTACAAATAGGGCATGCACCCGCATCCGATTATTCCAAACGTACGGGGTACAATCGTATTACCACGTACAACACGTTGGAAGACTTGGTGCACCGCGGATACTTTACCAAGGTAAAGAAGGTACGATCCAAGTGGTATGCACCAGTTTCGCCGGAATATGTGGGGGTAGAAGCACGCAAGAATGCAGAAGCGTTGGAGAGATCTCTCCCAGAACTACGTGCGTTGCAGGGAACGAATTTCCGTCGACCCAGAGTGCGTTTTTATGAGGGATTGGAGGGGATTCATCGTGTCTATGCAGATACACTTTCTGCAGAATCGGAATTGCTCAATTTTGCCAATTCGGAAGTGGTGCGTACGTACTGGCCAGAATATGACGAGGAGTATGTGGCAGAACGTGTAAAGCGGGGGATTCACTTACGTGGCATAGCACCAGATGACACTACAG
>CAZLFU010000160.1:0-2502 GCA_964558895.1 uncultured Candidatus Peribacteria bacterium
ATTGTCGATCTTCACATGTCCGGCCTTGATGGATTTGGAGTATTGGAGAAGTTTCCAAAAGCAGAGAGAACATTTCCTGTTATTGTTCTCACAAATTTTGGTGACGAACAAAACAAGCAGAGAGCTTTACAACTTGGCGCTGATGATTACTTCATCAAAAGTGAAATGACTATCAAGTCCCTCGTAGAAATGGTTGAAAATCTCCTCAAGGCAAGGAAGATGTGGCAAAAGTAAGGACTAGAGTCCAATCCACGCAAGCCATCTTCCGATAGCATGTAGGCGAGGCGGACTGAGGAGAGCTTCGCTTTGTAAAATGTCCGATCGCAAAACACTACGCAGTTTTCGTACTGCGCTTTTGTGCTTCCCCTCTATAAGTACATTCAGTTCACCCATATCATCGAGTGAAGATTTCATGAGATTGGCAGAACCAATGAAAGCAATAGAACGATCTACAAGAAGTACTTTTCCGTGAACAATGCGTGGATAGAGAAATACCTGAAGATTCTTCGTGTTTGCATGGGTAAGAAGATATTGCACTGCCTGCATATTGGCACTGTTATGTAAGTCTGTCTTGCGAGGGAGAATAAGCGTTACCCTCACTCCATCATGAGTACGCTTTGCTAGTAGTTTTATTACTTGCAAGTCGGATACGTAACAATACTCTGCCACAATAAAGGAATGGGCTTGGGTAAGTAGCTGATGAATGGTATTGCGAATTTCTTTGCGATCTTCTTTATTCATTCGCAAAAGAACATGACTTTTTCTATTGATAGATTCTCCAGTGAGATAATCTTCTACAAAGCCAGATCCACGTAATTCCACAAGGTAATCATGCCAATCGTTACGATACTCATCTGCAATATTCATGCCAGTGAGTAACAAAATCTGATCATCAAAAATAAAGACCTTGGAATGATCTTGTAAATTATCGTAGGAAATTTTGATATTGGGATGCTTCCAAAATGTATGCCAGACACCACTTTTATTTTTCTGAGTCGTAAGAAAATCTTGCTTAAATTCAAAAACATCTCCAGTAGAATCTTTTGCAATATCCACCTTTACTCCACGGTTGGCAGCATCAATAAGTAGCGATGCAATATGCTTCCCTGTCGCATCGTCTTTCCAAATAAACATTTGGATGATGATCGTATGCTTTGCATGACGTATCAGTCTCTCCAAACGAATAAATGCTTCGTTGCCATCCACCCAAATTTTCACTTCCGATCGTCTGGCAATCCTGGATACTTGTTCTGTGGAACGAAGCATCACCAGAAGACGCAAATGGTAAAACAGTCTTAATCCATGAACACGTCTCCTTCCGCTTTTCCCAAACATATAGGCTATAAAGGTTCTCCAGACCGTCTTCATGCCTCTGTGACTGAATAGCTCCCAAAACTGCATAGAACTAGCATTTGTAAGGAAATCTGGTCTATCGCAACTGCTCAGAATCTGTTACAATGGTAGGATACACCTATGTTCATAATTTTGCTGCTAGGAACGGCACTAATTCTCTCTGTTTTAGGGGTCTTTTTGACGCTGTGGATTCTGAGAATTCTTGCAGATAGACGCAGAGAAGAAGATCTCGTTTTTCTGCAGCTTCTCGTTCCTATGAAAGAGAGCAAAGAAGACAAAGAAGCAGATTCCGAACGCTTCTCTACAGGACAGGACTTTCGAGAAATTCTGGGTGTTATGGATCATCTGTATCAGGCAATGCACAGTATTCATACCACAGCCTTCAGTCGCCATTGGAATGGGCAACCATTCCTCTCTATGGAATATGCAGCACTAGGAGGAGAAATTCTTTTCTTTATCGTGTGTCCACGAGCGCTTGTACATTTGATCGAAAAACACGTTACATCCTTTTATCCTGATGTCATCGTGGATGAAGTAGAAGATTATAATATCTTCACAGATAATTCTGTGGTTCTCTCTCAAACACTCATTCCAACCAAGCCTTATGCAGCAGTCTTCAAAACATATCAACAATTAAAAACTGATCCACTCAATGCAATTACAAATGCCTTCTCAAAGTTGAACCCCTCGGAAGGAGCTGCTATTCAATTTGTCTTGCGACCAGTGCCCCAAGGCTGGCAATCCAAATTACAAAAAGAGGCACAGGGGCTTATCAATCCTAAAAAGAAACCGGTAAAGCTCTTCAATCCTGTTACTTGGCTCTATGCAACATTTACATTACTTACATCGAGTAATGACATTCTCTCCGAAGAAGGATCTACTGGAGAACGCGTATCGCAGATGGTAGAGGAATACAGCAAGGCGATCGACGAAAAGGCAAGCGCCCCCGGCTTTGAATGTACGGTGAGAATTGTGAGCTCTGCCGAAAGTACCAAAAGGGCACAGCTGCTGATGAGTGGCATCCTCTCCTCTTTCGGTCAATTTAATGACGTCCGTGGTAATAGCTTTACTATGCCGTCATTCAATAAGAACACAACCATAAAAAGATTTATTCGTCGCTCAACACGCTTGTCGCTTCGGCTAGCTTTG
>CAZLFU010000161.1:0-2488 GCA_964558895.1 uncultured Candidatus Peribacteria bacterium
TGGGGATGGGGATGGGGATGGGGATGGGGATGGGGATGGGGATGGGGATGGAAGTGATAGCGGAGATGATGGAGAAGGATTTGAAACTGAATCTGCGGATAGTGGAGATGATGGTGAAAACAACAGCGAAATTAGTGAAGGTTCTGATGATGGCGAAAATATCCCAGAGGAGTTTTGTGGAAATGGCCTCGTAGAAAATCAGGAGCTTTGCGATAACGCTGATCTCAACTCAGATTTGAATCCAAATGCATGTCGCACAGATTGCTCACTCCCCTTCTGTGGAGATTTCATTGTCGACTTCTCATACCAAGAAGAATGTGATCTTGGAAATGCTAATTCCAATACAGTGCCAAACCGATGTCGTATAGACTGCACTCTTCCGGAATGTGGTGACAATGTAGTTGATGCGGGTGAAGTTTGTGACGATGGTAATATTGCAAATGGAGATGGTTGCAACGCACGATGCGAACCTGAACAGGTCGCTGCAGACCCTCTCTGTGGCAATGGTATTATTGAAGATCGAGAAGAATGTGACGATGGTAATAGTCGAGACTTGGATGGATGTTCATCTCTATGTTTCCTCGAAAGCGGATTATGTGGTGATGGAATACTGCAATTGGCGTTGGCAGAACAATGTGATGATAGCAACAGAATCTCTGGTGATGGCTGCAATATAAATTGCAAGATTGAACAGATTGCAGGTATCCCATTCTGTGGAAATGGAATATTGGACAAGGAAGGAGGTGAAGAGTGCGACGATTCGAATAATCTCAATTACGATGGTTGTTCTGCTACCTGCTTCTTGGAAGATGGTGTATGTGGAGACGGAATCGTGCAAAGAGCACTAGGAGAGCAATGTGAATTAAGTATTCATGACAGAACTCTTCCATACGGCTGTACTCCAGATTGTCGTTTCTTCTCCAAATTCTGCGGTGATAATAAGATAGATGAGGGCGAAGAATGTGATACTGGTATTCAAAATTCAGATGGCCCAGGGGCTCTCTGTAGACCAAATTGTTCATTATCTCGTTGTGGCGATGGTATCGTTGATACTGTCGAAGAATGTGATGACACCAATAGATTAAATGGAGATGGATGTAATTATTTCTGTCAGGAAGAACTTCCCACATCATTATCTCCAGTTACAATCCTCTTCCCTCAATCCGGAGAATCAAAACCTGCTCCCACGCCCGATCTTCCATTTGGATCACTTAATCCTCTAGCACCTATCAGAGAACAGGCTCCTATTGGTGATACAGGACCAGCAGCCCTCATATTTATTACTGTAGGTGCTGCAGCAGGATTGGGATGGTCACGTAGACGTAAAAAGAAACAATAAAAGAATAGTGCTTTACGTTCCATGTAGTAGTAGAATGAATTTGTATGAAAAACTCTCGAGCAATTCTTTGGATTGTAATTGGAGGCATTATCCTCGTCATTGGTATGTGGGTCTTGTCTGGCTATAATAGCTTGGTTACAGCAAACGTACATGTAGATGGCAGCTGGTCACAAGTTGAAACACAATACCAACGGAGGTTTGATCTTGTTCCCAATTTGGTCAATACAGTAAAAGGGGCAGCAGCATTTGAGCAGGAAACATTCACTGCAGTTACCGAGGCACGAGCGCAATGGCAACAGGCTGGTAACCGTACTGATCAAATACAAGCTGCCGAAGAATTTGATAGTGCATTGACTCGATTTATAGTTACTGTGGAAAATTATCCTCAACTCCAGGCTACACAGGCTTTTCGTGATCTTATGACCCAACTGGAAGGTACAGAAAATAGAATTGGAACTGCTCGCAGAGATTACAATCAAGTGGTTGGCGAATATAATCTTCTCGTAAAGCGGTTCCCTTCTAGTATTCTTGCGAATCTTTTTGGATTTGATGAGAAGATGTTTTTTGGAAGTACAGAAGGAGCCGATCAAGCTCCAACAGTAGACTTTGGAACATAAGAAAAGGAGCTATACTAGGCATATGAAAAGACTCCTCTCTGCTCTTGTTCTCCTCTGTGCCTTTACAAATCAAGCTACCGCCTTTGATGTCCCATTTAATGATGGTTATGTTACCGATACAGCTCATATTCTCACGGAACAGCAGGATGCACAATTGGAAGATACTCTTCGCCAATACAAGGAATCATCATCCAATGAAATCGCAATTCTTGTCATCCCCTCACTAGAAGGGGGAGATATTTCCGAGGTAGCAACCGAGGTAGGACGATCTTGGGGAATCGGCACAAAAGAGCATGATAATGGAATTCTTATACTTGTATCGTACGAAGAGAGGGAAATATTCATTGCAACTGGCTACGGGCTGGAAGGTGCAGTGCCAGACATTGTTACCAAAGGAATTATCGATACAGATATTGTTCCTGCCTTTCGTGAGGGTAAGTATTACGAAGGCCTTATGGCAGCGGTCGTCTCTTTACAGAAACATATTGGAGGTGAGTACACAGTGAATCATTATGAGAATAATACCGAAGGT
>CAZLFU010000162.1:0-2418 GCA_964558895.1 uncultured Candidatus Peribacteria bacterium
TTCAAGTTTCACAAGGCCTCATCTCATCGGTCTTAGAGCAAGGGGCAGGAAGGATAGGCCCTGCAACACAGGCAGCATTCTTGAAGCAATGGAAGAGCAAAGTTGTCGGCATCAAAACACAATCCATCGTTCTGAAAATGAATGTAGCATCGAAAGTGAAAGAGATCGGGTTACCAAGCTCGGTACTCTCAAAAGGAGATCATGGCTCAGATGTGCGTATTCTACAGCGTCATTTGCGTGACCTAGGGTTCCTCCCTACAGCGGATGTTACAGGGACTTTTGGCAGTAAAACTTCCGCTGCTTTGATCTCATATCAAAAGGACAGAAAAATCGTTCAACGTGAAGATCAGAAAGGTGCTGGAGTGTATGGTCCTGCGACGAAGAACGTGCTCCTCAGAGACGCAGTTGATATTGCTTGGAAACGAGTGCGAGCGGGAGGAGGGGAGTTGTAGAGGCAGATAGCAAGTAATTATTCTCCCATATTGTTCCTTCGCCTATTTTCTAAAGCACAAACGGATAGTATGTGCCAATCCAGCTGATACTATTGCTATTGCGAATGCTGCAGGTAACCCATTATCGGGTTTAATGTCTTGGTTCATTGGTTGTATAGCAACAGAGGCCTCCTCACTTGAAGGAGAATCATGATACCGGAATGTTCCGAGAGGAAAATCTTCAAATCTACTTTCTTGTTTGTGTAAACCTTGATCCTCTTTTGCAGGAAATATTTCCATAAACTCAGGTTCCGTGTTGACGAGAAGTGAAGGGGTACTATCTGGTGAGTTCATTTATTTGGTTGGGAGAATAAAAAAATTATAACCAATAAATTTTCTATGTCAACTTTTTCTTGTTGAGCCACTTCGCGTCTTGTTTATACAGAATTTTACCCTATCAACACCCATGCATTCATAACGAATGAAGCTGTTAGAAAGATCTTTGCTACACTCCATTCATGTATCCACGCATAATTATCTTTACAGTCTTTCTCTTATTCTTTTTTGTAGGAATAGATTCTGCATTTGCTACATCTCACATCACTCGTCGCGATGGGTTCGTCTTGATCTGGAACAGCACCAGTCGTATTGCAGAAAAAACAAAAGAAAAACCCTACGTCGATGTTCCTCTTGGCTCCCCAGGTTCGCTTGAGATTACCTACGCAAAAGCACGAGGACTTTTAGATGATGCACAGGAGAAGTTCTACCCCGATGCCCCCATGACGCCTTCCGACGCGCTTCGATGGATCTTTAGAACACGGAGTGTTGAACCCATTGATCACGATGAAACGAGAGTGCTCACGAAGCTTCCCGATGCGTCCGATATTCCTGCTCTTGCGAAGTACTATGGTGTTACGTACGACACCGAGGCTGCTTCGATGACGAAAGATGAAGTCTTTACTCTCATGCGAACAGTCGACGCACTCCTCGCTAAAGAAGATCATGAAGTGAGTTTGTATTCAGAGAAGTTCCATGGAAAAGGGACAGCGTTTGGAGAAACGTTCGATATGAATGCTCTGACGGCAGCTCATCGAACGTTTCCCTACAATACTCTTGTAAAAGTGACGAATATCGACAATGGGAAGTCCGTCACGGTACGCATCAACGACCGTGGACCTTTTGTGCAAGGAAGAGATATGGACTTGAGTCTCGGTTCTTTTACGACGATAGCCGAACGTTCGAAGGGAAAAATACGCGCAACGTTCGAACGATTGGGCGATGCGTCTCTTGTTCGTCGTTGCTCGGATGATCGTCTACAGCGACGGATAACAAAGAATACAATCCTTACACCAGGTATTCCCCATAGCTTTGGTCTCGGACGTACGTTGGCACTCTCTTCTGATTCGTCATTTGTCATTCGTGACATCGTGTATCCAGATGGCATCAGAACAGGGGAACAGACGTGGATCACGAAGGATGAAACATATGAATTTACCCCAAGCATCCTCGGTTTGTATTCATTTATTCTTGGGGATACTGCTGGACACAGGCGGACAATGACGATGGAAGTAGTAAATTGTGCAGCGTAGTGTCATCTTCGCGTTTCCAGGAGTAGGGAGCATCTTTCACTGTAACTTAAGCCAATTTTCTGATATAATAGACAGATTGCACCTGTAGAATGCATTTCCCAACATGGTAACACTCCTCCGTCTCATCTTTTGGCCACTTGTCATTGCAACAGTTTGGCTTGCTTCAGCAATATTTCATTTACCGATTTGGTCGATACTTTTTGATTGGTTCAGTGCAGACCTCTCCTTCAATGGAATTCTTGAGCGTATCAGTATTGTTCTCGGAGCATATGCTGCTTATCGTATTCTTCTTTCGAGTTTGCGATTTTACTATGCAGTCTACTGCGGCAAAAAACTCATTGCTCTCAAAGTCCTTTTGCCAAGAAGTGACAGTAAGATCGATCAAGAGAAGCGTACCG
>CAZLFU010000163.1:0-2415 GCA_964558895.1 uncultured Candidatus Peribacteria bacterium
AGGCAATTTAAGCGAGTATCGAAAAGCTCAAAGAGCTGCTTTAGACGGAAAAACAGATATCGCAATTCCTGGCCGACAAATTAGACCGCACATTTGGGTTGGAGAAGGGACTGTTATTGCGAAAGACGTTAAACTTATTGCACCTTGCCTAATCGGCAAAAACTGTCGAGTTGACAAAGGAAGCACGATTGGGGCTTATACCGTTATCGGTCACCGATCACACATTGGGGAAAAGTCTCGAATCATGAACAGTATCTTGTGGGATGATGTACGTGTTTCACGTAACGTCTCTTTAGAAAACTGCATTATTGGACACTCTGCAAAAGTCCGAGAAAACATCACAGTCTACGAAGGTGCCGTTATTAACCTACCGTCGTAAATTTTCTTATTTTTATTTTTTGTTCATGTGCATTCTTACACACAAAATGATATTCTTCACACGGTTGAAATATTCTCAGGAGAGGAGCTTTCATGTCTAATCGTTATGTGTTTACGTCGGAATCAGTAACCGAAGGTCATCCGGATAAACTTTGTGACCAGATTTCAGATGCCGTACTTGATGAAGTTCTTCGCCAAGACCCGATGGGTCGAGTAGCGTGCGAATCATTCATCACTGTTGGACTCTGTATCGTTGGTGGAGAAATCACGACGAAAGGTTACGTCGAAGTAGGTGATCTCGTTCGAGAAGTTGTTAAAGATATCGGATACACCGCAGGCAAATACGGATTTAATTTTGAAAGTTGTGCAGTTTTAAATGCAATTGGACGACAGTCGCCTGACATTGCGCAAGGTGTTAATACCGGTGGTGCTGGAGATCAGGGTCTCATGATCGGTTATGCCTGCAAAGAAACCACTGAATTAATGCCGATGCCAATCATGCTTTCGCATGGGCTTACGCGGCGGTTAGCAGAAGTTCGCAAAAAGAACATTTTGAAATACCTCGGCCCAGACGGTAAATCTCAAGTCACAGTGGAGTATCGCGATGGAAAACCATTTCGTGTCGATACGGTTGTCATTAGCACTCAGCACACTGAAGAAATCTTAGATCGCACAGGCAAGCGCATTACTAAGGCGTCTGTTGATGAGCTTATTGAAAAAGTTATTCTTCCTGTCATTCCAGCAAAAATGCTCGATAAAAATACGAAGTACTACGTTAATCCCACTGGAAAGTTCGTCATCGGTGGACCTCAATCCGATACTGGAGTTACCGGACGTAAAATTATCGTTGACACTTACGGCGGCATGGCTGCCCATGGCGGTGGAGCATTTTCAGGTAAGGATCCCACGAAAGTTGATCGTTCAGCATGCTACATGGCTCGATACGTTGCAAAGAATATTGTTGCAGCCGGTCTAGCAGATAAGTGTACTGTTCAACTCGCCTACGCAATCGGCGTAGCTGAACCCGTAAGCATCATGATTGACACGGATGGGACAGGACAAGCTGATGAAGAATCACTGGTTAAAGCAGTGCGTAAGATCTTCGCACTTACCCCAGATGGAATTATTAACCATCTAAAACTACGTCGTCCGATCTATCGTGCAACAGCTGCATACGGTCACTTTGGACGAACTGAGGATACATTCACCTGGGAAAAAACAGATAAAGCTGCCGCTCTTCGAAAAGAATTGGGCTTTTCTGCTGCCAACTCCTCCTCTCGAGCTTCTCGACCGGAAGAATCACGTGAACTAGAAATGGCTTCTTCTTCCAAAGGTTCTTAAAAGAACCAAAATAGTTCATAAACCTAAAGTTCAATAAAAGAAAGGATGCGGCGAAAATCGCTTGCATCCTTTCTTTTTGCCCTTTATACTCACTTCGCAATGAGCTTGAAAAAACAGATTATTTTCTTCATTCTTTTCTCTCTCCTTACTCCAAATCTGCAAGCAGTTAGACACATTGATCCAAATGCATATCCAAATGCTGCCAAAGATCAAATGCGCCATATAGCTCGAGCTCTCGGAGCAAAGGGTCAGGCACTAAGCAGTACAACTGGTACGAAAGAAATAGCTGTTATTGCTGTCCAGTTTCCTGCAGGTGATTCATCACTGCGATCAGGTAGCAACTCTATTGTCAGTCTCGCTACGCTGGATAGTCGAGTGTTAGCCATGCATAATTATTTTGAAGAAGTTTCCTTCAACAAGATCCATCTCAACTTCACGTTTTTTGGGACTGCAACATCCAATGCCAGCGCTGTGATTGCTGGAGCAGTAACGATGGCCCATCCCAGTGAATACTATCGCTGCGGAGACGAAGGCGTCGGATGTTCTGGAGTCACAGTACCTGCTGGATCAAGTAGTAGCCCCAGCGCTAACGGAAACTATTTAGCTGCTGATGCAATCAATCTTGTGAAAGGAACCCATCCCTCACTCAAACATACCAGCGCAGGCGGAACCTACGATGCATTGATCATCATTCAT
>CAZLFU010000164.1:0-2402 GCA_964558895.1 uncultured Candidatus Peribacteria bacterium
CACCAGTACCAATATCCGCAAGAGATGTGATACTGCGTAATTCTTGCGCTGCATCGATTACTTGCAGGAACGCGAGAGAATCGAGCACGTTGCCTGTCCAGCAATGTTCCTCCGTGCGAAAAGCTGAGAGGTTGAGCTTTGCGTTTTCCGCTAAAAAAACTTTCGTGAGTTGCCGAAGTTTTGGTTCGTCGATCTGCACCAATGCATTCTTCATGATCAATTGTAAATTATCAATTCTCAATTATGATAACTCTATGCCTCACGCCCCACGCATTGCCGAATACTTGCTCACGATCGGAGCTGTGAAACTCGCGATAGAAAAACCATTCACTTGGACGAGTGGCCTCAAAGCCCCTCTCTACTGCGACAACCGGATGATCTACAGTCACCCCGAGGCACGCGATTTCATTGTCGAAGCTCTCTCGAGGCGTGTGCAAGCACTCCACATCGAACCCGATGCAATAGCAGGAACGGCCTTGGCTGCCATTGGTTGGGCCGCACTCGTCGCAGACCGTTTGAAGTTGCCATTTGTGTATGTGAGGAACAAACCAAAAGAACACGGGGCGAAGAAACTCATCGAAGGCGACCTGAAACCTCATCAGCACGTTGTCGTCATCGAAGACCTGATCTCCACGGCAAAGAGTTCAGCAGCCACCGTAGAGGCACTCCGAAACGAGGGGGGCTGTATTGTTACGGACATCGTGGCAATCTTTAGCTACGAGCTTCTCTCTGGCTTAGAAAAAGCACGGGAGATGCATATGAGGTTGCATCCTCTCTGCACTCTCTCTCACCTCCTGAAAGTCGCAGAAGATCGCGAGCAAATACTGAAAGAAGATTCCTCGATCATTCTGGATTTCTGTCGCGATCCAGAGGGCTGGGCCGCGAGGAATGGGAGATAGAAGAGAGGCTAGGCATCGATTTTGACATATTGTTGTTATTATTGTATTATATAGTATATGGCAAGACCTGATCGATCAGAGATATTCAGAAAAGTTTCTAAGGATGTTGAAGGCATGAATGCTCAACAAATTGCTGAAAAGTTGGCTAATTTTTCAGTAGAAGTTGGGAGGAAGCCAAATGCAATACAGAAGTTAACGCTAAAAGCTTTTAGAACACTGCTAGACAAAGCAGAAGAAAAGGCTGCACAAGAAAAAAGGGTTGCACAAAATTTGAGAGATACGGAACAAGAATCCATACGGCAAGATGAGGTGCTAAAAGGGATGGAACGTAGCCTCGCTGATGCTATACAATTTTTAGAAAGTCTCAATAAAGAGCCTGAGTGGCAAAATATAAAATTTCAAGCAGGAAGCAGTCAAATCACCAAAGCTGAATTAGTTAATTGGGCTAGTAACGTAACAGTTCGACTCAATGAAAAGTGTGTTGCAATTTGTCCTGATGGCGATGAGCAAAGTAAACGAGAAATCATGCTCATAGAGTCCGAATTTAAAGGTGTATCAATGGAAGAAGTCTTAATATCTAATCAGACAGCAACCGCTATGCTGAATACAGCACCACGAACTCGTGAGTGGAGTGCGATGTGTGTGTTGTCTCGTGTTGCACAGTCCGAAGCATTGTCTTCGATATCATCGGAATTAGCCGCAACTTTACATGATAGCAAGCCAGAAGTGAGAGAGACTAGTGATACTAGTGGACCCTTACAAACTCTACGACCCTACATCCAAAATGGATATCGAAATGCCTCGAATACGCTACGATGCATGATAACGGAGATAGGAGGAAGGAATTTGATCGGAACTATAAAAGATCTCGTTACTACGATAACAACAAACTTTCCAAAGAATGTATTTTGGAAAAAAATTGATGAATTTTGGCCTACTATCCAAAGATCTCTTGATAATGCGATCACCATGAAGCCACCGCAGTCGGTCGTAGAGCAAATCGATAGAATAAGTGCATATCTATCAACGTTTTCCAATGTTAATATCCTTCCTAAGGAAGCAGGTGGTCCTGAAACAATATTTACTCCAGCAAAAATTGAGGCCATGGCAAAGGAGATGTTCGAGGCAGTCCCTCGAGCAATAGAGACTTCTGCTGTTATTTCGGAATTCCCTCACTACGATCGTGCCACTCTCGAGCTAGGAGGAATGATTTTTGCTAGGGAGGGGAAGAAAACAATTTTTGTTGATTGAGATAGAAATCAACCATTTTTTTTGTCCTCGGACATTGCCAATTGGGTTCGATTTCAAAAAGAGGGTCTAAGACAAAAAGTCTTTCATAAAGACCAGGATGAGGAATAAACAGTAATGGGGGAGCATCTATTAACAAATCACCATAACTAATAATATCTAAATCAATGACCCGTGGACCTTTAGGGCGAGTAGGTATACGTCCCAAATCTTTTTCAATATCTTTAAGTATACGTAAAAGTTCAAAAGGTTCTA
>CAZLFU010000165.1:0-2385 GCA_964558895.1 uncultured Candidatus Peribacteria bacterium
CCTGCCAATCGTCGTATTTTGCATATCGAACCAAAGTTCTACACGGTCGACGAACAGCAGGGTATCAAAAACCCTGTTGGTATGACTGGTATTCGTTTGGAGGTAGAAGCACACATCATTACGGGACACATTCAACATGTGAAGAATATCGAGAAGTGTATAGACCAAGCAGGGTTGGATATCGATCAACTCGTTCCATCTACTATTGCTGTTTCCGAAGCTGTTCTCACCAAGAGGCAGAAGGAGTTGGGTGTCGCTGTGATTGATATTGGTGCTGGTTGCACAAGCCTTGCAGTCTTCGAAGAGGGAACGATTTTGCACTCCGTGTGTTTTCCTATTGGTGGAGAAAGCGTCACCAATGATATTGCTATTGGACTTCGTACTTCTATCGATACTGCAGAGAAAATTAAGATTGAATTTGGTTCTGTACTTCCACAAGAGATTGCAGAACGCGAGATGATCGATCTTTCCTCTGTGAGCAAGGTAGATACCCAAACAGTGAGTAAGCGTTACATGGCAGAAATTATGGAGGCACGTTACTTCGAAATTTTCACTCTTGTCAAAAACGAGCTCAATCGTATTGGCCGTGGAGGGATGTTGCCTGCTGGCGCGCTTCTTACAGGAGCAGCTGTCAAAGCTCCAGGCGTGCTCGATCTTGCGAGAGATACTTTGGGTCTTCCTGTTCAGATGGGATTTCCTGTGGAGATAGGTGGGGTGATCGAGAAAGTAGATGACCCATCGTACGCAACTGCTCTTGGAACTCTCATCTGGGGTGTACGAGACGAAACGCAATCTCCTCGTATGGGTTCTGTTCAGATGAAACAAGCTGCGAAACAACTCAGTTCTTGGTTTAAAAGTCTTCTTCCATAATTCATTTCTCTCTTTTCCCCTTTCTTCTCATGTCTGATACTCTCCGCAATCTCTTCAGCGCCCAAAAAACGGGAGGCGGATCGCAGTATGATCATCGTACTGTTACTGTAGCATCTCAAGAGGTTCATCCTGATGTTTCTGCTGGTGCTGATATTCGTGTGCTTGGTACTGGTGGTGGTGGTTCCAATGCGATTGCACGCATGGTTGGCAAGGTAAATGGTGTGCAGTTCATTGCAGCCAATACAGATGTACAAGCTCTTTATCATAACCCTGCTTCCAAGAAGATTACGATTGGTCGTGGAACAACAAGGGGGCTTGGAGCTGGTTCCAATCCAGATATTGGGAAGAAGGCAGCAGAAGAAAGCAGCGAGCAGATCAAGGCAGAACTCGAAGGTGCAGATATGGTGTTCCTCACTGCGGGATTGGGAGGAGGTACAGGATCTGGAAGTATTGTCGTTATGGCAGACCTTGCGAGAAGCATGGGGATTCTCACGGTGGCTGTCGTCACAAGACCATTTAGCTTCGAAGGTCCCAAGCGCAAACGCCAGGCAGACGAAGCTCTCGCAGCTCTTGAGGGTAAGGTAGATACACTCATTACTATTCCGAATGACAAAATTCTCTCACTCATCGATAAAACAACACCACTTACCGAGGCATTCCAAGTGGTCGATGAAGTGCTGCAGCATGCCATTGAGGGTATTTCCAGCCTGATTACCGTGCACGGTCTCGTCAACGTGGACTTCGCAGACGTGAAAACAATCATGCAAGATGCAGGTACATCTCTGATGGGAATTGGATACGGAACAGGAGATAGCCGTGCCGCAGAAGCAGCTCGTGCAGCGGTGGATAGCCCACTCCTCGAGATGAGCATCAATGGAGCGAAGGGAATCCTCTTCAATATCACAGGAGGAAACGATCTCTCCATGTTTGAGGTAGACGAAGCAGCGCGCATTATTACAGAAGCTGCAGATCCAGAGGCAAACGTGATCTTTGGAGCAGTGATCGATGAAAATTACACAGGACAGGTGAAGTGTACTGTGGTGGCTACAGGATTCGCTCCTGCTTCTCATACATCCTTGGGTACTATGAGTAGTGATGCCTCAAAGCGTGCAATGGGAACACAGAGTATTTTTTCTAGCACACCCACCAAATCGTCTCCTGCATATTCTTCCACTTGTTCACAGCATCCGCACCGGGCGGAAGGAAGGACGCAGTCTCCATTGGAGGCAACTTCTACTGCTCTCAACCTCAACGAGGAAGAGCTAGAGGTTCCGGCGTTCATGCGAAAGCCTGTGAGTGGAAAATAGGGGAATAGGTGAGGAAATCTTTTGCGACTTCACTCCTCATCAGTGAATGTCTGCGCAGAAAGGCGAGATATCAATCTCGTTCTTTTTGTTTGCATTCAAACAAATGCAATTTACTTCAAATATCCTCGTGTCCGCTGCACATGTTTGAGCGCAAAGCACTACATCAGTATTCTCCTTTCTAGCGCTCGAATGCCAAGTTGCGTAAGCA
>CAZLFU010000166.1:0-2363 GCA_964558895.1 uncultured Candidatus Peribacteria bacterium
CTTCCAGTCTTGGAAGAAGCTGCAAGATTTTTTACAGGTTTAAAGTGATCGGACGTGTAGTACTCCGTAAGCATTCCTATAACTACTCCCACGATGAGACCGGAGACAAGCGCGAGAAAGACGCCCATCGCAACAACCGATGGAAGCATCTGCTTTGCAATAAAGAATGAACCAACAATAACAATACCAGAAGAAAGGAACACTCCGTTCTTGAGGACTGCATGTATATTACTCTCTCCTTTCTTGGTGCGAACAACAAACGTACCAATCACGCTGGCGACGATCCCTAAGCCAGATACAAAGAGTGGAAAGAGAATAGCGGTCTCCACCGTGGAAGATCCCCATTGTGTCGTGAGACCAATGAGCATAGCTGCGAGAAGAGATCCTACATAACTTTCGAAGAGGTCTGCTCCCATTCCTGCAACATCTCCTACGTTATCGCCAACGTTATCTGCAATGACAGCAGGGTTACGTGGATCATCTTCTGGAATGCCTGCTTCTACCTTTCCTACCAAATCTGCTCCTACATCTGCTGCCTTGGTGTAGATACCACCTCCTACACGTGCAAAGAGTGCAACGCTGGACGCTCCAAAGCTAAACCCTGTCAAAATCTGTAACGCTTGAGGAATACCAACATGCTCTACTTCCAAAAGGAAGTAAAAAGAACCAACAAGCCCAATCAATCCCAAACCTACTACACAGAGACCCATAGTTGCTCCGCTTAAAAAAGCAATACGAAGAGCCTCTCCTAAACTTGTGCGAGCAGCATGTGTTGTACGAACGTTGGCTACTGTCGCAGTTCTCATCCCAATAAATCCAGCCAGCACACTACAAAATGCTCCGAGTGCAAAACTTACTGCTGTGTATGGCATGGCCCATGTTCCTGCAATGAATCCTGTGTAGCCTCCATCGAGGAAGGTATACAAGAGAACAGCAACTATAAATACAAAGAAAAAGATCACCGTATACTCCCGGCGCAGAAACGCCATAGATCCAATACGAATCTGGTTCGCAATACTGCGCATTTTGTCGTTTCCTGTAGCCTTGAGACCAATGATAATGCGGAAACAAAGAGCAGTGATGAGTGCGAGTACTCCGCAGGAAACTACCAAGAGAAGTGATCCTACGAACGAAGGCACAAGAAGAGTGAGAGCCATACGAGTGATGAGGGAAAAGTCGAAAATCAGAAAGACTGTAAATGGACAGTCCAGAGTAGTGTAGAGGAAATGAGAGAAAAATCCTAGATAGGCCTGTAGGAAGTAGGGTGTAGCTAGTAGGAATGTATGATTGAAAATCAAAACATGAAGCCTTATAAAGGAAGCAAAGGAAAAACCCGCAAAAAGTCTGTAGTTTCAATAATACAAAAACAGGTAGCACGATTGTTTTCGCACTACCTGCCTACAATCTACTTACTACTTGCCTACGTGCCTATCTGCGCATCACAAAATTACGATCGCGGTCACCACGAATATCGCGACGTGTTGGACGATCATACTCACCCTCTCCATCGAAACCTGTTCGCACCAACGTGGGAGGTAGAAGAGAATCGAAACTACTAGCGTACAGAGGGCCAGCACTGCGACGATCATCACCATTGGTATTGAGAACACGATACTCACCACGTCTCTCGCCCAGGAGATGACGATTGAGATTACGCTGACCTGTACGCAACACTTGCATAGACAAAATAGCATTCGATGGCTGCTCTGCCTCCGCACGCACTCTGCGATCCTGTCGACCAAGTGCAACTATCTTATGATTACTTACACGAAAATCTCCAGTGTAAATACTATCTGGAGAAACAGTTGGTTTATTTTTTCCGAGTTCCATAAGAGTGCGTCGTACTGGACGCTCCTGATCTGGAGACATCATAAACGCAAAAGCTGGACCTGCAGCAGTAAGTGTAACAAGAGCGATGGATACTGTAGAGAGAAGAGTACGTGTTTGCATTACTGAAAATTGGAAGATGCTATGAAGAATAAATACACACTACGAAACTTGTATGACATGCGCAATAGGCAGTGAACACACCTTGTATTCATCATGAAAACTTTTCCATACGAAAAAAATTTTCACGACAATGTTCTCGTCTGTGCTTGCACGCGTCGTGCAACTTTCTTGGCTTTGGTTACACCTTTTTTCGCTGTGCGCTTTGCAACCTTCACTCCTTTTTTCGCTGTACGCTTTGCAGTGCTCTGCACCTTCGCTGTCCCCTTTTTCACTTTCGTCTTTGCATTCTTCATTCCTTCATCGGAAAGTGCGTTCAAAGATTTCTTTGCTTCTTCAAATTTTTCTGTTGCAAACTTTTTAGCAGTGCTCAGATTTTTTTGAATCTCATCACTCTGCACAAACTCCTGTACTTG
>CAZLFU010000167.1:0-2349 GCA_964558895.1 uncultured Candidatus Peribacteria bacterium
ACTGATTGGGAGTAAGTCGTAACAAGGTATCCGTAGGAGAACCTGCGGATGGAACACTTCCTTACCAGGGAATTTATCTCTGATGCATATGCTCTGACCGATAGTCATTTTGCTCTGTATTTATACAGAGGAAGATTGTCACCATATGACAGATTGAACCGAGGATTATCCCTCACAGTTTTGCACCTTGCCTCGCAAGGCGTAAGACTATGAGGCTCGGAATGCTTCTCTACTCTACAATGCTGTGAAGAAAATACTTCAAACTGCCTTCAGTACATACAAGGTGGTTTTTGGAATTTGGAAAATGCCAACTTCACACATCTTCATACTTGCAAACATAGTAGTCTGTAATCAGAATTACAGATTGTGGATTATATCGATGAAAATCAAGGTAATGATTATATAAATTTTGATGAGTTGACCCCAGATCAGCGCGCTAGAATTATTGACTCAATTTATCATGAAATGAGAAGCAGAATATGCGGCGGTTTGACTGGTAATGTTATGATAATTGACAACAACACACAATAGAATTTTGCTACGCTGCCCTGATCCATCACAATTGCCAAATTGTATATTGGCAACAATGGATGCAGACACATCTGTGCAAGCAGAATTATTTATTCCAGCAGAACTGCCTGAGTTTACAAAACAAGATGATTTGAGCGCCACACTTGATCCACCAGATATCTATAAAACAACAATTCATTGTGGGATCCAGAATGGAATAACGAGAAGAGATGCAATCATCTTGCTCTTTGCGATGGGTGTACTCACATCAACTGTATTCTACTGCATGAATTATCTCAAAAATATTAGAAAACCACACACAAGAAAATCTACTCTTTCCAATGACAATTCTAGAATGCCCAGGCCTACACAAACACCATCCTCTCCAGTAAGAGGAGAATCTTCGAAACGCCGCAGAGATCTGCAAGACGTATTATGGAGAGGAGGGAAAGAGAGATAAATCCTACTTCCGATCATCTTAAATAAGACCTATGTAAAGCCAAATTGTCAGGATTGATACAGTTTCCGGATGAAAACAATTTGCATTGGCTGAGAGGAAGGTGAAGTATGTTTGACATGGCATACAGAAATCATGTTGATCGATACAGTCGGCAAGAGGCAACTTCCCATCGCAATGCTGCAGGAGTACTTCTATTGGGAGTAAGCACAACTATTGCTGGTCTTGTGCATAGTGCAATGACAAGAGAGGATAGAACAAATCATGTCTCAATTGCTCAAGAATATCCGGATCTGGGATCTTCATTAATAGGGTATCCAAGAATCCTTCCAGAAGAATCGGACGAGCCAGTTCCTCCTGAAGACCACGTGTTGCAAAGTAAAATAGATCTGCCTCGGTAATATTAGACACAGTGGCACTGTGACTCGCCTTCACATCATTTGTTTTAATTTCCAACCCAGGGATGGCATCTACTTTGGCTGTCTTATCGAGCATCAATACTTCTTCTGTAAGATATGTATCCGTTCCACCTCCCTGCAAGCCAATATCTATCAAACCATTTGCACGCACGTAGGCACTCCCCTCTGCAACTCCTTTCATATTGATTTCTCCACTTCCCTGTTTGGCATTAAAGATATTACATGCAGAAAGTGATTGTTTTTGATTTCCTTTTGCATAGAAGATCCAATCGATATTGCTTGTGGCTCCTACTCCTTCCACTTGTGATGTAAGCTCGTGAGAAACGTTCTCTGCCCTCGTGGTAACGTTGTACCAATGAATAGAAGACTGAGCTTCCGATCTACTTCTTTGACGAATCTGAACAGGTACGTCAGTAGCATCCTGCATGGAGACGAAAGTAAGCTTGGCATGTGCACCTAAGAAAATCTCTACTGAATGTGATGCAACTTCCGATGAAAGTCTTTCAAAGATAATCCCCTCTGCTCCTGCTTCTACTTGTATCACACTATGGGAACAAGGACTGCTTATGTGCATATCTTTGCGAAAAGAGCCACGAACAGACAGTTCCTGGATAAGAGCACCTTCCTGAATAGGGAGAAGAGAGCCGGCGGCATGCGAAGGAAACACGAAGGTAGGTTGAAGGAAGATCTACCTCCTGCGCAAGCTGGTTTCCAAGGAAAATACGTATACTAGCTGCTATGAGTAATGAAGCGACCAACAATCGCGCCTTCTTTGTGTCTTCGAAAGAAACACTTCTTATCGAGGAGCATGAAAAAGCCTTAGAGGGATTATCTCTCGCAATTCAAATGCATGTGGAAAAGGTATTGGATTTGCAACGTGTGATAGCAGAGGTAGAGCGCGACCGCGCACAAACAAAGCGAGTGCTGCGCACAAAAATGAGATATCACCGACGCGACTGTCTT
>CAZLFU010000168.1:0-2308 GCA_964558895.1 uncultured Candidatus Peribacteria bacterium
AAGGAGTGCATCATTGGGGAGGCCAGGACATGCTCCATTGATGAAGACATATCCCCTCTTTCCGAGTTCCTCTCCCAGTTTCCGCGCCATTGCTCGTGCATGAGGATTTTCTATTTGTGGACCGCTCGCACTGCCCATTACGCCTATTTTGATACGATGATCATGGTTCATAACCCAAAAAGTGTAAGGAAAATTCTAGGAGGAAGCACTTGCATCTTCTGCATCTTCTTCACTGGTACCAGCACTCGTCTGATCCGCATTGGGATCGACAATCTGCAGATCGATATTTGCCTTAATCTTTGGCATTCCTTCTGGGATAACCATTGCAAATCCTATGAATGCAAAGATAAGTACGACAAGCAGTATTTGTTTCATTAATAGTATTATAGCACTTTATTGATAAATTTACAAATTTGGCTATTACCTCAAATAATTGTACTTATTGATATTATGCTCCTCGTTGGTTTTTGCGTAGCGAATTTTGCCATCATTGCCATGTAAATAGTACCAATACTCACTTTCCTTTGGTTTAAGTGATGCAATCAAGCTTTGCAAACCTGCATTGGCGATGGCTCCTGGTGGAAGACCTCTCAATTTCCTCGTATTGTACGGAGAATTGGTATTGAGATCTGCGGTGGTAATTGCTGCTACTGGCTTATTCAAAATATATCGAACAGTTGCGTCCACACCCAAGCCTAGCCCTGCATCAAAGCGATTCCAGAGGATGCCAGAAATTGTTGCACGCTCATCATCATTTGCTGCTTCCTCTTCAATGAGCGAAGCCATGGTAACAATTTCATGGAGTGACCTAGATGATGCCTGTAGGTCTTCTGCATATACTTCTACAAATTTCTTTCGGAATGTCGTGAGTAATCTTTCGATAAAGAACTTGGGGACAAAATCTGCAGTGGAAATAAAGTACGTATCTGGATACAAATACCCTTCTACTTTCCCTCCACGCTCTGCAAGACCAGATGCACTTGGCAGAAATTCAAACGACGAAAAGTCACACTCATTGGCACAGCGAATAATCTCCCCTGCTTCTATAATGCCTTTTTCTGCAAGAAGTTGATCAATATCTTGTACTGTGAATCCCTCTGGAATAGTGATAATCATTTCTTCCGCAATGCCATTCTGTAAAACTTCCACAACTTCTGCCGTAGACATGCTCGGACGCACAATAAATTTACCAGCTTGTAGAGACCCTTCTGTTCCATGAAACCTGGTAAATAAGACAAACGCCAACGGAGAACGAATGACACCTTTCTGCTCCAAGAGTGTCGCAATTTGATCGACACTGGAACCAGAATCGATACTGAGAGTAATCCGCTCCTGAGAATCTGCGTCTACAGGTCTGTTCATGAGCTTATACCAGAGGAGGCTGGCTATGATGGCTACTACGATGATGAAGAAAAACTTTTTCACGGAGGAATTATGAATGAAGAATGAAAAATATTGAAGGTAAAGAAACTATACTTCATCATTCTAGATTCAAGATTCTGAATTCTTGATTCTAAAAACTACTTTCCAAGTCCTTTCATTCCCTCTCCTGCAGTCAAACCCATTTCACCCATTACTCCCTGCATTTTCTCTGCTGCAATAACTTGTGATTTTTTCATTGCGCGATTGAACGCATTCTTGGTGAGCTCTGGAATACGCTCTCGTGGAACATGATCTTCTATCGTGATAGTCATTACTTCCTGCTCTCCACTCACCACCACTGTCACCCCTTCTGCCTCCGCTTCTACGTGGATGCTCTTAAGCTGCTTTTTTACCCGTTTTGCCTCTTTCTGCATTCGAAAGAGATCTTTTGCTTGAGAAAATGTACCCATAACCCGTACAGCCTAAGGACTCTTCGGCTTGGAAGCAAGAACTAGATTTATTTGTGAAAATAGTGTAAAATATAATCAAATGGAAATGTTCACACAAACAACAAACATGCCAATCTTCAGCTTAGGAGGAATTAGTATCATTGTTGCCAATTTCATTGGCTATATTGGCGTGTGTGTGATGGCATATGGTGCTGTAAAAAATGTGTGGCTTTTTGTGATGGCAAGCGTGAATGGGAAAAATCAACTTCCACATATCAGGCTGGATTTAGGAAAACATCTAGCGTTGGGGTTGGAATTTTTGGTTGCAAAAGATGTCATCGAGTCGATTATTAGTCCAACATGGAACGAACTTGGCAAGCTGGGTGCTATTATTGCATTACGAACATTTGTGACTATTTTCCTAGGAAGAGAATTGCACGATGTAGAAGCCGAATTGGAAGTAGAACGAAAGGAATTTGATTTGGAAAAAGAGAAGG
>CAZLFU010000169.1:0-2307 GCA_964558895.1 uncultured Candidatus Peribacteria bacterium
ATATCCATGAATTCTATGCACTCATGAAAGAAACAGGGAATCGTGATGCATTTGGCA
Organism: uncultured Candidatus Peribacteria bacterium; assembly: GCA_964558895.1. Classification (GTDB taxonomy): domain Bacteria; phylum Patescibacteriota; class Gracilibacteria; order Peribacterales; family Peribacteraceae; genus CAZLFU01. Next base: position 58 of record CAZLFU010000169.1, read on the forward strand.
TCCATAGTTTGCAGCATTATCAAAAATTTCTTACTGATCTTCCTGGAGCTTTCCTTTTACTCGCATACCACAGTGAGAAAGTTGTCGCAGGGCTCCTCGGTGTTACATATGGTAATACTGGAATTTACTACTACGGCGCGTCTTCCTATGAAGATCGAGCATTCATGGCACCGTACCTCCTCCAGTGGAGGGCAATTTTGCGCTGCAAAAGCCTGGGTGTTGCTTCATATGATTTCCTTGGCATCTCACCCCCTATAGAAGGAGAACGACGCGCTATAAGTCCATGGGAAGGGATAACTGCCTTTAAACAGAAGTTTGGCGGTAGTACTGTTCTCTTTCCACCAGAGCAAGGCATCGTCCTAAAACCAATGCTCAAGAAGCTCTTGAGCTGGAAGAGGAGGGTGTGGAGATAGAGAGATCTTCCCCCGCCTCACCCTTTTGTCCCTCTCCCTGCGCTCCGCTGGGGAGAGGGAAACATTGTTCTGATAGAAACAGGTTTGATAAACAGGGCTCCCCCTTCTCCACTTAAGGAGAAGGGGCCAGGGGATGAGGCGGGAGACGTAGAAATCATCAACGACGCACCAAGAGAAGCTTCTCAATTTTCTTTAAAGCGTTTGGCAAATTTTCGAGTATTTCCTCGTTCTTCAATCGAAGTATAGGAATATTGTAATCCTCGATTATTGCTTCTGTTCTTTCGGCATCCTCTTGAATTCTAAATTCATGAATCGGACCATCAAGTTCTATGATAAATGGTGGCTCAGTGCAAAGGAAGTCTACGATAAATTTGCCAATTGGTACTTGTCTTCTAAATTTCAGATCATGAAATTTTCTATTACGCACAGCGTTCCATAGGATAATTTCTGCTGAGGTAGATCTTTTCCGAAGTTCCTGTGCATGACGCACTGCATGAGGGAGAGGATTTTTGAAATGCATAGCAGGAAAGTATAGCAAAAGAGTAAGACGTTATTTTAGCCTGCAAAATTTCCCATTAGGACGGTTTCTTTTTAAGAATAACAAAGGCTCCTCCTTCTCCATTCAGGAGAAGGAGTGAGAGGATGAGGCGGCCACCCATAAAAGGCCCCATACGCAAAAACCCCCGCGGGATACGCGGGGGTTTTGTGCTGGTTGCTAAGTACTGTACTTAGCAGAGAGGACGAACGGGAATTAACCGTTGTAGCTCGTACCGTTCACGCTGGTTTCTGGGTATTCAATCCAGCGGAATGTAGTCGTGGAGCTGTTGTCCTTATCCTGCCAGGAGATGTGACTTGTCGATGACGTGAATGTCAAAGCAGTTGGGCTCTCAGAGAAGTTCTGGAGAGAGACCTGGAGCGTAGAAGTCGAAGAGTTAGAAATCTTCGAGTTTGCTACTTCTGCCTCGAGGACAAATGTTGCATCTGTACCTGGATCAATCTCCGTAGAGACTGTTGTACTTCTCAAGTTGCGGCAAGTGACAACCAATGTACCAGAAGATGTAGCCTTGTCGGAAAGACAAGTAGCCTTCTGTGTAGCGTCAGCTGCGTTGTAGAGCTTGAAGTCGGATGTACCAGAAGCTGTCTGGTCACCAGAACCGAGGATAACGTTCGTAGCGTTGACGTTGAACATCACACCGGAGAGTGTCCACTTGTTCGTTCCGTTCTTTAGGTTATTCGCTGCAGCCGTAGAGAACTTGAACTGAGCAATTTTGCGGATACCTGTTGGGATTGCTGTACCGTTCGCATTTGGATCAGCGTTTGTGATGGACGTAATCTTAGCAAGAACAATATCATTATCATTGCTCACAATTTGTGAGTTTGTCGTAGAAAGACTGTTACCAATAACTACCTCACCTTCTGCTGTACCGTCAGCATCGTTTGCTGATAGGTTGCTAGAAGAGAGGAGACCGCGAGCGCGAACGGAGCCCGTAGAAGAGCTTGCATTGGAAGCTGGATCAATACTGATGATTACACCAGTACCGGAGATAGCACCGTCTGTATCTGTGCGCATACGTGGACGGACCAAGATATTCGTATCAGAACCCTTTTTTACGATGAATTCCTGATTCTCCATGTTTGCACACATAGAGCTTGCACCTGCTGGAACATCATCTGTTCCACATCCTGCAACTGTTGCGAATGCAAATGGAGTTGTAGAACCAACTGCGTAGAGCTCAAGACGATCTACACCATTGTTTTTCCAACCAGTAGCGTTACCACCAAAACCCGTGAACACGAGATCTGTGACATCGATGTCCTAGTACTCAGCATGGAACTG
>CAZLFU010000170.1:0-2299 GCA_964558895.1 uncultured Candidatus Peribacteria bacterium
GTAGATTGTACTATTAACATCATCGATACTCCTGGACACGTAGACTTTACTGCAGAGGTAGAGCGCAGTTTGCGTGTGCTCGACGGTGGTGTGGCCGTGTTTGATGGATCACAGGGAGTAGAACCCCAGAGTGAAACCGTGTGGAGACAGGCAGATAAGTACGATGTCCCTCGTGTGGCATTTGTGAACAAAATGGATAAGACAGGCGGAGATTTCTATATGTCTCTTGCCAGTATTCACGACCGCTTGAGCAAAGCTGCCGTGGCTATTCAGCTTCCGATTGGAGCAGAGTCCGATTTTGAGGGAATTGTGGATTTGGTGCATAAGAAGGCGTACAAATTCTCTGGTGAGCATGGGGAAATTCGAAACGAAGTAGCCATTCCGGCGGACATGGAGTCTCAGGTTATTGAGTACCGCTCCTTGCTTATGGAGAAGGTTGCAGAGTGTGATGACAATCTTTTGGATGCCTATCTAGAGAATGGTGCTCTTACAGATGCACAGTTGATTCATGGTATTCGTGCTGGAACTGTTGTAGGAAAAATTTACCCAGTGCTCTGTGGTTCTTCCCTTAAGAACGTGGGTGTACAGCTTCTCTTGGATGCTGTTGTTGCCTATCTTCCTTCTCCTCTTGATATTCCACCTGCCACCGGTATCAACACAGAAACCGATGCAGAAGAGGTACGCAAGCCAGAAAATACAGAGCCTCTTTCTGCACTTGCATTTAAGATTGCTACCGATCCTTTCGTAGGAAAGCTGACGTTTATCCGTGTGTATTCGGGCGTTCTCAATTCTGGAAGCTACCTCTACAATTCTCGTTCTGGTAGCAAGGAACGTATCGGGCGTATTGTGAAAATGCATGCAAATACCCGAGAAGAGATCGAAAAAGTAGAAGCAGGGGATATTGCAGCGGTCATTGGTCTCAAAGATACCCGCACAGGAGATACACTCTGTGACGATGAGCATCCTATTCAATTAGAATCTATAACGTTTGCAGAACCAGTGATCAGTATTGCTGTAGAGCCAAAGACCAAGGCAGACCAAGAAAGAATGGGTGTTGCCCTCCAAAAGCTTACAGAAGAAGATCCAACCTTCCGTGTACACACAGACGATGAGACATCTCAAACTATTATTTCTGGAATGGGAGAATTGCACTTGGATATCATCGTCGACCGTATGCGTCGAGAATTTAAGGTGGAGACGAATGTTGGTCAGCCACAGGTTGCCTACCGTGAAACGATTCAGAATAAGGTAGATCACGAGGAGAAGTACGTGAAGCAAACAGGAGGTCGTGGTCAGTATGGTCATGTGCTCTTCCGCTTGGTTCCTCAGGAACCTGGTAAGGGATACGAGTTTGATAACCAAGTGGTAGGAGGAAGAATTCCTCGTGAATTTATCAATCCTTGTGATAAAGGTTTCCAAGAAGGAATGACCAGAGGTGTCCTTGCAGGATATCCACTCGTCGATATCAAGGTAGAGCTCTACGATGGTTCGTACCACGATGTGGACTCTTCCGAATACGCATTTAAGGCCTGTGCAAGCATTGGTTTCCAGGCAGCTGCACGCAAGGCAAACCCAGTGATCTTGGAGCCAATTATGAAAGTAGAGGTAGTGACTCCAGAGGAATTTATGGGCGATGTCATGGGAGACTTAAGTTCACGACGTGGCTTGATTCAAAATCAAAGTGACCGTGGAACTGCAAAGGTTATTACAGCAAACGTACCACTGGCAGCGATGTTTGGATACGCAACAGATATTCGTTCTATGACACAAGGTCGTGCCAGCTACTCCATGGAGTTTGCCCACTACGACAAAGTTCCACAGAACGTTGCAACGGAAATTATTGCCAAGCGCAGCGCTGGTAAATAGAAATTATTGAAACACTTTCAAGAAGAGGAGTAGTACTCCTCTTTTTGATTGTATCACAGTATTTAGATGAGGCTTGCCTGAAGCGTTGGGAGTACGATCATAAGATGAATCGTAGCCAAGGCTAGGAACAGAGCACCTCCAGAAATGTGACTAGGCACATGTTGGAATAAAGTGTGTTTCATGTTTGTATGGGTAATTACATGCTTATTATAGCAAATAATGGCAAATTTTGCAATTTCTGGTCTATAGGATCAGTAGTGTTTCGTTAAATTAGCCCCATTTGAAGAGGTTTAACCAGTATGAGCCTGCGAGTGACAACTGAGGCACGCAAGATTTTCTTGCAGTCGGAACTTTCACAGTCTATTCTCAATCCCAATGAATCAATCGTCCAATGACTCAGAACTGGCAATGAAGGGAGGCGTCATTGGTACTC
>CAZLFU010000171.1:0-2276 GCA_964558895.1 uncultured Candidatus Peribacteria bacterium
GATATAGGGTTGTTTGCTCAATGCCGATATTTCTATCAACAAGTTGTGTGTTATATGGACGATGTTCTAGACTCATACGCACCCTGCTCGGGGTCCTCTTGAAAGGACATGATGTTTGGTCGGTCTTCGGACTTAAGATAGCTAGTAGCTACCTTTCACCGCTGCGGCACAGTCCAGGATTTCCTCGCCCCGCGTAGCTTTACGCGAAATGGGGGCACCTGATTCCCAATTATGTAGCGTGTCTTCCCATCCGCCAGCTGGCGGTCAGTGACACACACCAAACGCAACTTTTTAATGTGATAGATAGGATACTCTTTCTCAACAGGAAAAACAAGCTCAATTAGGTAAGAATTTCCCTTTCTGTATATTTTCGCGCAATCATAAATAGCAAATCAGAAAGTCGATTAAGATATTGGAGGACATATGGATCCTGGTTCCTTTGCTTTTGAGTGCAAAGGTACGCGACCACCCGACGCTCGGCTGAACGAACAACCGCACGAGAGACATGGATGCGCGCAGATTGCTCACTCCCTTGAGGCAAGATGAATCGGGTAAGTTTCGGTAACGATGATTCCAGTTCATCTATTAACTTTTCAAATACTACGGTTTTTTTTATAATTTTTTGCTCTTCGAATGGACCTCCAGCTAAATAAGCCATGATTGCATACAAATCTTCTTGTATGCCGCTCAAAAGAGCAACATCTTCTTTACCACTGATTGAGGTGATAACTAAGCCGATAAAACTTGTGGCCTCATCTAAAGCACCACCAGCTTCTATCTGCAAATCACATTTTGTTACTCGTTTACCACCAAATGTGGCCGTAGTACCCAAATCCCCGGTTTTCGTATAGATACTCATGAGTTATATCAAATTCAAGGCTTTTAACACTCCGCGTGCCCACAGCCATAACATTTAGCACATCCTTCTTCACGAGCAAGGAGCGCTTCTCCGCAACTTGGACAAATATCAAAATGCTTTTCCGTCGGTCGAATCTGGACTAAAGCCTGGTCCGCCTCCTGAAGCAAAACAGGCTGCTCAACCTCACTAATAAGTTCTGCTTCTGCATGACCATTCCCTTCCACTTCTCCCTGCATGTGCTCTTTCTGCTCCTGCAAATGCTCAAAATGCATTGCAATTACTTTTGCAACAGCATCTGGCAAACTCCGAATTCTATCTTTACCAAAACCCATTGTTCTCCCTCCACCGATACCCTGTAATTCTTTAATCACATTCTTGATTCGTTGTTCTGCAAGAAGGTGCATAGAAGTACGAAAATACATAGAAATCATACGTCCTAATCCTTCAGCCATTGCAAAGACATCACTTCCAGCTTTACCCACTGTAATAAAAATTTCATGAGGCTCGTCGTTGCCGTTGGTATTCACGGTGATATATGCCCGTCCTACCGGTGTATCAATTTTATAAGTTGATCCATGGACAACCATCGGTCGAGGCTTTATGACAGCTACTTTCTTTTCTAGGACTTCTTCCTTCTTGTCTTCGCTCTTCCGTTCTAAAACGCCTTGTCGAGAGCCTTCTCGCATATACGCTATACCCTTAAGACCTTTTTCATATGCCAATGAATACAATCTCTTTACGTCTTCCACCGTGTGCGTGGTCGGCGCATTTACCGTCTTGGAAATAGAAGCATCTACATATTTCTGAATGACTGCTTGGACAAGAACATGCTCTTCTGGGGTTAAATCATTCGCTGACACGAAAAAGTCAGGTCGTTTTATATCTTTTGCACTCGGATGTGCAGCCCTGTACTGTTCATACCACTTATCATATAGGTGATGTCTCATCACATGTTCTCCCAGTCGATCACGACGTATGAATTCGAATTCATACACAGGCTCTATACCCGATGTCGTATTTGCCATAAGAGAAGTTGAACCTGTTGGTGCTTGCATAAGGAGAACAGAATTGCGAATACCTCCCTCTTTTACCGCTTTTCGAATTTTTGCGGGCATCTGTTTCATAAACCCACTCTTAATAAATTTTTTTGCATCAAATTTTGCAAACGGACCTTTTTCTTTTGCAAGCTCAACAGAAGCTTGATATGCCTCATAACATATGGATTTATACACTTTTTCGATAAAATCCAAAGACTCTTCCGATCCATAACGGATATGAAGTTTTATAAGAGCATCTCCAAGCCCCATAGTCCCCAACCCAATTCTGCGTTCTCCCATAAGTTGTGTTTTCTTTATTCCCGGAAACACATAGGGATCCATATCTACCACATTATCCTGAAAACGCACAGCAGTACGGA
>CAZLFU010000172.1:0-2250 GCA_964558895.1 uncultured Candidatus Peribacteria bacterium
CTCGAGATCCGGAAAGGATTGCTTAGGGTCGACAGAATCAAATGGCATGCGCGGATAGTGTAGAGGAAATTCTCTCGAGATCGAAGAGGCAACAGTTAGATGATTGTCTTGGATTTGTAGGCATCAAGAGTAAAATGAACATCCTACTTGAATTCCTTTTTTGTATGGATGCATTACTAGAGCCATCAGAATTGACGGCACATGAAGAGATCCCTGGCATGAAGCAGTATCAATTAGAAAAAGCAGAAAAAGACGTTCGTAATATAGCAAGCGCTATTTATATAGGCATGATGGCAGCACTCAGATACGAATTACGCGAGCTCCTTGTGAAACAAAATGGAAATCTTCGAAAAGTTTTGGGTGAAGGAGCTCCTGATACTTTTGAAAAAATAGAGCAGTTAATTGAGACTGCAGTAAGAAGCAGTCGAGAAAAGTTAACAGCTCTTTTAGATGCAGAATTGCAAATAATGCCAGATACTCCGACAGGTAGTCATATTGGCTTTCATACAAAAGGAATTGAACAATTAGCTTTTAGTATTATGCAAAAATGGGGTTTTCAAGTTGAAATGGATGCTGATAAGCAGTGAATCTACGCTGAGCAAGGGTGAAAAAATTGACTTTTTTCTTTCACTGACTAGGATGAGAGATGATGCATGCTTTGCAACTTAATTGGCAAGAATTTGATCACGTTTTTGGGCAGCAAAGACCTGATAAGTTCACTGTAGCGGTCATTATGGATGGAGTTAGAGCAAATGTCGTTCGTGCACTAGAAGCCCTTGGCTTGAAAGGAGAACTTCGTATTATAGCTCATACACCAAATGGTTTTCGCACCATACCGAGAGATGTACCAACGTTTGTTGGACAGGTTTGTGCTGCAAAAGATGGCATACCGACGAATTCTAAAGATGTAGGCAATGCAGCTATTATTGGCTTTAATTTTACAAAGCAGGCTATAGAAGCATGTCTTGGCAGAAATGAGGGTGCTGAAGTTCAAGAAGAGAGTGGAATTATACATGTTACTTTTAAATCCAAGTGTCCAGAAGCTATTATTGAATTAGCAAGAGTGCCAGATTCCGCTCATTGATTAGACTTTTGTTGGTTTTTTGTTAAAATAAATTCCTTTTACTTATGTCAAATGTTTTAGCAGGAGCGGCACTAGAACATGAAGTAGAGCTTTTACAAAGAAGCCGTGGTTTTTCTAAAGAAAGTAAACATACAAGATTGTCTGAAGAAACATTAGCCATTACTCGAGATTTTCGAGTGCGTCTCGCAGGAACTTTGGGTCATACATTAGAAGAAGACTTTGCTGCCATTAATGCACTTGAGAAAAGAATTTCTCTTGATATGGCAACACTGCCTGAAAAAATTACAGAATATGCAATGTTAAAGAGTGAACAACGTCATGCAGAAGCAAATGATGTTCTAGATTTCGTTCGCAGTGGTCTACACTTACGAGCAAATAGTGTAGAGCGTCTGATGAAGGTGTATCGAGATGGAGTAGTGTTGTTGTTGACATTGCCGCAAGGTGAAGGTGAAGAATTGGCAGGGTATCATTATAGTTTTACAAATTTACCTTCAAAGGATTTTCCTAGTCTTTCCCCATATGATCCTGGTCTAAAAAGTTTGCCAGCACAATTGCATGAGATTATCTCTCCCGCCAAACGTCATTATAGAAAAGATGATCCTGAAGTTTTGTATTTGAATGGAAAGTTTGATCAAAAATATCGCCCAAGACTTCTTACAAATTGGCGGACCGGCATAGCGCCAGAAAATCAGCGAAGAGGTTTTGGTGCACTTATAAAGCTTATTATGTTTCAACTTGCTGCACGTTTGAAATTTGAGGCAATCACTTTGAATGTAGGATCATTACAGTTTAGTCGTAATGGGCATCTCGATGCAGCTCCGAATAAAGCAAGCAGCATGCATGTATCGGAGTTTATGATTCCTGGGGGGATGCGTCAGCATACCGATTCTGTGATAGAAGGTGAACCAGGAACGAGGATCGATATGTTCTGGCAAATACATGTAAATCTCCTTGAGAGTGCTATTGCTGAGTTCCGGAGAAGTAATGGTATCCTCGTTGGTAAGGGATACGATTTAGCATCAGTTGATGCTATCGTCGAAAAACTGTGGCCAGATGTTTTGAAGCACTATCTAGAAACAAGAAAACCTTCCTTAGAATCCTAGAGTGGTCGGAGCCCCATTTTTCGCCAGCGATAGAGAGCAAGAAGAAAGAGGAAGGCACCCAGC
>CAZLFU010000173.1:0-2212 GCA_964558895.1 uncultured Candidatus Peribacteria bacterium
CTGAAACTGCAACAGAACTCCCAGCAGAGCGCACGCTCCGCACTGCAACCTTCGATCTCGGAAATGGCAGGCGAGCACAAGTAAGTGTGTCTCAAGATCTCTTCACTCACAATCCTCACCAACCAGACTCCATCGTCTTTGCAAACTCCAACGGAGAGAAGCAAGGAAACTCTTTCGTCTTCGACTATCTCCCTCAAGACACTCGTGTTTCCTTCGATCTCACGAAGCCAAGCTACACGCTTTCAAAAGGAGCTCATTCCTTCACCTTGAGTTTCCCCACGGAGTCTTCCATCGAAGGAACAATCCTCAATGACCATCAGATTTCCTACCCACTTTCCGAAAACGCAACACTTGTGTGGACAGTGGATGGAACAAATGTGAAGAAAGAAATTCATGTGAAGAAGGGAGGAAGTCATGACTTTGCATTTACAATAACATCCGATCTTCAGAAGAAACTTGTCAACAATCAAATTATTCTCTCCGATGGATCGAGTGAAATCTTTAAAACTGAAAAGCCATATCTTCTAACCGCTAACCGTCTACCCACCGAAGCTTTAGCGCAGGCGGGCTCCCCGCTAATCGCTTCAGTCTCCTTGCATGAGTTCAATGGTACGTATGTCTATGAATACGATGAATCCAATCTTCCTTTAGAATATATTCTTGATCCTAATACTGGTGCTAGGAATCCAGAAACCATCTCCGAACTTGCATCATCTGGCTTACTATCTTGGTCAAATTTAAGTAATGCTATTTCTCAAAATGATATCTATGCATCTGCGACCTTAGACACTAATCAATATCCGCATTATTTGGAAGCAAAAAACTTTGCTTTCTCAATACCGAATGGATCTACAATTGATGGTATCAAGGTTGAAGTTGATAAATATGCTACTGTGAATAATACTGTAGATTATACAGCAATGTTAGGAATAGACGGTACAACTATTGGTGATGATAAAAAAGAAACATGGGGTACTTTTTGGCCAACAACTGATTCTGATACATATTCAACATATGGAGGAACAGGAGATACGTGGGGTAATTCATGGACATCATCAAATATAAACAATGCTACCTTTGCATTTTACTTCAGTGGCTCTAGTGCAAGCGATGCAGGAACAATATATGTAGATCATATCAGAATGACCGTGTATTATACAGACCCCCCTCCCCCTCCCCGCGTCACATCAATATCAGGAGGTGGTAGAATATGCTCTATGTCTTCAGGTACACCGACAACTTGTGATGAAATTGCCCAAAATTGTGGTTATTCAGGTACATCATATTCTGCGCGCATTACTGCAGGCTCTACTCGTACAATTACAATTGCTTTTAATGAAGTAATGAAAGATGGTGATTTTACTATTGGAGATATTAGTACATCAGGTTCAACAGGTTCTCCTTCCTTGTCAAATTTACAAACATCTGATAATCAGACGTTTACAGTAGATCTGACTTCTAACTCTACAAGCGCACTGATTAAATTGACAATTGGAGCTAATGCAGCAAGATCTGATACAACGGACGAATGGAACGTAGCTAGTGCTACTCTTGACATTCCTTGGGGGGAAAATTATTTTCAATTATGCTGTGGACTCTGTGGAAATTTCACACTCCCGGAAGGATTTACCATGAAGTATAAATATAGGCCAGCAGTAGAAGTGAACTGGGGCACATTTCCAACTACAGGTACAACTGCAACTATCTTTAAAGGATTAAATAAGATAATGGATATTCAGTTGAAAAAAGGTGGAGATTTTGATTGTGGTGAAGTACTTGACCTTGATACAAGTACTGGTGTGTATTCTAGTTATGTTCATGATTTTACGAAAATTGATGATGGTTCTCTACCAGCGCCATTTGGAACCTATACGCTCTATGTTCCAAAAAATGCGTCACATGATAGAGTGAGAGTGTGTTCTGGTAAAAATAGCCTTGGTTGTACATCTTCCGATTCTTGGAGCTTTCTCGCAAGTGATGCTGGTTCTATTGTTTCAACAAATGGAGGATTTAACACAACAGGCATTACTGTTTCTGTATCTGGTGGGTACTGGGTAATTACTGGTTTAACAGGTACTAATGGTCAAGGCGAAACTTCTGGTGGTGGTGGAGGAGGAGATGTCCCAGAATTCTCAACTTACGCACTTCTTATTCTTCTTGGTGGATGTTATATGATGGTGAGAAAAGGGGCTGTGGAGATTTGAGGGTAGTA
>CAZLFU010000174.1:0-2173 GCA_964558895.1 uncultured Candidatus Peribacteria bacterium
GATGGCTTTGCGCGAGCTTGCAGCGGACAAAGGCTTTTTGGTTCTTTTTGGCCTGCCCTGAGCTTGTTGAAGGGGGCTCTCAAAAAGAACAAAAAGTACTGAAAAGTATGCTGAAACAGAGGAGCTAGAAGGTTTAGCAGGTACTAGGAAGGGAATAATTTTGTTAAACGCATTGTATTAGCTTAGCTATATATATTTATAAAATACTAATGACAATTCATCAAGCATGCACTATTGCACGAAGCTTTCAAGGTGCGTACTGTACACTATCCTATGTTGACACTTTTATTCTTTATCGGCCTTATCATTCAACCTGTTTCCGCAACAGACTATCAAACTGTAATTATCCATAAGGAGTACACTTGCCACCGTTATCTGCCAGATGGAACCTGCCTAGAGGAAAGCTACTCACTTCAGAGAGCCCCACTACGCATGACGAGGAATACATTTACAAGCAAAGCTATTCCACAGGTTCGCATCTTCCATACTGGCATACCACAGAAAAAGCTGAGTGCAGACGATATCTTTGTACAACAAGCTCAGAGAAATTATCAGTACCGCATCAACGAATACACTGATGGATATGACCCACGCGAACACCTTGGAAGAATGAACTCTCATCTTCCTCCCTATGACAGGGCAAGCAGAAAGAAGTTGATGAGAATGTAGTAAGGAGAAAATCTACCATCACCCCCGATCCCGTTTGACGGGATCCTTCCCTCTCCCGTCCTTCGACAGGGCTCAGGATGACGCGGGAGAGGGGTGCCCCGTCAGGGGCGGGGTGAGGATCAGCATGTATGCACTCTCGCTGTCACCGTACATCCAAGAGCTTGAAGTGTATTTTTAAGTTTACGAGCAAGAATATCCTGCCTTGGAGAGCGTAGATACACATGCACATCTTTCTTGCGAGGATAGGTCTTTATCCAGTCGATTAAACCATCCACGTTTACAGACGATGGAGCACTCTCCTCGGTGGAGAAGAGGTCGGACCAGTCGATGACAACGTGTTTGGTAGACATGTTCAAAGTGTACACCCGTACACCTCTCTTTTCAAGAGAGTTCTGTGGTCAGTCGTACACTTTGGTGTCGTCATCTCTTTCCAAAGTAGAGAACCTTGTTGACGTTATACCGCTCAATAGAGACAATAGATGCATGTCTCCATTTGCGATCACTGCCTTCTACAAATTTATCCCTATTGCCCAAGACAACTTGGAGAGCACCCGTGGTGCGCTTCTTGCAACGGGAGATGAGCTGGGAATAAAAGGGCTGATTCTCGTAGCTGCCGAAGGCATCAACGGTACTGTTGCCGGAAGACCAGAAGCAATTGCATCTCTCAAGGAATACCTCAACCAGACATTTGGATCGATCACCTTTAAAGATAGTACTGCAGCAGAGCAGCCATTTCGACGCTGGCTCATCAAGATTCGTACAGAGATAGTGCACATAGGCGATACAGAAGTAGTTCCCTCTTCCGAGGAGAATAATCACCTTACACCCGATGAATGGAATAAAATTCTCGAAAGTGAGGATGTTGTCCTCATTGATACGCGCAATACCTACGAGACAGAAATCGGTATGTTCGAAGGGGCAATTGATCCGAAGATGGAAAAATTTACAGACTTCCCCGAGTATGTGAAAAATTGTGACATTCCAAAGGATAAAAAAGTTCTGATGTACTGCACTGGTGGTATTCGATGTGAAAAAGCAAGTATTGAGATGCAGAGACAAGGCTACAAACACGTCTATCAACTCAAAGGAGGTATCTTGCAGTACTTGCAAGAACATCCGTATGAGAAATTCAAAGGAGAATGCTTTGTATTCGATCATCGCGCTGCGGTGAATCAAGAATTACTCCCTTCAGAGAAATATACGTTATGCCCTCATTGTGGAGATCCAGGAGATCAAGACATTCGCTGCATTCGCTGTACTACCACTGCACGCATTTGCAACCGCTGTGCCCCCTTCCAAGAACGAAACACCTGCTCCAAGGACTGTGCCCATCACATACAGCTAAAAAATGGTCTTGTAGCGCAAAGCCATGGAACAGTAAAACAAAGAATAAAATAAGGTGTCGCCTTGAAAAAATGCCGTCACGCATCTTGGCGAACAAGGGCGTCAAAAAGTGCACTGTTTGACGAGCGGAGTGAATACGGAGCGAGGAGTTTGCACTTTT
>CAZLFU010000175.1:0-2111 GCA_964558895.1 uncultured Candidatus Peribacteria bacterium
CCAAATGCATCACGATTCCCTGTTTCTTTCATGAGTGCATAGAATTCATGGATATGCGAAACATTCTCCTCACGTACATCGATACCATGTCGCTCAGCAACTTTGATATTATATCTAGCTTTGGAGTGCATCTGCGCGAGTAGTGCCTCCTCTGACTGCAGAAGATCCAGTATGAGAGTTGCTTGTGGCTGTACATGCCGATTTGTAGGAGCAAAATGTCCTGGTTCACTTGGAAGCTCAGGCAAAGGCTCGATTGGCGAAATCGTCAGTTCCATCGCGCCGTTCTCTTGAGCTTTTTTTGTGATATATCTCAGAAGCTCTATGAGAGCTTGTGTTCCAGCATCACTTTTATTCCAGAGAGGTCCGCGAGGACAGTCCCACGTACGTACTCCGAAACTTCCATGATCGATGATACACAGAGCGCTTGCAAGGATTACCCCAGCATCAGAGGCGATGAAGAGTTGTACCTCACGTCCAAGTGCAACTTGGAATTTTTGCCATGCGGATGATTGCCAGAGTGTGGCTTGAGGATTCTCAGAAATCCACTGTGAGTAGTGCTCTGAGTCTGCTGCTACTTGTTCTATGACGAGCATGTGTTTAGGGTAGCAGATCTATTGAGTGTTGAAATTAAAGGAAGTACGGAAAATTGTTATATTGCTATATTGTCATATTGTTTTTTGTACAAGGTTTATAGAAAGTTATTTCAATATAACAATATGACAATATAACACCAGTACTCGTGTATACTTACATCTATGCCACACACCCTCCCCGAACTTCCCTACGCATATACAGCTCTCGAGCCACACATCGATGCGCTCACGATGGAGATTCACTACTCGAAGCATCATCAGGCATACGTAAATAACCTAAATGCAGCTCTCGAGAAGCATCCATCCCTTTTTGAAAAAAGTGTGGAAGAACTCGTTGCTGATCTCGATCAAGTTCCAGAAGATATTCGCACTGCAGTTCGAAATAATGGTGGAGGGCACGTAAATCACTCGATGTTCTGGGAAATCATGGCGCCAAATGCGGGAGGTAAACCTTCTCCAGCACTCGCAAGTGAAATCGAAAAAGCATTTGGATCATTTGAAGAATTTCAGCGGCAATTTTCTCAGGCGGGACTTTCTCGCTTTGGCTCAGGCTGGGTTTGGCTTATTGCAGACGAAGGCAAGCTCTCCATCATGTCTACGGCAAATCAGGATAATCCGGTGACCGAAGGTAAGACACCTATTCTCGGATGTGATGTTTGGGAGCATGCGTACTATCTGAAATTTCAAAACAAGCGTGCAGACTACCTCGCAAGTTGGTGGAACGTCGTAAATTGGCAGGAGGTAGAGAAGAGGTGGAGGGAGGCGAAATGAGTGAGTAGTTTGTGATGAGTAGTGAGTAGGAAAGATCATAATAATTCTTACCAGCAGCGGCCTTCCAGGCCGCGGAGTTTTTTTAATTTTTCGCAGCCGGGACAGAGCGTCCTGGCCCTCACCCCCAGCCCCTCTCCTGCCCCACCTTCGCTTTGTCGCGTAAGCAGCTTTTTCAAAATATTAAAAAGCTACGGCGGGCAAGTGTGGCCGGAGAGGGTGCATTGTTTTCCTGGTGTAGTTTTTGTGAAGGTTCCCCTTCTCCACCTCAGTGGAGAAGGGGCTAGGGGATGAGGGCACCTCACTCTTTCCCTTGCCTCCAACTCTCTTTACTGTACAATTCGGCATGTCACAGCGGACTTCTTCTTGTGTTGCGAGTGCTGTGCGTTGCTAGCGGTTCATTCCGTTAGTTTGCGCGCGGATATTCTTTGTGCGCTCACTTCCTCCCATTCTTTCTCTCTATGGCAAGCGCTAAAAAGCCTCAAAAGGCACAGAAGAAACCTGAAGCGAAGAAAGTTGCTCCTTCGAAAGCAGTACCAAGTACGAAGAAGTCGATCGCTGCAAAAATGCTTGTTGCTCCAGAGAAGCGTAGTGATACTTCGAAGAAGCCAAAAGTTGCGACGAAGCAGACATACAAGTTTGATGTTGAGCCAGTGATTCTCCCGACAGTTCGAGAATTCTCTGCTCCTGTCTTAGATCGCACACCAGCGTCGCTCAAAGATGTGAGTGCTACTCTCACTCCAAAGCGCA
>CAZLFU010000176.1:0-2111 GCA_964558895.1 uncultured Candidatus Peribacteria bacterium
TGATGTACCGCGCAGCAAGCTGACGCGGTATCTATGCAGTCAATTCCTCTGTTTCCTTTGTTCCATCTGATTCTTCTGATTCCTTGCCGGAAGAACCATGGAAACACAGCAAGCTGCGGGGTGCTAACCCCGAACGGAAGAGAATGGACTGGATGTGCCAACGGCAATTCGCATCTTTTGGAAGCAAATTATTCACAGAAAAGGGATTCCATTTTCTATACGAAAGAACGACACTCTCAAAACTCCCGCCGTGCAACACTGTGATTGTAGTGAGATATGCTGACAAAGCAACGTGATGTACAGAAAAATAAACATTACACTCTAAAAAATAAAAAAGAAATTAGGCAATTGTTTATAAGAAGGAATAGCTATAGAATAAAAACATGAAGTCCGCACATTTTTTCGAAACAGCACGTCGTGTTATTGCAGGTCTATCTGCCATCACATTTTTACTCAATCCACTCGTAGCATACGCTCAGCTCATTCCATCTCCCCCAAAGGAATATATTGCCACACTTCTTGATCCTACTGAGTACGGTGAATCATCGGATGCACGAGAAATTCCTGCAGAAAGAACACTGAGCAATGCAACATTTGAGCTAAAAAATGGCACTCGTGTTATGACTACAGTAGATCCTGGAACTTTTACACATCATCCATTCAATCCAGAACTCCTTGTACGGACCTCAGATAGAGGAGTGATACACGGAACAGCATTCGATTTTCTCTACTTACCACAGGGCGTCCAGGTCTCCTTCGATCTTACTCACCCTTCCTATACATATAAGAAAGGTAGTTATTCTTTCACCTACGCACTACAGACAGAGATGTCTCTACCTGGTACGATTCTAAACGATCATCAAATTCAGTATCAACTCTCCCCTTCAGCTCGATTGGTATGGACAGTAACAAAAGATGGTGTAAAGAAGGAAATTTTCGTCGACAAATCAAAACGTACACATCCAGAAACATTCTCTTTTAAAATTATCTCCAATCTCTCTCAATCTATTCAGCATAATATTATCTCACTAAAAAAGAATGAAGAAACAATTTTCTCGCTAGCATCACCCTATATCTTAACTACGACAGGAAATGTTATTCTTTCGCCGATTACGATTATTCAAAATCAGGAAAATATCTACACGTATGCATATGATGATGCGTTACTCCCAAATGAATATGTCATTGATCCATTTTTGACGGAAAGTCTCCCCACTTCTATTAATGAAGAATCATCTCCTTCGAGCAATGCATGTTCTTGGTTCAATGCACTTGGAGCTCGAGCATCTGACAATGAGTATGCGCAATGTGAGCCAACAGAAAATGATGGCGTATCACCCTATTTAATCGGTGCAAATTTCAATTTCTCTGTGACACCAGGGAGCGTCATTCATGGCATGATCTTAACCGTCGAAGGTCATGCAAGTGAGGGAGCTGAATTTACAATTGTGCCAGAGTTAGGATGGTCTACAAGTCCTGCAGGTGGCTCTCCTTCAACATCTTCGAATAACTCTTTTTCAGGTGGATCGGATACGATTGCAACATTTGGAAGCTCAACTGATACATGGAGCTACAGTAATTTTACCTCTGGTGATCCATCGAGTCATGTTGCAAATGGATTTTTCGGTTACGCAATTCGCACGAGCAGTCTTGATGTAGGTGACATTGCATACATCGATTCTGTCCGAATGAAAATATACTATGCAAGCCCATGTGTATATCCTTATGAATGCATATCAGGGGGAGGAGGAGATACTGCAATACAATCCAATGTAACGGATGCATGTACAAGTTCAAACATCTGTGGTGAATGTGCTTCCGGAGACGAGTGTGCATCGGGAGTGTGTAGTGGAGGCGTCTGTATAGGTGAAGATTTCGGTGATGCATGTACGCAAAATGGAGATTGCTTGAGTGGCTCATGTCTAAGAGCCCCATACTCTTCAACAGGGAAATGTCAACAAAATACTTATGCATGTATTCCAGAGCTTCCCGAGAATCTGGCGTATATTAAACAAAATGACAACACGCTTGCGTACGATTATACCGATTTTACAGTAGGAATGCCAACGCCAGTGCAATTGGTTGATACGGATCAAAGCAATGCGATCATT
>CAZLFU010000177.1:0-2101 GCA_964558895.1 uncultured Candidatus Peribacteria bacterium
CCTTCGACCCCAAGAAAACAGCCTCCTCAATGCTGTGCGTAACAAGTATTGCTGAAAGACTGGTTCGGTTGATTATCTGGTGCAGCTCTTCCGAGAGCCGAGTACGGGTAATAAGATCGAGCGCACCAAATGGTTCATCCAATAAAAGTAGCTTTGGTTCGGTTAGCAGTGTGCGAGCAAGTGCAGCACGTTGCTTCATGCCGCCAGATAACATGTGGGGGTAATAATTCTTGAACCCCTCCAATTGCACGAGGGAGAGGATTTTTGAAAAAGATGCAGAGCTGTCAGTGGATGATCTTTTTCCATGTCCTACTTCTGTGGAGAGCAAAATATTCTCTTGTACTGTTCGCCATGGCAGAAGGGCGGTATCTTGAAATACAAAGCCAATATCTTGGTTCTTTTGCGCTTTATACGGTGGGTTCCCATTGATCGAAATAATGCCCTTTTCTGGTGAAAGGAGACCTGCGATACACCGTAGCAAAGTTGATTTTCCGCACCCCGATGGACCAACAATAGATACTACTTCTCCCGCATTTACTGAAAATGTGATGTCGTTCAGTACTGCAAGCGACTCACTCTTATTTCTGAATGAAAATGAGAGGTTTTGAATATCGGCGCTAAGTGCTGAAATGGCGGATTTATTCGACATGTTTTACATCGGCAGGAATATTTTCCCAGAACGATGTGTTAATCATATCTTCCACCTTAACTCTCTTCGTAATCTGCCCCGATTCAAAAAGGATGCGCTCTGCGGTTTGGTAATCCTCTGGTTCAATGAACCCAAGGCCGTGTTCTTTTGTGGGTCCAGCGAGTAGAAGATCTTTTGTCGCTTGAAGCTGAACGTGCTGGTCCTGTTCAGTCAGTTCGGGATTCTCTGCTAACACAATAGAGATCGTCTCGTCAGGGTGCGCCAATGCGTATTGCCAGCCGCGCAAAGAAGCTTTGAGAAATTTCTCAACAACATCAGGATGTTCCTGAATATACTTTTCTGTGGTGAAGATCATGTCGCCTACGATTGCGCAGTTGTAATCCGATGGTGAGAGAATTTGGAGTTTATCACCTTCGTATCCTTGAGACTGGATTACGGGCAATTCGTTAAATGTAGTGACTTGCGACAAGACATATTGATCCTGCAAAAACGGAGCAACAGAAAATTCCTGTGGGATAACCTGGACATCATCAGATGCCATATCTGCGCTTTTCAACATACAACCGAACTCAACTTCGTCTCCCGCAAGCCAAAGACCGACCTTCTTACCTCGTAGATCGGAAAGATTGGAAATACGATTTTCTGATTTAAGAACGTAGCGGGAGATCGAGTCCTGCAAGAGTTGTGCGATTATGACGAGTGGTACCTCGTTTGAGCGGGCAACAATAACATTCTGTGGTACTCCTATACCAATATCATCGGTTCCAGCCGCTACTGTTGTCTGTGGTCTCAAATCGGGTCCAGAAGGGAAAATTTGAACATCTAATCCTTCGTCTTTGTAGAAGCCCTTCTTTTCAGCGACGATGTACCCTGCGAACTGTGTTTGTTTCACCCATGTCAGGCGCAGCCTTACGGGAGTAAGGCCATTGTTGGTTTGCTGATTTGTAGAGCAACCTGCCACTATCAATGTAAGAGCAACAATAGTTAGTGCCGATAGGAGTGGTTTCTTTGGCATATTCATAATCATAATGGTTAGGCCAATTGACGTTTATTGTACATCTCCTAGGAGTTTTGTCTATGAAGGCAGATACATTTTTTTGTTACGTTGTAAAAGAGTTGGTCGCCTTTATCTCAGATGGAAAATGCCGAGTGCAATAAGATAGCCAAGGCTGATCATTCCGGAGAGTATGTTGAGAACTGCAACGACCGTGATTCGATCTCTACATTGCACAAGACCGCTGCACCCTGCCCAGATTCCTGCGGCAACTCCTGGGAGCATGAGGGAGAAACCAGCAAGATAGGGCTCTCCGAATCCGGGAAAAGAACCTTGAAGAGGCAAGATGAGTATCAGTCCTCCAAAAAGCAACCAGAATGCAATCAGTGGCATTTCCTCGAATGTCATGAATGGTAGAGTACGTGATGGAGTGAAAAAATGAAATCCGATGTAACTGG
>CAZLFU010000178.1:0-2085 GCA_964558895.1 uncultured Candidatus Peribacteria bacterium
CCGCCATTAAGCATGATTGAAGAGGCTGAGCTTGCTGATAAGCTTTGCGTAAAGCGAGACAACGATTGCTCACTGATAATGGCAGCACGATAGATGCTCTCAGCAAGATTCCCGCGCTTCATATCAGCCCCCACGCCAAGCGTACCTCCCTCAGCCTCTAGAATGCCCTTCTCATGCGCGATCATCACAAAAGGCGCATACCACGTTCCTGCATCTACATCATCGTAGGGAAGCCCTGTTACAGAAGATGGCAACGAGTAGCCTTGTGCATTCACGATCATCTTAATCGCCTCGGCTGAATTCACTGTGCTGGATGGTCTGAACGTTCCATCAGAATAGCCTCCCACCCATCCCACTTGTTTCGCATAGCAGACAAACGGCGCAAACCATGCCTTCTTCACGTCTGGAAAACAGTTATTGTATTGCTCAATGGATGGCTGTGCGCCTTTTCCTCCCACAAGAATTTTTAGAAGCTCAGCACGGTTCACTGTGTTCTGCGGTCTGAATGTTCCATCTGGATAGCCACCGATGATTCCTTTCTCACTCAGATACTGGATAGCTGTCTGGTTCGGACTGTCTGCAATATCGCTGAGTGAGGCAGCTTGTGTAATGGGAGCCAGCATGAAACCGAGCATCCCTACAGTAGTGAGGACGTATGATCTTTTCATAGAAAGAAGGGAGGAAGGAATACATGAGCTTCCTGCCTTGATTCCCCCAAGAGGGAGGCGAGGTGGCTCGTTGCACTCAATCATCCGTTGGGTTTTCACCTAGCAGAGACTGAAACGAGTCTCGCCCCCCACTAGGAGGGTCTTTTGCTAGGAGAAAACGGGCGAACCCATTTAATCGGTGATTGAGTGCATATGCAGTATAGCAAAATTGGCTTTGATGTATATTTATCTGCCATGAATCTGACCCCTGCTCAATTTCAGACACTCCAAACGCTCTGGGTGGAGGAAATAGGCGAAGAGCTTACGCCTGAAAAGACTGAAGAGTATGGGGGAAGAGTCTTAGCTCTTGTGGCTCTCGTCGCTAGGTCAAAACGATTGCCCGTTCCTCAGGGGTAAGGTCATATAGATCAAAAACCATGTCATCAATCGAAGAATCAACACCGCTGCTTTCCTCTTTAAGACTGGCTATTTCGGCTTTCGTTTTTTCAAAGAAATTCAGGAGTTCAGACTTCTTCTCAAGAGATAGGGTTACATCTAAAGCTGATACAAAAGATTCAAAATCTATACTGTAAAACGATTCGAGTTTTCGGTTCAGTTTCGTAAGCCCGAATTCTTGTTTGAGTACGGACAAAAATTGTGTGATCTTTTCGTCTAGTCGAGCTTGTATATCAAGCATTGAATCTACTTTGGCAACGATCCTTTTTTGAATATCGTCTGATGCGCTTGGAATGGGCAATTTTTCAATATACTGGACTTTATATTCTAAGTACCCGCCTCTTCGAGAAATCGCGTACAACTCCATGACAAATTTGACGACTCTAGAGTTGAGAATTGCTAATAGGTACTTACTGTCTGTTTCGAGAACAAAAGCAGTCATATCAATGGCATTACCTTTTGAGAGTGTGAAATTATTGCCCAAAGACACATTTGGATAGACGATATGCTCCTTATCTAAATCAAGATTTCGGTTGATCTGTTGGT
This sequence comes from uncultured Candidatus Peribacteria bacterium, assembly GCA_964558895.1. Taxonomy (GTDB): domain Bacteria; phylum Patescibacteriota; class Gracilibacteria; order Peribacterales; family Peribacteraceae; genus CAZLFU01. The sequence goes on from CAZLFU010000178.1 coordinate 1,650, forward strand.
ACTCAAACCATTGTTTTGTCCCGTTTTTCAGCCCATCTTTAATGATGGCTCTCTTTTCCAGACCCTCTTTTGATTTCTGCAAATGAGGTAAAACGGTTTTCAGCTTGTCCTCATTCGCCAGTACATAATGGTCTCCCTGTTTCTCATAAGGAAAAACAATGTTGTAGTTTGCATGGATCGAGCCGTAACGTTTTATATCTTCACCGAAGATGTAGCCCTTTATGTGTTCATCAGAAGATTTTTCTTCTATCAAAAAGCCTTCATTGAAACCAGATTTGATCCCTACCACGGGCAACCCGCAATATTTCTCAATACTGACCGACTGCTTCCATAGCTTCTCCAAGAGTGTAGATACTTCCTTCGTGAAGAACTTAAAATCGTTCTTGATGAAGTCTTTGATTCGTATTTTCTTGCCTTGTGTCGTAAGAACCTTTTG
>CAZLFU010000179.1:0-2078 GCA_964558895.1 uncultured Candidatus Peribacteria bacterium
CCATCCCCAGTATTAAGATTACGGCGAAAATGTTTGAGCAAGTTTACGGAATCTTCGTGTGAATAATTGCCAAGATTACTGCCAAGAAAAAAGCTCACATTGCGTCGCTTAAGGTCTGGAGATGGTGGATTTTGTGTATAGTCGGATTCAATGGGAGTAATATTTATTTGAGGTATTGCTGCCTTTACACGTTTTGATAATACATCAAGAGCATGTGATGATATGTCGCAAGGGCGATAGATACAATGTTTTGCAATGCCAACAATATCTCTCAGTAATTTTATGACCTTCTTTCCATCGCCAGAACCATATTCTGTAACGACAACAGACACATCATTACCTGCTATCCATTTGGCTATTTCCTGAGAGCTTGTGTTCAGGATATCGTGTTCAGTTCTCGTTAGATAGTATTCTGGCAACTCTGTAATTTCCTGAAAAATTTTAGATCCGCTTGTATCATACAGATATTTGGAGGAGATGTGCTTTTGCTTAGCACTTAATCCACGCACAACCTCTAGGGCAAAACCTTTATCTGAGAACGTATTTTCTATTATTTTTTTAAAGGGCTGGTTCATAGCTTCCTCGCTGGTCTGATGCCCGTATATTGCCATCTGGCATCTGGGTGAAAGAAGTTGCGGTATGTATGTCTGGAATGTCCTTGCGGTGTGGCAAATGATGCACCTCGAAGCACTCGCTGATTAATCATAAATTTGCCATTGTATTCGCCAACAGCACCTTCTGGTTTCTTGAATCCCGGATAAGGCGCATAATCGCTTGCAGTCCATTCCCAACGTTGTCCCCAGTCCATTTGTTGAGAAGCAGCTTCCCATTCAAATTCTGTCGGCAATCTCCAACTCGCCCAATCGCAAAATGCAGAGGCTTCATAATAAGAAATATGTGTAACTGGAGAGTTGAGAGATATTGGCTGAAGCCCATTAAGGGTGTAATGCCACCATTTGCCATGGTCATCTTTTTTCCAATATAACGGCGTCCTGAAATTATGTTTTCTCACCCAGTCCCAACCGTCTGAATGCCAGAAAGAAAACTGCTCATAACCTCCATCTTCTATAAAGGCGATATATTCAGCATTTGTCACAAGGTTGCTGCGAAGTGCATAGTTTTGAAGCAGGATTTGATGTCTAGAGTGCTCATTATCATAAGAAAATCCATTTCCATCATGTCCTATGGTGTAGATTCCTTCTTTTATTTGTATCCATTCCACCCCTTTTTTAGCGCTAGCTATGTGTTCTTTAGAGACATGTATAGTTTGTGCCGGAGCGGCATATACGGGCTCTGATGGATTCAGGCTCAGGATATATTTCAAATCGGTGATTAATAATTCCTGATGTTGCTGTTCGTGATGCAATCCAAGTTCAATAAGGTTAGTAAGATCACGATCCGTATTATTTAAGATCTTATCCATTAAATGATCTACTTCAGCACGATAGACTAATACCTCCCGAACAGTAGGCCTGCTTAGGAAGCCGCGATTAGTACGCAATACTCGCTTACCTTCGGCTTCGTAATAGCTATTAAAAAGATACGAATATTCATCAAAATTTTTGCTCTGTAGGCTTCTTAGTTTTAAAATAAAAGCATCAAAAAACCAACTCGTATGCGCCAGATGCCATTTGGGAGGACTAACCTCCGCAATGGGTTGTGGCAGATGATCCTCTATCTCTAAAGGTGCACAGATTGCTTCCGTGTGCTTCCGCACCTTCTGGTAGCGCTCTGCCAAACTTTCTGAGAAAAGATCAGCTCTGGTTTGCACAGTAGGTTGCATTATTTAACAATCTCCACACCACGCCAAAAGGCTACACGATTTGCCACCTGTTCAGCTCCAGATTTTGGGTTGGGATAATACCATGCTGCATCTGCATTGCTTTGTCCGTTTACTTCCAGATTATAATAGGAAGCCACTCCTTTCCATGGGCAGGTGGAGGTTTTTTTACTCTCAGTAATGAATTGCTTGTTAAGCGAATTCAATGGGAAGTAGGCATTGCCTTCTACTTCTACAATATCATTACTTTCTGCAATTACTTGTCCGTTCCATATTGCTTTCATTTGCTTGCTCCTTT
>CAZLFU010000180.1:0-2065 GCA_964558895.1 uncultured Candidatus Peribacteria bacterium
CATTGCAGTTGCCCTGCAAGAAGCTGCGCAACCAGAGTTCAAGACGTACGCGGAACAAATTGTGAAGAACGCCAAAGCTCTCGCAGAGAGCTTGAGTAGTTTTGGATTCCGCTTGGTCAGTGGTGGTACCGATAATCATTTGATTCTCTTTGAAACACAGAAGAGTAAAGGAATTTCTGGACGCGATGCAGCAAAGGCTATGGATATCGCAGGAATCGTCACAAACTGTAATACTGTTCCTTTTGATCCCAATCCTCCGTTCAATCCTTCGGGAGTGCGCATTGGTACGCCTGCCATTACCTCTCGCGGTATGAAAGAAGAGGAGATGAAGCAGATTGGCTCGTGGATGAATGAGACAATGGAGAACGCAGACAAGCCAGACGTGCTCGAAAAGATCGCAAAGGAAGTGCAGGAGCTTTGCCAGAGCTTCCCCTGCCCTGGTATCAATACAGATAATTGGAATGCGTAAGATGCTTGTTTAAAAATAGAACAGCAAACAAAGCTATCCTCTCTTATTTTTGTAATCCAAACATCGATTCACGTTCAAATTAGTAACAATTTTTTTTATTGACGATGTGTTTGAAATTCATATTCTCTGCGCATGCCAGAAGCGAGAATGAGTATCGGCAATGGATTTGCTCCCCTAGAATCACCAAGACTGCGGTTACACCGAGAAGCCCCTGAATTACGTATAGAATTAGAAAGAGCACAGATACGTGAGGAGACAATTGCTACAATTCTATTAAAATGCGAACAAGATACAGGTTTCGAAACGATAGTATCTATTCTTCTAAATCATCCTGATCATCTAGCTGATAATCTTCAAATAGCACACAGTTCACTTGAAGGAATCACACCCGAAGAAGTTTCTTTGCATTTAGATAGACATCAGAAGCGTTTACCTAACGTAGATTATTGGAATGAATATAGAAGGTTAGCAAAGATAAGGCGTGAGGGTCCAATTGTTATCTCACAACCTAAGCCTAGAATGAAACCACCCTACAAAGATGGAACATCTACATAGTAGTAGGTTCGTACGGTTTCACGTATAATTGGTGTATGGAAGAAAATGTGCCCAAGAAATTCAAGCGGCATAACTACGTTGCCATTTATATGACAACGGGCGGATTTATCGGACTTATTTTGGCTGCCGCTCTTGGCGATGCTGGTTCCGATACTGGATGGGGTGTCATCCTTGGGAGCATCGTTGGATTTGGAATTGGCGTACACGTGACAAAAAAATATCTCAAAAAATAGAGCGTTTACTATTCTTGACATGGCAAAGGATTTTTCGCATGTTTAAGGGAAAAACTCGATGAAAAATATCTGAGCAAAAAATGTATCCATAACATACTATTTTGGTACTGCACCCCATATACGTTGCAGAATTTTTAGGGGTCGTTATGATTAAATGATTTGTTCAGGTAGACAAATCTTTCGCCCCTTCACATCACCTCAAAACTGTAGAGAGAACAGTGGTTACCCAACGTGTTCTTGTACTACGCACGTTCCTCCCGGGCATTATTCCTTATTCACTTGGACACAGCTGGGCTTAGGAACATGATCATAGTGTGAGACAAACACAAGTAATCAATCGAGTAGCATCCTACAATTGACCTGTTATCAGGCTCTTGTGGGGGCACAACGCGATTGAACCGAAGGGTAGCTACCGTTCTCTCTGCTCTGCAACGTCGTGCTGTTTTTATGGGAGGAATCCGAAGACAGCATGCACACCTACTCCCCATGTATCCCGGAGCTTTTGCACCGCGTGATACTGGTCCGGGGACTTCGTCTGGTTACGAGGAGAAACAAGAGACCAAAGCAAGGCAGAAAGCACGAGGGCCTCCCCTCAACCTCTCCGATCGGCTCAGTAGCATCTTTATCGCTCCTGATAGACTTACCGGGGAAAACATAAACACAAAAGGCCGAACATGATTCGGTCTTTTTGTGGTATATATAAGCAAATCAATGCAATTTACTCCAAACATCTTCGTGTCCGCTGCACATGTCTGAGCGCGAAGCACTACTTCTGCCTGCTCCTTGCTAGCGCTCGAATGCCAAGTTG
>CAZLFU010000181.1:0-2046 GCA_964558895.1 uncultured Candidatus Peribacteria bacterium
ATTTCTCTTCACAGAGAACGATCAATGTACGTGTGAATGTGACTTGATTATCAAGAGTGCGACGATTAATGGATCAATTCCTATTGATGCATGGACGACACAAATTATTTGCGAACCAGCGAAGGTTGATATTGGTGTTACAAAAACAGGACCTGTATCTACTACCTATGGAGAGACACTAACATATAAATTGATCGTGAAAAATTATAGTGAACAAGATGCTGATACGATTACGGTGAAAGATAAATTGCCTGCAGATCTTCACTTTGTTTCTGCTACCGGTGCTGAGTGCAGTATCGGCAGTAAAAATGAATTGCTGTGCGAAATACCAACTCTTGAAGGAGGAGCAGAAACTACAATTGAAGTACAGACTACAGTGAATATGCTGCCAGCAGAAAAGCGATGCACTGATAAAAAAATTAAGAATAGTGTGAGTGTAAAAAGTAAGTTGAAGGATCCAGTTTCCAAAAACAATTCAAGTTCTATTTCTACTTCTTTGCTTTGCCCTCGTTCCGATATCAGTATCACAAAAACTGGGCCCATAAGTGTGACTCGCGGCGTTCCTGCGACATATGTCATTGAAGTCAATAATCGTGGTCCAGCGGAAGCACGTATTGTAGTGATAAAGGACAAGCTTCCAAAGGAATTTACATTCGTAGGTATGACGAGTGATTTCGTAGGAACTACGGGTGCGAATTGTTCATTGGTAAAGAATGAAGTGCTTTGTAGGATAGAGGTGCTCCCTGTCGGTCGAAGGTCTGTCAGTATTACGCTAATTGCACCAGTGCTGGAAGACAAATGTTCAACGAAAAGATTTAAAAATACCGCAACATTTACAGTCACAAGTGTCATTGATCAGAATAAGGTAGATAACACATCGAAACTTGATGGGGAGATTCTTTGTACTCCACTAACGACCGCAGATCTCTCTATTGCTAAACAGGGTCCAAGTACTGCTACGGCATTCCGTGGTGGTAGCTTCTTCTACAAAATTAGTGTGAAGAATCTTGGTCCTGGAAATGCAACAAATGTCATCGTAGAAGATCGTGTACCAGATGGATTAAACTTTCTAACATCTTTCGATGCAGTATGTTCGAGTGTTGGTTCGATTGTTCGTTGCAATATTGGCAATCTTTCAAAGGGCGAAAGTAAGCAGTTCCGCATTCTCTTTAGTGCACCACCAATCGAACGATGCAATGAAGTGCAGATAGTAAACACGGCAACAGTGCATGCAGATCAGATTGATCGAAAGCCAAAAAATAATACAACAAAGAATATTATTACGAGATTAAAATGCCCGAGAAATAACATCGATATTAAGAAAACTGATGATCGTACAACTGTTTCTGCATGCGAGACATTGACATACAAAATTACAGTGAAAAATAAGAGTGGAGTTCCAGCAAATGAGGTAACAGTTGTCGACACATTCCCAAATTATTTACGACCAGTACGTGCATCCAATGGCGGACAAATCATTGGCCAAACAGTTGTTTGGGAGCGTCTTTCATTACTTTCACATGCTACAAAAAATCTCTCATTTGTTGCAGAAGTTCGCTCTGATACACCACAGAAAACAGTGATTACAAATTTTGTTACGACTGGTGCGAAGAGAGCAAGTGACAAGACAACTGTGAAGGGGGTATGCCGTTCCTCTTCCTCGTCTCGTTCTCGTACTCCCGTGGAAAGGCTCAATGACACTGTGGATGAAATGGTACTTCCTCCGACAGGTGCTGAGGCAGACTTCTATGCTCCAGCGACAAATGGGAAGCAGTTCTTGGTAAAAGTAGATACTACCGTTCGGCCTATTGCAACAACGAAGGGTTCTGAAAAAGGTTTAGGCGTTTATGCTGTTATCTCGGTCGCCCTCCTTGCGCTTGCTGTCGGCATCGGCCTCTTCTTAAAGGCAAAAAAGTAGAGCGACAATCTGCGATACAAGAGTGAGGAGCCTCGTCTTTTGGAAAATCTTCTGGTACCAATGTTTCAAGTGCCTGAATAATTGCTTGCCGTAGTTCCAAAGGTATTTCTACATTCACAGAGTCATCT
>CAZLFU010000182.1:0-2011 GCA_964558895.1 uncultured Candidatus Peribacteria bacterium
CCGTCATTCTGAGCATTTTCTACGAAGTAGAAAATGTGCGAAGAATCCAGGAAAACGGGTAACACGCTGGCTTTCTGGATCCTTCACACTCAATTGCCATAGGCAATTTCAGTTCAGGATGACGCAATAATTATCATATCATTAGTATTAACTTAAAATCGTTCTACTATAGAATTCAGAATTCACTAGAGATACAGCACGTGGCGCGAGGTTTTTCTGGATTGCTTCACCAGCCTACGCTAAAGCTCCGGTGGTTCGCAATGACGGCAGATGTTGATAGTTATAGGTAATTTTCTTGCTTTGCAGTATGCAGCAAATAGTGCCAAAAATTTCCGTCATTGCGAACGAGCATAGCGAAGTGCGGCAATCCAGAAATCTGCTTTGCAGAAATTTATTGCAAGACTATAGCCGCAAACTTAACGTTAGCGGCTATAACTCCGAACTCTAAAAGAACTATCTCTTATCTACAGGTACATATTTTCTGAGGTCACTGCCTGTAAATAGCTGCCTTGGGCGAGCTATTTTCTGCTTTGGATCTTCAGTCATTTCCTTCCATTGCGATACCCATCCCACAGTTCTTGCTAATGCAAACAATGGTGTGAAAATCTGTGTAGGGAAGCCCATTGCGCGGTAGATGATTCCTGAGTAGAAGTCCACATTCGGATAAAGCTTGCGTTCAACAAAGTACGGATCTTCCAGAGCTATTTTCTCAAGCTCCATTGCTATTTTCAGTAGTGGGTCATTTACTTGCCCAAGTTCCTCAAGCACTTTTCCGGCTGCTTTCTTAAGCACGGCTGCGCGTGGATCGTAATTCTTATATACACGGTGACCGAAGCCCATAAGCCTTACGTTGCTATCCTTATCCTTCACTTTCTTAATGTAGTCAGGAATGTTCTCAATTGTTTTGATCTCTGTAAGCATCTTGATTACAGCCTCATTAGCACCACCATGAGCTGGGCCCCAGAGCGAAGCAATACCAGCACCAATACATGCAAACGGATTTGCACCGGATGATGCAGCCTGACGGACGGTAGATGTAGAAGCGTTTTGTTCATGATCTGCATGAAGTATGAAAATCATATCAAGTGCACGGGCAAGAACCGGATTCACTTCATAGTCCTCACATGGGTTTGCAAACATCATATGCATAAAGTTGGAGGTGTAGTCTAAACTGTTCTTTGGGTACATGAACGGGTGACCAATAGAATACTTATGTGCATACGCCACCAGCGTTGGAATTTTTGCAATCATTCTATAAATTGCTAATTCCTTTTCATGGTGATCACCAGTCTCAAGACTGTCGTGGTAGAACGCTGAAAGTGATGCTGATGCGCCAACCAGAACTGCCATAGGATGTGAACGACGCGGAAAGCCACGATACAAGAACTGTAGTTGTTCATGCACCATTGTATGCTTGTTTACGCGACCCTCAAATGCAGCTTTCTCGGTAGGCTTTGGGAGTTCACCATTCAGCAGTAAATATGCTACTTCAAGGAAGGTGCTGTTTTCAGCTAAGTCAGCGATATCGTAACCACGGTATCTTAGAATACCCTTGTCGCCATCAATATATGTAATCTTGGATTCACATGATGCAGTTGACATAAAGCCAGGATCATATGTGAAATAGCCAGTATCCGTATAGAATTTGGATATGTCCACAACGTTCGGGCCTTCTACAGACTCAAGGATTGGGAAGGTATGTTTTTTTCCATCTATTTCAAAGGTAGCCATTTTGTTAGTCCCTCCAACTGGTTTTAGTTGTGATGACATTAGTATTCTCCATTTTGCAGTGCATTATAGAGCCTAATTAGTAAATAAATAGGAAGTGTAAGATTAAAAAGGAGTTACGTTGACAAAAAAGCAATTAGGCTCACCAGTGTGGCAGGCTGGGCCGTTCTGCTTGACTTGTATCAAAATGGTATCGCCATCACAGTCCAGAAACATATTAACCAATTGTTGTAAATGACCTGAGGTTTCACCTTTTTTCCATAATTTACTTCTTGAGCGTGAC
>CAZLFU010000183.1:0-1982 GCA_964558895.1 uncultured Candidatus Peribacteria bacterium
AAGAGCCTTTTGGCTGCTTAGATCGGGAAAAATAGATAAACGCTGCGACTACAAGGCCGATGAGAATCCATGAAGGGATATACATATACTCATGCTTATTTGGCAGAAATGTACTCCAAATAGACTTAACAGCCAAGGAAAGCTATTCTTGGCAACGTATGGCACTCGAAAAGGAATTTGAATTTTATAAGGCAAATCAAAAGAGCCTCCTCAAAGAACATGAGGGGAAGTATCTTGTGATCCACGGAGAGAAAGTTGAGGGTGCTTTTGACACTCAAATTGAGGCATACACAGAGGGGCAGAAGAAATTCAAGCTCGGCACATTTCTAATCCAACACTGCACACCTAGCGAAGAGGGATACACGCAGACATATCATTCGAGAGTTTCCTTTGGCTAAATGAAACAACAGAATGCGATTACGCATCGGAGCAACGGGGGCTTACTGATCGCAATTGTTTGTGAGGCCATGGTTACAGCCCCGTTTACTGGCGTGCCTAGCTCATCGGTGTCGCTTCCTTCGGTAAAAGTAAAAGGCCTCTGGGATACAGGAGCGACAGGATCAGTCATCACAAAGGAGGTAGCTGACAAGATTGGCGTGCAGCCAACAGGAAGGAAAATCGTTCACCATGCGAACGGATCAGATGAGGTAAATACATATCTTGTGAACTTTGTACTTCCTGGGAATGTAGTGATTACAGGTGTGAATGCTACCGAAGGGAAATTGAACGGCATTGATATACTGATCGGAATGGACGTGATTTCCCTTGGGGATTTCTCAATTACAAACTACAAAGGCAACACAGTAATGTCCTTCCGCGTGCCTTCATCCCATGAAATCGACTACATAAAAGACATTCAGGAGATAAATGAAAGAGCTGCAAAGGAGGCGCAGAGACAGCACATTACGAAATACCTCCCCAAGCCGAAGCACAGAAAGAAACGACGTTAGTTTCAAAGACATAACCTCCTAGTAGGGCATATCATGGTTGTAATAGATTCCAGTAACCCGCTCCACAAAATAAGAATTTATGGTATAATATACTGGTATGAATGAGAAACAAAAATATACTAATCATGAATCAGAAGAATCTCGCTCTGAAGGGTACGATGGATTTGTAAATCTTATGCGTCGTTTGGGCGTAGATCATATGACACTTGAACAGCGTTTGGATTGGTTGAGAGGCACCAAAGCAAATATATTTCTCAAGCTCTTGAGTCGAGCGAATGGAAGACTGGCAAATGTTGGACGAATTCAGCGATGGACAGGCAAGGCAACGAAATCCATAGTTGGATTTGCGGGGAATACAGACTCTCCTGACTTGGAACCGCCGGAGAATGCAGAAGAACAGTTCGTCACGATGTATGAACAAATGCAGAAAGAGATTACATTTGAAAATATGAAGTTATGGGCTGCAAAATTCTATATAGCAATTGTCTTCGCGCACATGTTCCCAAATGGGAACGGACGTACTGCACGTCATTCTTATGCACTGCTGACAAAGTCAGGTATGCCTGAGGTAAAACTCAGCAAAAGCTGCGGAAAAAACATTACAGAGCTCTGTCAGAGAATAAGCATAACTGCTATGCAATCTGTTTTTAAAAATCACCGAGCAGAATGGAATGATCAAACCAACTATGCGACGATTGATGGAATATCGATGGGCAACATGGATTTTCTAAAATTCCTTGCAGCCAAAGAAGTTCTTCAAGAAGATGGCCAATCCAACGATCCCCCTATTGAGTTGACGAAGTTAACATCAGAACAGAAGAGAAAATTTAATGAGCGGTACGATGCGATTCGAAAAGAATGGTACGCGGAGACACTTCGTGTCGTTGATGAATATCCTGAATATATGACACAGCAGCTTGATGAAGTATTGTCTTCTTCGTAGGACACATCACGATTGTAATAACACGCAGTACAGAGCTCCATCCGGCTACGCTCCTAAAGGAGCTACGCCGAGATTTCGCTATGGTCGAG
>CAZLFU010000184.1:0-1939 GCA_964558895.1 uncultured Candidatus Peribacteria bacterium
CCTTAAAAAGAAACAGTTATTGCTTGTGCGAGAAATCTAGTAGATTTAGCATTATCCTCTTCTATGTCTCTTATTCGCGAACGAAGGCCATTCGGATTGACCCCCTTAGGTCACGACTATATTCGAAAAGAACCTTCTCCACTGAATGCAACACAACGCATTGAATCTCTCACAAAGACTGTAATTGAAAGGGTTCGTAAACATCTCGCAAAAAAGAGATTGAGCACTCTCACTACACATGATGTAACTGGATACATTTTAGAAGCTGTATGTGACTTTCCACTTGGCAAAGACCCCGATGGGATTGAAAGTGTATGGCAAAACATACGAAATGAATTTAAAGACATATTTGATCTACCAGAAAAAAGACCAACCGGGAGTGTGTCCACCTCTGTTGTATTTAAAAAACCTAAAAAATCCCGAATGGAATCTGATGCAATGAATACTGATTTGGCACCGGAGGAACCTACAGAAAAAATGCAAATAGAGGTACCAAATTCAGAACTTTCCGAGAAAGTGCCATCTGAGTCATTTGAGCCTCTGGCAAAAAATGGTGCTGAGAAGGCTGTGGAAGATGATGCAGATAAATGGCTAAAAGAAAATGATCCAGAAATGCAGGATGGAAAAGAGACTCCAGAAGATGATGGTCAATCAGAAGAAGTACATGGAAGTGATACTACAATTGTAAACAGCGATCATAGAGATGAATCTGATGATATTTTAGACTCCGACGATGATCTCGGTGATGAAGACTTTGTTGAAGATTATAATGCAATGTTTGAAGAAGAAGATTTTCGAGCTCTTGGGTTAGATCCAACTCAACCAACTACAGCAAAGCCAGGGACAGAAGACAAAGTGATGATACTAGCAGCTCGTTATGCTTCGGGGCTTCCCTTGTGGCATCCAGACGATTGTAAAGATCAAGGACCTGCAAAATTTACAAATCCAGATGAAGAATTTGATGATGATGAAGAAAATAATGCTCCCTAGAACATTCCGAACCAGTCGAAGATCTTCCTTAAAAAGGAAGCAGCAATTCTTACAATATGAGTAGATTTAGTTTGCTTGAAAAGCAAAGAAAACTTACCATTGTGAACTTTGGATTCCAAAAGACCAACAGAATCGGTAGCAATGCAAGCACTACAAATTACGCCTGCAGTAGACCCCAACACATGGATTGATTTGAACATGCCCTATGCTCTTCGAAGGTCTGAACGCGGAACATTTGCAATGTATCTTGCTGGGTTGGACGATTCCCTCCAACCGATTGCACTTGCAATTCGTGATCGCATAACAGCTCTCTTTTCAAAAAGCGTTCTGAGCGAAAGAGAAAGCGTACAGAGACAACCAGGGAAAGAATTAACACAAGAGCAGCGCGACAGTCTCACCAAAAAGGAACAAAATGTCTTAGAACTTTTTTTATCCGAAGAAGGAAGAGAGAAAGTTTCTTGTGAAAGAGTAAATAAGGTGCGTGGTGCCTCTGTTTCGCACCCAGACCAAAGAGAATCCTTGGATAATTTTATGTCTGATTTTCGTAGTCATATACGTGCATTAAAAATAGGTTTTCCCATCAAGGCACAAGACGGATATATCTTCTTCTCGGTAGAAAAAAGAGGCATTCCCTATGATGTCATTGAAGAAATAAATGCAGAAGGAAGAGGTGGACCGTCGGCAAATCTCCTGGATATCGTTCTTCGAAAGGGCCCTATCGTTACTCCCTACGGCGAAATTTTTGATGCATTACCAGAATCGCCAGAAGAAAGTGAAAGGGGAAAGAGAGACCCACAATCACTTACAAAGAAGATTAAATTCCTCAACGAAAAAGCAGGATCTCCCGCCCCCTATGTGGTACAGATCGATAGATGGATAGGATTGCGTGTACTCACTACTGATGATGTCCCATCTCCATGGCTACAGCTTATAACAGAATTAGACACAG
>CAZLFU010000185.1:0-1938 GCA_964558895.1 uncultured Candidatus Peribacteria bacterium
TAAGAATACGCGGACAAGCTCAATAATCTTGGGATTCATTTTTGGTTGTTTACTCTTAAGTTACTCAAGGGGTGCGGTACTTGTATTAGCAGCACAAATTCTTATCGGAGTTTTCTTTCTTGTACAAAAAAATGCTTTTCCATTCAGCACCGCAGCCTGGAAGGCTGCTGCTGGTAGGAATTTTTACAAAATAAAAGTTACTTCAGCGCTCATTATTGTCACTACTGCGGTACTCTCGTTCTTTGCAATCAACCATCTTCGTGAGAGAGATTTCCCAGTGCAGTCGGTTACAGAGAAGCTTACCTTTACCGCAGCAGAAGGGGATTCATCCAAATCCGAGCGTCAGCAATTCTGGAGTGGGGCGTGGAAGCTTACGAAAGAAGAGCCACTCTTTGGATTTGGTCCATACTCTTTTCGCTTTACGTACCCGAAGTACCAGCAAGCGATTCTCGCAACTGCCGATCACCCTCACAATGTGTTGTTGAAACTCAGTAGTGAGCGTGGTGTTCCTGCCGCAGTATTCTTTTTCATTATCCTTACGATCGTTCTTCTTTCATCCATTAGAAAATACAAGACATGGACTCCACTCCAATTTGCATTCTTTCTCGGGACTATCGGGGTACTCGCCCATAACCTCATCGATTACAATCTTCAGTTTGTTGGTATCGCACTTCCGCTCTGGTTGTTCCTTGGTTTTCTTGGCCAAAAAGAATCCTTACAAGCAACTATTCCACTATCTCAGCGCAGAACAGAATTCATACTTGCAGCCGCTCTTCTCATTATCGCGGTGTACGAAGTGATTCCACTTATGCAATCGTCCGCTGCTCGTCACAAGGAGAAGGCAGGGAATATGCGTGGAGCTTTGTCTAAATACGAAGAAGTCGTATGGAGCTTTTTCCCTCGAGATATGGAATTGAGTACTGCGCAGATCGCCTCTTCCCTTGGAGAAAAAGAGACTGCAAATGAGGCATTGCAGCAGTATATTGAGCGAAATGCTATCGATGGTCGTGCATGGCTACTTCGTGGGACCTTTGCGATGGAGCAGGGGAGGAGTGATGCAGCAGTGAGTGATCTACAAAAGGCGTACATCAGGCTGAAGTACAACGATCCCCAGATAATAGATCTACTTCTGAAGGCACGAGAAAAAAGTCGTGATACAGCCGGTGTATCAGCACTTCTTCCCGAAGCGCGCGTACTTGCAGAAGCGTATGCTCAAGCGATACTGAACAACACACATTTCATCGCACTATCAGCAAACGTTGAGCGTTATCTAGAGCTTCTTACGACACTGAGGCGCTTAGATCCTCAGCAGCAGGCTGTGTACCAGCAGTGGCAGCAGAAGGTGCAGGAGCATGCGCTGGAGGAACGAAAGACTCTTCTCCATCGACAGGAATAGCAAGCCATGCAGGATTTTGAAACATATCTGCAACAGTAGAGCGAACGAGAGCTGCGATATCTCGTCGGATGATTTCTCTATCATCTGTTCCTATACAGGCAAGGCGATCCTTCCAATTCTCTTGTAGTGACAGATTATTCGTTGAATTTGTAAATCGCGTAAACTCTGTAACGTCATGAAGCAGACAGTCCAAAGCACCTTCTTCTAGAAGATGAACCCCCATTGTTTGAAGCTTCTTTCGCACTTCCTCTCTTACCTTAGCAGTTCTCTTCTTTACTTGTTTTATTGTTCGTAAAGCCAAATAAAAATTCTCCTTCTCACTTTTGAGTAACCTTGAAATTTTTGCCAAATGTGGATCAAAATTGTCCATAAAATAAGTACCACATTTTCTTGATTTTTCTAAAAATTGCAAGTTAAATATACATGTTACTTCATGTATCATTGCTCTATGCGCAGAATTTCACTCTCTCTTATTGGCGTATCTCTTCTCCTTACAGCGTGTTTTGGTAGGGGAGAAGTGAAAGTAGGCGATGACGGTATCC
>CAZLFU010000186.1:0-1915 GCA_964558895.1 uncultured Candidatus Peribacteria bacterium
CTTGGTTGAGAGCGCGCACAGGTCTGTAAGAAAGAAAGATGGCTTTGCGCGAGCTCCTGCCTGCCGGCAGGCAGGTGCAGCGGACAAAGGCTTTTTGGTTCTTCTTGGCCTGCCCTGAGCTTGTCGAAGGGGGCTCTCAAAAAGAACAAAGAGTATTGAGAAATATGCCGAAAAGGAGGTACTAGGAAGGAGGTTTTGTATGACGAATTATAGTGGCTTGGCTATATCACTTTCATCTATTTTTTGCGTTCTCTCTGGTTTTTTGAACCATGTTGCTGGATGGTTTTTCTTTCGCTGCCAATACAACCAGCCCAGCACGCCCACTCCTCCAAGGACAATCACTAATTGCACTAGTGTTTCTGCAGTATCCAATCCACCCATAAGTGACTCCATTGCGGCAAGACCAGTACTCCCTAGTACCATGAAGATACCAATACGAATAGAAAAACCAACGTAGGTAGCAACAAAGAACGTATGCAAATTGATTTTTAGAATACCACAGAGCAGTGAAATTGGCGTACTTGGCATGACAGGAATAGATCGCAGCAGTACAAGAATGAATCCATCTTTCCATGTTCCTTGAAAATGCTCACCAAAATGCTCGAGATCTTCATGTCGCACACCAATGTATTTTCCAAATCGAGGAACGGCTACATCTTCCAATTTGTCTCCAAGAATATAGAAGAGCCATGCACCGAGAGTCTTCGATGCAGAGGCCAAAGCACATATCCACAAAAAATAGTACACACCAAGGTTTTGTGCAGATGCGATACTTCCCGCTAGAGTTGCAACAAGAGGAGAAGGAATAGGAGCAACGATCTCCTCGATCATTCCACCCACCATTACAAAAATTGGCAAAGGGACAGCCTGCGCCATTTGTTCAAGCCAGACTATAATACTTTGAATCATATCCCAGAGATGATACTAGTATCTTTTCCTTTGGCCAAGCATCCCTGGAAAGTACGTAGAACCAAATTTTCCTACGATATTCGTGATCAAAAACATGTATATCGGTGTATAATGAATATATATGAAAAACCAACGAATATTTACTATGTCTTTTGCAAGTGTCTATCCGCTTTATATTCAAAAGGCGGAGAAAAAAGGTCGCTCAAAGGAGGAAGTAGATACAATTATTCGCTGGTTAACAGGATACACTCCACAGGGACTACAGAAACAAATTGAGAAAAAGGTAGATTTCGAAACGTTCTTTGCTCAGGCGCCTCAAATCAATCCGAATGTTTCAAAAATTACAGGTGTTATTTGCGGCTACCGCGTGGAAGAAATCGAAGACAAGCTCATGCAAAAGATTCGTTATTTAGATAAGCTGATCGATGAATTGGCTCAAGGAAAAGCAATGGAAAAGATATTGAGGAAGTAGAGAGACAAGAATGTTTATTTTGTATCTTCTGCCAACTCTTTCAATATTTGAAGCGCCTTTTCCCACATCTCTCCAAACTGCTGCAAATACCCCTCATCAAGATCCTGCTCTATAGTGAGCTCTGTGCCGCCGTCTTTCTCGGTTAGGGCATAGTTCTCAAATGCCGGTGCCCACGATTTCGCCTTCTCACTGGTTATATCCTCTACACCGTTTTCAACGATACCAAGATGCTCAATGGAGAGATATGCGTATGGTATGTTTTTTGCAATGCGACTGACCATGCCGCCTTCGTTTTCACCCTTATCATCTGTGCCAAGAAACAGTATTTTGGATCCTTCGCTCCAGTCGCCTTCGTACCGTGAGGTTGGGTTGAATGCCTTGGTCCACTGCTGGTAAGTGCCCTTGTCGAGCATAGTATTCCACACCTTTTCTCTTGGCGCATTGATGAAGATAGATGTTTCAAGTTTGTTCATGGTATCTATGCTGGTAACTGATACTACAGTAACTATAGCAGAAAAGTTGGTTACTAAAAAA
>CAZLFU010000187.1:0-1909 GCA_964558895.1 uncultured Candidatus Peribacteria bacterium
AGCCGATTTATAGAAAATTAATAGGAACAAAAGATGGAATGTTCCCAATAGCAGAGGAAATGGCAGGAAGAACTCTAGGATTACCAATATTTCTGAAAATTACTCTAGAACAGCAAGAAATGATCGCAGAAATAATAACTAATGCAATAGGGAATTGATCATGTACGCAGGTAGAAATGTTCTTGTGACTGGTGGAACTGGCATGATAGGATCACATTTGATAGAACATCTTTTGGAGAGAGGCGCCAAAGTCAGAAGCATAATACATCATAGAAGAATCCCAGGCGAGATTAAGAATAAGGGAATTGAATTTCTAGAAGGAGATCTTGCTGACAGTGAGTTTTGTGATAAAGCAGTTAAAGGAATGGATTTTGTCTTCCATTTGGCTGCATTTACTGGAGGACTTGGTAGAACAAGCATACACCCAGCAAGTACACTAACACCAAACTTGATCATGGATGGAAATATCTTGGAGTCAGCAAGAAAGGAAAACATTGAACGTTTTCTATATGCAAGTTGCACATGTGTATATCCCAACGTTGAAAAAGACTTGACTGAAGATGACGCATGGACAGGTAATCCTCCCGCAGTACATGCATCATATTCTTGGTCAAAAAGAATGGGAGAAATGCAATCAATAGCTTATCATAAAGAATACGGAATGAAGGTTGCAATTGTTAGGCCCTCCAATTCATACGGTCCAAGAGATAGCTTAGATCCACAAACAGCTCATGCGTTGGGCGCACTCATAATCAAAGCGTTACAAAAAATGAACCCCTTTGTAATTTGGGGAGATGGCAGACCAGTACGAGAATACATCTATGCAAGAGATGCTGCAGAGGGGATGCTTTCTGCTATGGAAAAGTATTGTGTTGGAGATCCAATAAATCTAGCAAGCGGAGAATATCTCAGCATAGAAGAACTAGCCAGAAAGATAATTTCATTGTGTAATTACAAACCAGAAATAACATTTGATAAAACAAAACCATCAGGGCAGCTAAGGCGTGTGCTTTTGAATGATAAAGCAGAGAATAAGATCGGATTCAAGGCAAGAACAACTATGGAGGAAGGCCTGGCAAAAACTCTAAAATGGTATCAGGAAAACACTCAGAGTGGATAATTCATTGAAATTTACTGATAGGCGGGTCTTGGTTACCGGTGGTGCTGGCTTTATTGGCTCCGAAGTGGTTAATCAGCTTCTAAGAGAAGGTGCAAGAGTTACAATTTTGGACAATTTTGCGTCTGGAAAAAGAGAATACATTCCAAAACACAAACGGATTCAAGTTATCAATGGTGATATTATGAATGAGAAAACAGTAAAAAAGGCTGTAAAGGATCAAGAAATCATTTTCAACCTTGCAGCATTACCATTCATCCCAGATTCATATCATTATCCAGTAGATTTCTTTAAAACCAACACTATTGGCAACCTCAATGTTCTTTGGGAAGCAATAAGATCAAAGACTACTGAGGTTTTTGTTCAGATTTCTACAAGCGAGGCATATGGTTCCGCTCAATTTACTCCGATGGATGAGAATCACCCTACTGCACCATATTCTACATACGCCGTAAGTAAACTTGCTGCAGATAGAGCAGCTTTCACACTACACAAAGAAAATGGAATTCCAGTTGTGGTCATAAGACCATTCAATACCTATGGTCCAAGATATACACAGCCATACATAATTCCTGAGATTATGAATCAAATACTAAATGGTGCGACAGAACTTTCTCTTGGAAATGTTAATGCGACAAGGGACTTTACATTTGTAGCAGATACGGTTAATGCGTTTCTAAGGGCGGCCACTGAAAAGAAGGCAATTGGAGAAATTATCAACATTGGCTCTGGTACTGAGATCAAAATTTTAGATCTTGCACAGAAAATCGCAAAAGTTTCCGGTAAAAAAGT
>CAZLFU010000188.1:0-1902 GCA_964558895.1 uncultured Candidatus Peribacteria bacterium
TGGATAAGAGCAATGTATGCAGTGCGGTTTGGATCGTACTCTATGGAAGCCACCTTTCCTGGAATACCTGCTTTATCCATGCGTCGGAAGTCGACAGCACGGTAGAGACGCTTGTGACCACCACCACGGTGACGAATGGATATACGACCTGCACTATGACGTCCAGAAATACGTTTTTTGCCACTGGTTAAACCTTTTTCGGGTCTCTTTTTATCGAGACCAGAAAAGTCCGCGACCGTTGTAAAACGGCGTCCTGGAGTCGTTGGTTTAAGCTTCTTGAGCGGCATGATTACTTATTTTTAAAAGTAGTTAAATCGAGTGTTTTGCTTTTTGGAGCAAGAGTAACAATCACTTTCTTGAATGGATGACGCTTCACTCTCGTTGTAGAGCCTCTAAATGCGCGTACTTTTCCTCCAACACGCATAACACGCACACTTACAACATCGACATCATAAAACTTACTGAGTACATTTTTAATATCTACTTTGGTAGCACGAGGGGAAACACGCAATGTGTAGGTGTGAGCACCTTTCTGGCTTTCTGCCTTTTCGGTGACAACAGGGCCAAGAATAATACGTGAAACATCCATTATTTTTGAGATGAAGTAACCTTGGTAGAATCTGAGGATTCCAAGGAATCCGAAGAAGCCTGTGATTTTGGCTGCTTTGGACTCTTTGGTTTCTTTGGACTGTCTTGAATGGACTCCCCTTCCTTGGTTCCAAACACCTCTTCTGCCTTCTTGAGAGCCTCTACTAAGAAGATAATATGCCTCGCATTCA
The DNA here is from genome assembly GCA_964558895.1 of uncultured Candidatus Peribacteria bacterium. Classification (GTDB taxonomy): domain Bacteria; phylum Patescibacteriota; class Gracilibacteria; order Peribacterales; family Peribacteraceae; genus CAZLFU01. The sequence goes on from CAZLFU010000188.1 coordinate 780, forward strand.
AAACATCTTCTGGATTCAAGTATGCAGCTTGTACAGTTTTTACTCCTGGAACATTACGTACAGAAAGCACTAATTCATCGTGTTTCTCTGAAGTCACAATTAAGATTCTGCGACCAAGCTCTACAGGAAGCTTGCGAAGAAGTGCAGACGCATCCTTGGTTTTGATAGCCTTTGGATACTCTTCTAACCCAAAAATACACTCGTTCTTTGCCTGCAATGAAAGACAGGAGAAAAGCGCCATACGTCTCATTTTCTTTGGCATATCCTTTTCATAATTGCGAACACTGCGAGGACCGAAAGCCTTTCCTCCTCCACGAAGGAGTGGACTTCGAAGTGAACCACGTCGAGCACGGCCAGTACCCTTTTGCTGGTAGAGTTTGCGTGTGGAACCCTCTACTTCTGCTCTATTCTTTGCATGCGAAATAGGGTCACGTCTGTTGCTCTGCTGACGTACAAGCGCTTGATGCATAAGTCCCTCATTAATGGGAGCTTCAAAGAGCATCTTGGGCAACTCTGCAGTCCCCTTCTTGGTGCCTGTGGCGGAATAAACGTCAATTTTCATGATACTTCGGAAGAGGAATCTGATTTTCCTGATTCGAGTGTGACATACACTGTTGCTCCATTTGGCCCAGGAATAGGACCCTTTATTGCCAACATGCCATTTTCGATATCACAAACAAGTACAGGACAATTCCGTAAACTTACTGTCTCTCCTCCCATACGTCCTGGTAATCTCTTTCCTTTCAACACGCGACCAGGCCACTCTCTCATACCAATAGATCCTGGACGACGATGGAAATGAGATCCATGTGTCGCTGGTCCTCCTGCCATTCCATAACGTTTTACAACACCCTGGAAACCACGACCTTTGCTGATACCTGTGATAGAAACCATACTCTGCACAGGAACCAATTCAACTGTGAGCTCCTTCCCTGGTTCAAATCCATCTAAACTCTCTACAGCCCACTCTTTTTGTGCAGCAAAACGCGTATTCTCCTTGCCTTTGCGACTCCTCCATTTTTTTGCGCCTATACCCAGCACAACTGCGTTATATCCGTCTTTCTGCTGATTTTTCGTTCGGACAATCACATTTGGTTCTACCTTCAAGTACGTTACAGGCACT
>CAZLFU010000189.1:0-1890 GCA_964558895.1 uncultured Candidatus Peribacteria bacterium
TTCGTGATATACTGTTTAGAAACATAAATAATTCTTTCTCACAAACATTATGGTTCCTACTCAAAATGAAATGCCACGCCAGAACTGGGACAGCGAAGAATTTATAGAAGATCCTAGTCGCCAAAGAAACAACGCTTTAGAGAATTCAAGGTCTCAGCGGGAGGATTTGAGAAACAGTGTTGAGAAAACTCAACCTGCAGCTCCTGCAACTAAGCCTACAGCTCAACCAGAAGAGGCTACAAGGAATCCTGATTTAGAAATTACTAAGAATCCAGAGGATGCGTTTATTCAGAAACTCACTCAAAAAGATTTTCTGACACGAGCAGATTTCGATGCCCTCACACAACTACACAAAGAAATGCAGAAAAAGAGTCCATTGCGTGAGAGAGAAAAACAAGTGTCTATACATGAATATGACCCACATCGTGACTGGAATGCAATAGATTGGGAAATTTATAATGCTTTTGCTCAGAAAGTAGAAGCAAGTCTTGGAAAAGGATCTCCATGGCATCAAGCTAATCCTGACAGTCCCTATATCGAAAAATCAATGGTCAATTACTTTAAATTTGTAACGCCAAAAGGTAGAAATGCCGCGAAAGCGAAAACACGTATAGTTTCTCCTGAAAAGGAAATAAAAGTTGTAGCATTCAATGAACCGTTCCTTCGACAGCGTGTTATGGATTTTACGAAGAAACAGCCAACAAGATTTTCAGAAGCAGATATTCGAAAGGAATTTGCAAAACTTCCTATGGAGAAACAAAAAGAATTTGCAACAGAGCTTGGGCTAGATACAGGAGTGGTAGACAGTACGAAGACACGAAAATTGGTATGGAAAGCGGGAGAGGGAATTGTAAAAGAAAATCTCACTCCTCCATCTGCTCCCAGAGAAGAGACTCATACTCCTCCATCTGATCTTGAGAATAAGCGTATGGTGATGAAAAAAATTCGTGAACGGTTTATCCAGAACCTCACTAATAAGGATCATCTTACAGAAGTGGATCTACAGAATATTAAAGAGCTTCATAATACACAGCAGGATGAAGATCCTATTATTTCTACTACGTTTTTCCCTAGAAATCCGCATGAAAATCATCCTATGGGCACGAAACTCCAAGACAGTAGTACATCTAGGTATAATGCCAAACTTTATAAGGATTTTTCCACAGAACTCGAAGCAGCTCTTGGAAAAGGCTCACCTTGGCAGCAGAATCACCCAACGAGTCCCTATATCGAAGGAAATAAATTTTTTGGCGGATTTAGTCTCGTAAAGCCTAAAGGTATAAAGAAAACCCCTGCACCATCTGCAGCTCCTACTCCAGGTGCTGAAAAAGTTGCTGTACCACCCGCTCCAAGTATGCCAAATACGGCACAGAGTAGGGCTGAACTCCCAACTGTTATTGACAGACAAGGATCTGAGAATATTTACAATGTAGATATTTTCGATATTTATGCTGTCTCACTCAATGGAGAATCGCAAAAACAAGTACCTTCCACGCATGGCTTCCAGCGCTTAAGTCTCTCGAAGGACAAGATGAAGGAACTTGGAGGCACTGCGATATTTACACTGACAAATGCTGGACATGGTAAGACTAATTCTTACCCAGCAACATCATTCCTTGCTATAAAATACGATGCAGCAAAGAACCACTCTGACACGCTCATCACATCAAGTAAAAAGGATGCTGAAGCGTTTGTAAAACTCACTGCTTCAAAAGCAGCACCATCCGCCACTCCTCGCACTACCCCAGAGAAACCAGTAGCTATGAGAGAAGAGACTCAAAAACTTTCCACAGACAATCTATTGGACGCTCTTGTACAGGAATTATGCGGGAAACCAGTTCTTACAAAGGCAGATGTAAAGAAGATCAATGATCTTTACTTCAAATATAA
>CAZLFU010000190.1:0-1851 GCA_964558895.1 uncultured Candidatus Peribacteria bacterium
TCTCCAGCATCAAGCTCTCCAAGGAAGTTCCCCAGATGGCCGTCATGCACCTGTTCCGGTTCAACGACGGAAAGATAGTGGAGATGTGGGATGTGGGGCAGCAGCTGGATCAAGATTCGCCGAATGAGAATGGGATGTTTTGAAGTTGAAAACTGATAGAATCATCCCATGAAATCCTGGATCAAAGGCGGCATCATCGGTGCCGTTCTCTATACCATTGCCAACATCCTCTCCTTGTTTCTCGCACTGTGTGGATTTTCTAGTACTGCGCCTTCATGCAAACTTGCAGGCTGGATCTATGGTCTGGCGTTTCCTGGTGGGTTCATCTCTCACGTACTTTTCCCTCTTTTTGGCTTGAAGCCGGGGAGCGCTGGGATAGGACTGTTTCTGGCTGCCGATATCATCGTTGGATTTGCAATCGGCGCGCTCATCGTCAAAGGAGTGCAGAAGCTACGTCGAAGATAACGGTCAATCGCTGTTCTTAGAATGTCTGGCTACGTCTGCGGATTACACTGAGGCATCCTTCTATCGTTTCTTGAAGCAGCCAATCGCGGCGAAACTCTTATAATAAAAATAAAGACCGATGGCTGGCCATGTACTAAGTCGCTGTGTTGATTATTCTCAAGTGGAGTGGCCTGCCATGTATCGGAGCCCCGAAGGGCGACTGGTACATGGCTGAGCGTACGGGTCAGACCCTACCCCGATGGATTTTGTAAGGCCAGTTCGGTGTTTTGCAATGGGGTATTTTCGGGGCTGAGGGCAAGCGGGTCAGTGAGATGAAAATGAGACAAATGAGACAGTCGAACCTAGGAGGTTGTTCAAATTATTTGATCAATATTTACATCTTAATAGCGCCAAATTCGGAGAGTCCGAAGAATCCATCCAGTCAGGCGATAGGCAATCTCGCTCAAAACCACAATCAAGACATCAAACCACCACTTGAAGAAAATGTCGGTGCCCCACAATTTAATGGATCCAAAAATGAATAGAAGCATGAAGAATGCCCAGACCTGTCTGCCAAGTGCTCGATTTTCACGAGGAGTAAGCCCGTTTCTTGAAACATATTTTGAGCGATAGCGACGCGGCATAGCAGGGCATCATATCATGTTAGAGAAGATGCTAAAATCTATGAACCTATGCTGCAGCAAGAGCCCCAACTTCTTAGCGATAACAAGATTCAAGAAATCTACAGCAATGCAAATCTTTCGAAGGCTGAACTCAACAATTACATTTGTTTCAGCATCGTGCTGCCTTTCCATTTAGGCCTGACAGAGTTCCATACGATTACTCTCCCTGATGCTGCCAAAAAGAATTATCTCGGCTTTGTTTTCAGAAAGCATGTCGCAACGATAAACAGCGTAAAACACCATTGCTCTTCAGTGAATATGATTCACTTCAGTGAGGAGCTGTGCAAAAGGGAAGCCTCCGAGGAACTCCTTTCGGACTCATTTGATACGCTGTTGATTGAGCTTAATTCCATAATTTTTGCTTACATGTGCGTGAAAAAGAACAGCTCATGCTACGAGATCAATCCGTCCCACATTGATTCGATGTGTTTTGCCACACGGAAGACCGACGGAAGACGGGATACGAGTCCAATCCTGTTTCTCACTGATATTTTGAACGTGAATGCAGAGGAGTCTTTATTAAGCCAAGCGGAATTGAATGAATTTGAAAGAGTGATGTATGTGAACAATCAGCAGTTAAACCCGTTTCTAAAGATAAAGAGAATGAATCTGTGGGCGGTTTCCCATCAGCGGAAAAGAAAGTTCGCGGAGGCAGTAGTTATCGCACAGGTATCGATAGAGCAGTTCCTATTCCTGGTATGGAAGGAATTGTATCCCGATATGA
>CAZLFU010000191.1:0-1850 GCA_964558895.1 uncultured Candidatus Peribacteria bacterium
CCTGTCCCTGTCTCGTAGAGGCGATCTTGCAAAATGCGTACATCATCAATACTGATAGTATCTGTTTTTGCTGCTGGCTTTTTACTGCGATGTACTTGTGACACATTGGAGCTTTTGGCGATGATGTCCCAATCGTCACAAACTTCTTCTATCCAAAGTTGATCAAGTATTAATAGGTCTGGGTGTAGTAAGCGATCAATTTGATGGAGAGCAGACTGCATCTCCTCTTCCTCTAGTCCGTTGGTGATAATCCTTGTTGCAAAATACTTCCCTATTTTCATTTTTCCCAAATGATCCGCACCGGCAAAGAGATAGGCATGTGCAATATTGCCTGATGTAATATCGGTTTCCAATTCTGCTATTTGCTCTGCATGACCGACAATGGGTGCTGATCTATCCATAAGAGGAAGGACAGTATACACCATCCCAAACACCCTCACATCCCAATATTCTATTACTCTAGTATTCAAGTATTCAATTATTCTAACACCCCATGACATTTTTTGTACTTCTTCCCACTGCCACAAGGACAAGCGTCATTTCGACCTACCTTCTGACCTTTTTGGATTGGCTTGGATTGTGCAGATTTGGATGGTGCCATCATGGCAGGGTTGCCAGAAGTCTGTGCAGGAATTCCACTCTGAGAAAGCCCTGCTTCAATTTGTGCTTCATTTGTCTGCAAGTGTTCCAATTCGCGTTGAGACTGCTGCAAGAAGGCTTGTGGCGCAAATTGCTTAAAGTCAATTTGGAGGAGTGTTCGGATAATCGTAGATTCGATAGTCGCGAGTAACTGCTGCAAACGTCGGAAACCTTGATCTTTATATTCAATGAGAGGATCACGCTGTGCATAACCAGAGAAAGCAACTTGCTCACGTAAATGAGTCATATCATCTATATGATCTATCCAGTGCGTATCGATAGATCGCAACGTAACCACACGCTCTGCTTGAGCAACAACAAATGGATCTTCTTTACTGCATTTTATTTGATAGAACGTGACGAGCAAGCCCGCAAGATAGGCCTGCAAATCTTCCGAAGTCTTGCGCTCGAGAAGTATGTCTGGAGATACATCTGCGTCAAAAGATGGATGCAGTGCACGGATAGATTCGGCAATTTCTTTGGGGTTCCACTGCTCCCAATCATCTCCCGACGCATGAATAGCAACAAGAGACTCCACTTCTTTGCGTAGTGCACTTAGCACATCTTCGTGCAATGGTTGTGATTGATCATTGCTCTCTACCTCTTGTTGATCAATACGCTCCAAAATCTTCTGACGGCGTGTGTAGATAATTTCCCTGTGTTTATTCATAACATCGTCGTATTGCACAACGTGTCTACGAATATCAAAATTGCGGCCTTCCACTTTTTTCTGCGCGCCCTCGATGGAACGAGAAACCATCGTGTTTTCGAGTGGCACATCATCGGGGACATTGAGTCGTTCCATCATGCCTTTGAGACGATCACCACCAAAAAGACGCATGAGATCATCTTCCATAGAGACGAAGAAATAACTCTCTCCTGGGTCTCCTTGTCTTCCAGATCGACCACGCAACTGGTTATCGATACGTCTAGCTTCGTGTCTCTCTGTACCAATCACGCACAAGCCACCTACATCTTTTACTCCTGGTCCAAGCTTAATGTCTGTACCACGACCAGCCATGTTGGTTGCGATGGTCACGGCACCTTTTTCTCCCGCAAGAGAAATAATTTCTGCTTCTTTCTCATGTTGTTTTGCATTGAGTACCTGATGTGGAATTTTCTCTCTTGTGAGAAGCGCACTGAGTACCTCAGATTTTTCGATAGAAGTAGTGCCGAGTAGTATGGGTTGTCCCTTTTCATACTTCTCTCTT
>CAZLFU010000192.1:0-1846 GCA_964558895.1 uncultured Candidatus Peribacteria bacterium
TCTTATCTCAGGAGTTTTCCTACATACCTTCGAAGATGCTGCAGTAAATGCGACATTCTGGATACTGCTTGCGATTGCTGTGGGGCATCGGCACACTCATCGTCAAAGTGTTTAGCTTCCAGATGCTGCACGTCGTTTCTCTAGTTTACGTTGAACGATTGTAAACCAAGCATTGGTAGCGCTTCTCATTGTCTGATTTTGATCAGGATGGGTTGCCGTTCTATCAGTAGAAAGTATCTTTACAAGTATATTGTTAATTGCTGTTTTTGTTGCCTCTCTGCTTGTATCAATGCTTACAATTGTGCATGGTTGCAGTCTATCATCTAAAAATCTTGGCCATCCCAAGTATCGAAAATTGAGGCTTGAACACAATCGATCAACGATTTCATATTGATCATCCTCGATGCTCATACCCAGTTCTTTTAGTAGTTCTTCAGTTGTAGGCCACAAAGACATTGCAAAGTCCGAATCTTGCTCAGGAAATTCAATGTGTTGTCGTTTAATACTTGTAAACATATATTTATTATAAAACAATTATAGTAAATAGTCCATACACTTCTTTGCATTCAGCTCTATCGCTAGAGTACCAGAGTCATGACTCTTCTTGCTCGAAGCATCGTTATCCTCGACTTCGGAGGGCAGTATGCGCATTTGATTGCAAGTCGGATTCGTCGGTTTGGTTATAGCTCCTATATTTTTCCTGCGGATACTTCGGTAGAGATATTAAAGAACGCTGCTGGAATTATTCTCTCTGGTGGGCCTCAGAGTGTGTATGAAGCGGGGAGCCCGCAAGCAGACAAGAAAATTTTTGATCTGAAGATTCCTATTCTTGGTCTTTGCTATGGGCACCAGTGGATAGCATATGCACTTGGTGGGCGAGTCGGAGCTGGAAAGACAAAAGAATATGGACCAGTGAAATTAAAGATTCAGGATATGACATCCCCTCTCTTCGCTGGTTTACCGAAAGAATTTACTGTGTGGATGTCTCATGGAGATGAAGTACAAGAGTTACCAAAAGGATTTTCCTGTGTTGCCTCAACTCTTGCGTGTCGTAATGCAGTGATGGCAGACACATCTCGGCAGATTTTTGGCATTCAGTACCACGGAGAAGTAACACACTCTGAGTATGGATTTGATGTACTACGGAAATTTGTCCAGCTCTGTAGTCCTGCCACATGGTCTATGGATGGTTACGCTACTTGGGTTGGGGCGCAGGTACAGAAGGAAGTAGGTGATCGACGTGTTTTCATGCTTGTTTCTGGAGGAGTGGATTCTACCGTCGCATTTACATTGCTCAATAAGGTCTTAGGACATGAACGCGTCTTTGGATTACTTATCGATACTGGCTTGATGCGAAAAAATGAAGTAGCACTCATTACAAAATCACTTGCTGCATTGAACATTAAAAATCTTCAGGTAGTGGATGCATCAGAAAGATTTCTCTTAGCATTGGAAGGTCTGACTGATCCAGAAGAAAAGAGACAGGCAATCGGAACAACATTCCTGGATGTACAGCGCGATATCGCGAAAACCCTCGAAGGAGAGGATTGGATGCTTGGACAGGGAACGATCTATCCTGACACGATAGAAACAGGTGGTACGAAACATGCAGATAAGATCAAGACGCACCACAATCGTATTCCAGAGATCCAAAAAATGATCGAGGAGGGGAGAGTGATCGAGCCGCTCAAGGATCTCTACAAAGATGAGGTTCGTGCACTGGGAGAGGAACTTGGTCTTCCACATAATCTCGTGTGGAGGCATCCATTCCCAGGTCCGGGACTTGGAGTACGTATCCTCTGTGGAAAACAAGCGCCATCCTCTGATGACATCAAACTTCCAAACA
>CAZLFU010000193.1:0-1815 GCA_964558895.1 uncultured Candidatus Peribacteria bacterium
ATAGGTGATACTTTTTGTCGTACAATCTCCGCATGTCCAAGATTCAAAAAACGAAAGAAGAATGGAAGAAGCTGCTTACTCCAGAGCAGTACGATGTCACACGCTGTGGAGGAACAGAGTGTGCATTTATGGGCGGGTATTGGAATGCAAAAGACAAGGGCGTGTATCACTGTATTTGCTGTGATGCTCCACTCTTCTCCTCGGAGAAGAAATACGACTCTGGCACAGGCTGGCCGAGTTTTTATCAGCCAGTTGAAGGAGCCCTAATTGAAGCGAAAGACCATCATCTGCTCCATCCGCGCACAGAGGTGCTCTGTAGCCAGTGTGATGCACACTTAGGGCATGTTTTCGATGATGGTCCAAATCCTACTGGTAAGAGGTATTGCATCAACTCTATCGCTATGCAGCTGAAGGCTGAGGAGCCGCCCAAACAGGTAGGGAATATTTAGGTTGTCGAGCGCAAGGCTTTGCTACAACCTTTTTCTCGAGAGGTATTCCAATACCTACTATTAAACTTCGTACAATTTCTCTACATTCTTCTAGTTCATCTGCCTCCAGCAATTCAACTCCACTCATCATAAATTGATTGAGCCTGCCTATATCTTGTTTCACATAATTTCCATCATCTAATGATGCGACGATAGAAATAATTTTTCCATTTCTTGTTACAAGTTTTGTAAACGCTCGTAGTTCATCTACTGTGTAAGGTTCAGGAATTTCCGGTAGAGTTGCTCGTAGAGAAGCAATTTCTTCCCTATAGGGAGCCACTGCTGGATACAGCACACTTTTCCTTTGAGTTCGAAAGCTCATAAAAAATAAAGGGAAGAAATTAAAGAATATTGAGACGCGAGAGTTGTGCACGCACTAATGGAGGTAAAAAGGTAACGATTCTTCTTGGTGTGCTCTTTGAAGATTTACCTAATATAAGTTCATATTCAACATGAAAGAATTTTGCCCATGCTGCGACACCAGCAACATCTTCTGGAGTCAGAGGTACTCTGTCATCTTGAAGAGAAAATCTACTTAGTGGGCTCAAAGGCGAATGATTGTGTGGCATTCCATGCATAGACTTTCTATCTACATGATGTCGTTTTTGTAGAGCAAGAAATCTTTCGTTGAGCGTTCGAAGTAGTCCAGCAGGATTTTCTTTGGTTGGGTGCTCAGCCGCAGAAAGAAGTCGAAGCCTATCATCAGTTTTTGTGGTTAATCTTCCGAGATTCACTGTAGAAAGTGCTTCCACTGGTTCACATAGCACTCCTCGTAGCTCATCCACTGTGAATTCCGTATGATGGAATACTGCTTCGTCGCGTTGCAATACAGGTAAATGTTCTTCTATGAATACTTCTGGTGTTGTAAGCCAAGGCTTTTCGATGATTGCGTCTGGCTGCTTTATTGCTCCCATGCGGGAGAGTTGTAAGATCTTTATGGCTAGAGGTCAATTGAGCAAAGGAATAAAAAATAAATTTGTTCATAAAAATTACAACAATTATTTTGGCTCCAGTACAGATTTTTCCTCATCATTGTATTTTGTATTCAAATAGTCTTACACATTGCAAAATTTATGAAAAGTATTTCAAATATAGTATGGACATCGTGATACAATGGCTTCCATGCGTCGTGGTCTTCCTCTTTTCTTCCTCGCGATACTCATACCTACAACAATCTTTGCTTTAGATTTTAGTGGGACGAATTTGCCATACAACGATGTTCAGGAAGGCACGCCAGAAGCCGCAGGTATTAGCCTGCTGACGAGAGAAGGTGTGCTTCGTGGATATGCAGATGGTGCATTTCGGCCGAAAAATCTTTTGAATAGAG
>CAZLFU010000194.1:0-1779 GCA_964558895.1 uncultured Candidatus Peribacteria bacterium
AAAACAATTGCACCTTTCAACACAGTTGAAGGTCAAAAGGCTTGCTGTGATGCGAGGAAAGCACAACCTCTCTTGCGTGAACTTTCTAAAAACTATGTAGCACGCATAGCGGGTCTCATGCAATCGGAAGGGGGAGAACGTGGATCTATCGGGCCAATGAAATTTGATACTCGATTTGCTCCTCCTATGCCCGTCTATCATCCACTTTTTGATTGGACAGAGGAAGATGTCGAAGCGTATTTAAGTGCGAAAAATTTACCAATTCATGCATTGTATGAAAGAGGGTATTTAAGCATTGGCTGTCACCCGTGCACTACCCCCTGGCAGCCCGGAGATACAAGTACACGAGATGGCAGATGGCGCCATCTTCGCGTGCTCGATGGATGTGGAGTTACCTACTGCAGCGTCAATCAAAGCGATGTTCAAAAAAACATGGGCAGTGGAATTTAGATGTATTTTCCCTTCATGAATATTTGTCTTTAACTCATGACTCACTGAAATCTCGACGCAGTTCCCGCACAGGGAATGAAGCCGGATGGAGCGGGTAACGGGAATCCCTTCGTCTCTCCGCTGCGGCGGATCGCTCCCACCTTCGTCCGTCTGAGGTGGACTTCGGTGGGCAGGCAGGACAGGCTTCTCATCCCGTAACCCCCTCACGTCAAATCCACCAGCCAGGCACAAGGCCTGTCTGTTGAATTTGTATGGAGCGGGTTACTGGAGCTTATCACGAACCAGCAAACTTAGATTGTGTCTGTAATTGCTTTGTGAATGTCTTCTCTGTCGTGATCAATAGTCTGCTTTTCTTTCTTTTTAAGAATAAGCCAATTTTCACGTCCACCCCCTCCGATTACTTCAAACTCTGGATTTCTTGCGACAATATTCAATGAATCGGAGGACACACCAAATATTACGCTGCCTGGCTTACATGCTCGTGCCATTTCCGTTGCTAGTGCCTCATGGTAATCGTCATTGATTCCTAAATTGTAATCAATGCCATTAATCGTAATGCAACATGAGTCGTCCGGTACATGTTCCAAAAAATCGACCATGTCTGCTTGAACCTGAATTTTTACGGGCTCTCCAGGTTTTATTTGTGGTTTAGGACGTATATACGCTGGTTGTGGTTCAATAGAGGCTGGCTCTGATGCCTCTCTCATTACCGCCTTAGCTAATGCTTGTTGTACTTCAGGCGATCTCCTTGCGGGTGGAAGTGGTTTAGGATTACGAGGACGCAATTCAGATGGAAACAAGTTATCTGCTTCTTCATCAACTTCTACATACTTATCAACAGCGATGTACTGTGCAGATTCAATTCCCATATTTGCAAATTCTGTATGTGGGCCACTGCCAAGGTCTACTAAAATACTGTCCTTCGTATGTTCATCAAGCAGTTTACGTACTTCCGGTTCGTAATGAAGAATGTCGTACCATTGTTCTGAGTATCTGGTGCCTAAATTCGTATGTTCCTTCGCCTGATTTTGGATCACATCTTTATACTTTCGTTTTCCATTAGTATCGACAGGCGGAATTCGTGTGAGGAATTCCTCCAGTTTTAGGTGCTGTGACTCGTGATTTTCTAAGCCATCCATATCTACTATTTTAGCATTTTATGTAGTTTTTAGCAATTGGAGCGTAATGGTTCAATACCTTGGCAACACCTCCAGATACTATGAGGTACATGTTTTACATCGCAAATTATCATTTCTTAAGGTTACTATAAGTGCTTCTTTGAAAATGCTCTCCCTGAATGAGATTTTAAGTATCGTTCAAATTCTTCAG
>CAZLFU010000195.1:0-1774 GCA_964558895.1 uncultured Candidatus Peribacteria bacterium
AATCAGGTGGAAATTGAAAAACTATGTAAGTTTTTACTCTGGAAAGAAAAAAATAATCCAAGACAAATTTTGCCTCCAGATACAACTATTTTTTCGACTCAACTTGGAATTGCTGGAACTCCGGATAGTGTTTGCACTATTGGTTCAGAAACAATGATCGTCGATGTGAAAATAGGAAAATGGGCACATCATTCAAATTGGTTGCAAGTACAATTCTATAAGGAAATTGTTGAGAGAGAATGTGAAATTGTGGTCGATAAAATTGCAATTCTCTTACTGGGTGCAGAAAACAAACATGGTATGTCTTTTCAGGTTCGTGAACCCTGTAGTGAACTTAGTGCAGAGTGTGCAGCTTTGCAAAAGAAATGGAGACAATTAATTCCTGAGGTTTTCCATTTGAGTTTATGCAAACTAGATCTGCAATCTAACAAAAGAAGTAGTATTCTAGCAACATGAAGAAAGATGCCCCTTACTGGTTTGTAACAAAAACCTACGGCTGGGGCTGGACGCCTGCAACATGGCAGGGCTGGGTAATACTTTTGCTTTTCATTCTTATCATCATTGCAGATTTTTTGAAGATCGATAGCGAGTCGCACTCTGTTTCGGATACACTTCTGCAATTTATTCCTAACGCAGTTTCCATGGTGGTTGTCTTGATTTTGATCTGCTACAAAACTGGAGAAAAACCTCGCTGGAGATGGGGAAAAGATACGTAGGAAAATACACAGAGATCGCTTGTCAAAAACACAAAAAGAGATTCTGAAACGTTGAGAACAAAGGAAGGTGCTCCTACAATGAAGATTGATTTCTTCCCCCTTGCCTATGATTCCATTTAATGAAGTGAATTTGATTGCCGTACTACTAGGTACTATTGGTGCAATGGCATCTGGTTTTGTATGGTATTCACCCAGTGTACTTGGAAAACGTTGGATGAAACTCGTTGGTTTATCGGAGTCTGATATCTCTAAAGCAGATGCGAAAAAAGGAATGCAGATAGGATTTGTTGCAACACTTCTCTCTGTGTACATTCTCGGTTTACTCTTTGCTATTATGCAGCCGCATTCGTTTGGTGCTGGTATTGCGTATACATTTATTCTCTGGCTCGGTCTTATTCTTCCTGGTGAACTCCACAAGGTAGCGTGGGAGAAAAGGTCTTTGGAATTGGTGTACATCAACGTGAGCCAATCCCTTGTTGGTCTTCTTATTGCCGCGCTGATCCTTATGATCATGGGATAATGTACCTATGTATTAAAAGGGCACTCACTTGTGGGTGCTTTTTTAAAATAACTGCTACGTACAGCAATAGTATTTGAACAAATTTTGTGTTCTTTAAGCGTGCTTCACTAGATACCTTCGCGCGAAGAGAAGGACACCAGCAATACTGAGGAGTCCTACAAGCCAAAAGCTTGACCCTGTTGTTGGCTGACGCATTGGCTGATGTTGCGTCAAAGGAGCACCTGCATGAAGATCACTTTGGGAGAGGGGATTTCTGTACAGAGGTACTGCTCCATTTTTCTGTGTGTATGGATTTTCTGGTAACGAAGCTCTTGAACTGGCAGATACTTCTGCTTGCAATGAGAGAGTGTCCTCTGTCTCTTGTGGAGCTTGAAGAACGTTGCTTTCTTGTTTCAAGGTGTTTGTTGTTGGAGATGGAGATGGAAGATTGGTAGTTGTAGGTTGTCCTACTGAAAAATCTTGCGGTTCCTCAAAACCTTCTTCTTCGGTGAGTGCACTCAATTCATGAAAGAACTCGGAGGCATCTCCGACAACAATT
>CAZLFU010000196.1:0-1752 GCA_964558895.1 uncultured Candidatus Peribacteria bacterium
GTTGCTTGATTTGTACATCCACTAATGATGCATGCCAAGATGATAATAATGCGTAGCATATTGATTTATTGTTTTATGCTTGCTTCCAGCAATGCCTTAAACAGCGGATGTGGCCTATGTGGACGACTTAAAAACTCTGGATGGAATTGACTTCCTACCATAAATGGATGATCTTTGATTTCTACAATTTCCATAATGCCCGTTTCTTTCCACTCTCCTGAAAATACAAGTCCCTTGTTTTCGAGTGGTTTACGGAATATTTGATTAAATTCATAGCGATGTCTGTGGCGTTCAGCGATCTGTTCTTTTCCGTAGGCCTTATACGCTTTTGTTCCTTTTTTCAGTGTGCAGATATATTGTCCAAGTCGTAGTGTTCCGCCCTTGCTCTTCTCTTTATGTTGTCCTGCAAGAAAATGCACAACGTATTTTGATGGATCGAGCTTTCCTTCTTCGTCAAATTCTTGACTGGTAAGAGTTGAGTCTTTGAGTACTGAGCGTGCAAATTCGATGGCAAGAATCTGTGAGCCAAGACAAAGTCCAAGATAGGGGATTTTTTTTGTACGAGCATACTGCGCAGCTGCAATCTTTCCTTCGATGCCTCGCTTGCCAAATCCACTTGATACAATAATACCGACACATGATTCGAGTGCTTTCCATGCATCACGATTTTTTATTTCTAATTGCTCACTATCTACCCATACAATTTCTGCTTTACGTTCATAAAAAACAGCAGCAGATTTAATCGCTTCAATTTGACTTAAATACGCATCATCTAATCCGTTGTACTTGCCTACAAGAGCAATTTTAATTGGCTTAATGGCTTTTTCATAGCGTTTTTTGCCTTCCTCCCATTCTTGCATTTTTGGTTTTAAATTTCCGAGTCCCAATTTTTTTCCAATCACCGTTGCGATGTTGTGCTCTTGTAAATTGAGAGGCACATCGTAAATGGATTTGACGGTAATAGCAGGGATGACTGCTTCGCGTGGCACGTCGCAGAAACGACTGATTTTTTCTAATAGTTCTTTTGGAATGTCATGATCGGCGCGCGCTAAAATCATATCTGGCTGCAAGCCAATGCGCCTTAGCTCACGTACCGAGAGTTGCGTTGGCTTTGTTTTGAGTTCATTGGACCCTGCAAGGTAGGGGAGAAGTGTGAGGTGAACATGAAATACTTGTTCCGATTGAAGTTCTGCTTTCATCTGACGAATGGCTTCTAAATATGGTTCTCCTTCGATGTCTCCAACCGTTCCGCCCACTTCTACCATCAGTATTTCAGCATTGCTTTCTTTTGCTGCAGTTTTGATGGATTCCTTAATAGCATTGGTAATGTGTGGAACAATTTGGATGGTTCCGCCAAGGAAGTCTCCATGACGTTCTTTTGCAAGTACATCGGTGTAAATTTTTCCTGTTGTGACAGTGGAAAGCCGACTCATGGGTTCGTCGATGAAGCGTTCATAGTGCCCAAGGTCAAGATCGGTCTCTGCGCCATCATCGGTCACAAATACCTCTCCGTGCTGGAAGGGACTCATGGTTCCAGGATCGACATTCAAATATGGGTCCAATTTCTTCACAAATACTTTCTTTCCTGCGGCCTTGAGAATGGCCCCAATGCTTGCAGCTGCGATTCCTTTTCCAAGCGAACTACACACGCCACCTGTGACGATGATGTATTTTACTGCAGGACGCTTTGATTGTTTGATCATAGGAGAGAGAGGAAGAATTGATTCTTCAACAAAATCATTTCTAGTGTAC
>CAZLFU010000197.1:0-1746 GCA_964558895.1 uncultured Candidatus Peribacteria bacterium
GATGGATAAGTATGAAGATATTTTCGCATGATGGCACGTAACTTTCCATCGTTCTCCTGCCCTGGCTGCCTCGAAACTTCTGGTACAAGTTCCTCAATACATTCGAAGGCTCCGATATGCATTCTGTACCAAGGCTCTTCGAGCAGTTGATGGAGGCGGGTTACAAGGCTTTGTAATTGCTGAAGAACTCCCACTTTAAGGGTAAGAGCATCATGCAAAACTGCTTTATCGAGGAAATCTTCGACAACGTGGTATTGATACAAAATGGCACGCCATGGGCAGATGCAAGAATCGTCATTGTTACATATGCTTAATCGGGAAATCGCTCCAAGCCGATACCAGGTATCATCTTTCACTAGGAGTGAATGGAGTCGAAGGTAGTTGGTAAGATGAAAGACTCGTTTGCCTTTCTTCTTTCCTCTTTTTTTCTTTCTATCCCACGCAAATAAGTTGACAAATAGATTGGGGAGCTTTCCCTGATCAATCAAAGGATGGAGTCTGTAAAAAATCTTATGAATGGCAACAATGACTTCCAAATAATCTGTGTCTTTCGCTATACGCTCATAGTAGTGCACCCGATGGTCATACATGGAATTGAGGACGGGCGTCTCCCTTACAAGCGGCATCAATTCAAAAGACGCTAGACGATAGAGGTCTTCCCCTTCTCTGATGCGCTCACGCAGACTTTCAAGCCTTCGCTGAGGTGTCAACATCACCACGTCATTGTATCTCTAATATTCCATTTTGTGATCTTATGGCATCAGTTTCTTCAAAGGCACACCAAGCGCATCGGCAATTTTCTCGATATTTTCAAGCGTAATGTTCTTCTCCCCGCGCTCAATCATTCCGATGTAGGTACGATGCAGTTTTGCGATACGACCGAGCTCTTCTTGAGAAATACACTGCTCCTCACGAAGCTCACGTACTCGCTTACCGAAGTCCCGAATAACTTTGGATCGCAGCTTCCGTGTTTGCATGTTATGACCCTAGACATCTGCATACTATTGTTCTACATACTAGAATTAGCATTTTATATTGAAAATTATGAATACTATAAGTAGCATAATGTCTTAAGAATAATCTTTGTTATTACTTCCATGCTTCATTTATGAAAATTACGCTCGCCAAAATTCTAGCAGCTGTACTTGTAATTTTATTGTTGGTGCCAGTCGCTACTGAAGCAATTTATGTTGATCCATCTGGATACAATGAATGGCAACGTAATAATGAAATCAGGGAAAATGATAGTAAATTACGTGACATCGAAAATAAACTGCGTGATTTCCAGGATCGGCAAAGATCCGATGATTTTGATAGACAGATGCGTGAAATGGAAAACAGACAAAAGTTGCAAGAGCTAGAGGAGAAAGCCAGAAGACGAGAACATGAGCAAGAAATGGAACTATTTCGTTTACAGCAAAGACAAAGATTGGAGCTAGAACAACAAAAATCTCAGCAAAATCAATATCCTTCATTCTCTTGCCCAGAGAATTCGCGTGGCATGACCGCCCAAGAGAAGCTGCAATTCCCAGGGTATAGCTGCACTTGCTTAGATGGTTATTCTTTAGATTCAGCAAGAGGTATATGTACACTGACGCCAAAGACAAATACCACAACGAACTCATGTTCTGCCAACTCTTATCAAGATCCACTAAATCCCAATGGATGTATCTGCAATACGGGATACGAACCCAACGCTACGAAGACTGCCTGTGTTCCTTCATCTGTTCCAGCCGCTCCAACATA
>CAZLFU010000198.1:0-1744 GCA_964558895.1 uncultured Candidatus Peribacteria bacterium
GTCCGCAACCACCAGTAAATATTGCCATTCTCCGAAAGAAAACAGGTGGAGAGGAAGAAAAACTCGATCTGATTGCAAACGAAACAGATTCTCTTTGTGAACCACTCACTGTTCTACCAGCAAACGAAAAAGTTCTGATCAACTTAGCGCCATGGAAATACTCCTTACTGTCTGAGCTTGGTGAATACGAAGCCTCTTTTGATGTACCACAAGCCGACACCGCAACAGGCGCCATCATGAGTTCAACGCGTTTCGTGATCTCGGAGCCAGGAATAATGACGAAAGCATTTCGAGGATTTATCACAAAACCACTGTTCAATTTGCTCGTTGTGATTGCATCGCACATTCCAGGGTACAGCCTTGGTATTGCGATTATTATTCTCACAATCATTGTAAAAATATTCCTTCTTGTACCAAGCCAGCGAGCCCTAGTTGCTCAGAAAAAGTTGCAAGAATTACAGCCAAAAATGAATGAGATTAAAAAGCAGTATGAACATGATCCAAAGAAGCTCCAAGAAGAGACAATGAAGTTGTGGAAGGATATGAAAATCAATCCATTACAATCATGTTTGCCAACCCTCTTTCAGTTACCAATTCTTGCAGGTCTTTTCTTTGTTACGCAGGATGCTGTGCAAATTGAGGCTGCAAGGCATCTCTTTTATCCCAGTACTAGTAGTTTATCTTTAATAGATTTCGATCACATCTTCCTTGGGCTTGATCTTTCTGTGCAAAATCGTACTTTTATCCCCATTATTCTTGTTGCTTTACAATTCTTGCAAATGCATCTTATGATGCAAGGTAAGAAACTAAAGAAAGAGGAATCTAATATAGTTCCAAAAAATAACATTGATCAACAAAAAATCATGTTTTATGTCTTACCATTATTTATTGGTATTTTTGCTATTATACTGCCATTGCCAGCTGGTGCAGCACTCTACTGGGGTGCATCGACAATCTTTGCTATCGTGCAGCAGCTCATCGTGAATCGTAAGACTGCTAGCGTGTAATTCTGTGGTACAATCTCCTCAAGAATTCCATTCTCTTTTACTCCCATGCTTACCTTCGCACAGATCAAGGAAGTTCTCGGTGATCAGGCTGATGCGCTGCTTGGTTTTTCTTCACCAAAAATTTCTCGTGAACGTTTACATGTTCCGGGTCCAAGTTTCCTAAAAGATGTTTTTAGTATTTCTGATCGTAGTGCGCAGGTACAAAGCAATTTCAGTAAGATGCTTGCAGCTGGCAATTTAGGCAACAGTGGCTATGTATCTATTCTTCCAGTGGATCAGGGTATCGAACACTCTGCAGGTGCCTCCTTTGCAAAAAATCCTGATTACTTCGATCCAGAGAACATCGTAAAATTAGCTATGGAAGGCGGCTGCAACGCTGTTGCATCGACACTCGGTGTGCTTGGCATGGTTTCGAAGAAATATGCAGAGAAAATTCCTTTTATCGTGAAGCTAAATCACAATGAATTACTCACATATCCAAATAAATTTGATCAGATTCTCTTCGCTTCTCCAAAACAAGCAAAAGAGATGGGAGCTCTCGGAGTAGGAGCAACAATTTATTTTGGATCTCCAGAATCAGCACGTCAAATCGTCGAAGTCAGTCGTGCATTTCATGAAGCGCATGAGCTTGGGATGTTTACAGTGCTTTGGTGTTATTTACGCAACAACGGATTCAAAATCGATGGCAAGGATTACCACACATCAGCAGACCTTACAGGTCAGGCAAATCATCTTGG
>CAZLFU010000199.1:0-1741 GCA_964558895.1 uncultured Candidatus Peribacteria bacterium
GGATCTGAGACTCATAGCGCTGGACACAAGTTTTTGTAAACAAAATCCATGAATTGCGCCGCAGTACGTCTTTGATCCTCAATATCATCGGATGTCCAGCAATGATGAGCAGGATTCAATCTTTCCCTCCAAGAATTCGTCTGCTGAGCAAGATTCCCAGAGATAAAGCCTCCTGCTTGTAAACGATCAATCTTATCTGCAAGCATACACTCGAAAGCGCCAATGGCTTGAAGAGGCCGAGAGAATCTAAAAGTCAGTTCCGTCTCCAAGAAGATTCGAAGGTCTCCAGCCGCATGGGTATTTTTCTGCCCATCAGCAAATGCTGAAATCTGCCGCCGCTTCAACTCATGATCGCTATGAACAAAATCATCTACATCTTTACAGCACAGATTAGACGCCCCTCCGGTGTTTTCGATCGCTAGGAGGTTAACAGGATGATTTCTTCCGTACACTGAAAGAAATTTGGCGATGTCTGTTTCATAGTGGCTCAAAACAATGACCTGCCGTACCGACCGATACAGAGAGATGATTTGATTATGAACTGAGCTAATCCGCCCGTTATCGAACGACGTGACGGGATCATCTAGAACAACAACCAGAGTTTGCTTTTCGGACGCGCTCAGGTTGTCGATGTGGGCCCAAAAAACAGCTAATGCTAGCGCGCGACGATCTGACTCACTAAATATCTTGGCCAAGTTTTTCTCGGAAACATGGTTTCCTTTAAATAGCACCTTCAGGAAATAGATTGGCGTGTGCCCACTTGAATCTAGGGCCATTTCCAAACTGAAATCTCGGCTCCCGAACTCTTGAAACCATTTATTGAGAGAAGAAAAATAACTCTGCAGATAGGTACTTTGTTGCGTCGTTAGATTCGTCTCCAGCAAAGGAATTTCATTGTTCAGTGATTGTATCTCCCTTTCGAGCATGATCATTCGTGATACAAGTGCATCCTTTTCCAACCGCTGAAGATGCAGCTTCGTACTTTTCTCCGAGATGGTTAATGCACTCAGTTCTTCTTCGATCTTCGTGGGCTCCGAACTGTCCTTGAAGCTCTGCTGTTGAAGGCTTATCCACTCGACTAAAACATTGTAGCGAACAGCCAACGCCTGTAAACGCTCGATTTCCGGCTCAGCAAAATTGCCAATTAGCTCTGGTTGTGGCCGATGAGGTGCTTTTAGCTTTAGAGAAATTCTCTCTTCAATCACTGCGGCAACTCGGTCGCGCTCTTGCGCCCACGCGTCTAGACCGCCGATTAAATCATTTGATAATGTTCCGAGGAGATTTCTCGCCTGCGAATATGGCTCGTCTTCAAGTAATTCTGAGTAACTTAGGCACGCAGTGAGATTTTCCTGAATTTTTAATTTGGTAGGTGTGACCGAATACTCGTTGATGCTATTAAGCTGCCCGTTGAGCAGCTGCCGTATAGATCGCTCGTGTTCGTTATAGGAATTGTCAAAGTACTCCCTATATAGTTGTAGCAGTTGCTTCGCATCTTCCTGGAGCGTTTGCCCACAAAACTGACAGCTATCACCTTTATTTTGCTGCAACCCTCGTTGTATCCACGTCTCGGCACCTTCCTTATCCATAAACGCGCGGGCAATGTGCTCCGACACGAGTTTACTAGCCTGTTCATGGTGGGTTTTCAATGTCCCTCTGAGTGATTCATTAATCCTTGCGATGTGGCTTTTCAAGCTCACAGGCAAAACGACGTCTTTGCAGAGGGACCTGGCTTTAATTTGAG
>CAZLFU010000200.1:0-1731 GCA_964558895.1 uncultured Candidatus Peribacteria bacterium
CAATATGCGTATTTTGGTGGCCATGTCCGGTGGAATCGACTCCTCTGTCGTAGCACATCTTCTTCATGAGCAAGGACATGAGCTCATAGGTGTCATGATGAAACTATGGACAGATCCTCTCGCTCCTCCAGTTCGCAAGGCTATTCCTACAAAATGCTGTTCCCTTGAGCATATTCAACGAGCGAGAAGTGTTTGCGAAGACCTTGGAATTCCCTTTTATGTCATAAATATAGAAGAAGAATTTAAGAAACAGGTTGTGGATCCCTTTTTGGAAGGATACGAAAAGGGAGAAACTCCCAACCCTTGCATAGAGTGTAACCGCAACATCAAGTTTGGAACGCTCCTTACAAAAGCAAAAGAGCTAGGCTGTGAAAAGCTTGCAACGGGGCACTATGCAAGGGTGATTGAAGAAAGACTGCCAAGTGGAGAAGTAAAACACACCCTCTTGGAAGCTATCGATAAACAGAAGGACCAAAGCTACTACTTGTTTGGATTGGACCAGGATCAACTCCAAAACGTTCTGTTTCCATTGGGGGAAATGGACAAGACAGATGTGTACTCTCTTGGAGAAAAATTCAATGTACCACTCTATGATTCCTACACAGAAAGCCAAGATTTATGCTTCTACCCAGAGAAGGAACCAGAAGAATTTTTGAAGAGATACCTCAAAGATACTAAACCAGGAGAGATCAAAACTCTTGATGGTACAGTCGTAGGAACGCACAAGGGATTGCCTTTTTACACCATTGGACAGAGAAAAGGCCTAGGAATTGGAGGTCTACAAATACCTTTACATGTCGTAAAGAAAGAACAAAAAAGTAATACAATCTTTGTAGCTAAAAATGGGGATGATCTAGAAAATATTGTTTTAGTTTCAAAAATGTTCTATCAAGGATTGAGCCCTTCTATAAAGGAAGATATAGAATTTGAAGCAAGAATCCACTCACTAGGATCTAAAAAGAGAGGTAAAATGACGATAAAGGGCGATTTTGTGCAATTTCAGTTCTATGAGCCAATTCGTGGAGTTGCCCCTGGCCAATATCTTGTTCTGTATGAGGGAGAAAAAATTGTAGGCGGCGGAAAAATTGTAGAGGCAAAACAGTAGATTCTTGGTATACTGCTGCCCTTTTCCCCTACACTTTCCGTAGAATTTACGCTATACTATCTTGATACCTCTCGATCCCCATCAGCATGCGGCACAGTACGACAACGAAGGTAATATTATTTTGCCAGATGAAGCTAGTTTTGTAGTCGAAGAAGCAGTAGAACCGTCTTACTCTCTTGAGGAGCAAGTACTACCAGAGCCTGTATCGCAGTGGTCTGTGATCGAGGAGGAGCTCATTGTTTCCATAGAAACAACTCCTAGCAGTGATGAAATACAGTCGATAAAAGTACTAGAAACCATGCGAAGTAGATTGCAATCTGCAACGATGAATATTCTGGATGAAGGAGCTACTCAGTACAAATGGAGTCTGCGGAGTACTCACACGTCTCTTGTTACTTCGAAGCATCACCTCAAAAAAGGTATACAACGCTTCGGTCAATTTTTACTGCAACCAGTTATTGTAGCGAGAAAAAAGAAACCACCAAAAGAGACAAATAGGCTTACACTTTTTGTACAGGATGTCTTCCGCTTTGGGGGAACATTTACTGCTCTCTTTGCTGTATTGTTCGTTTCTTTGAATTATCAAAGTTTCTGGTCTATTACCAGCGCCAAACTACACCCTATTT
>CAZLFU010000201.1:0-1722 GCA_964558895.1 uncultured Candidatus Peribacteria bacterium
CTCGAGATCCGGAAAGGATTGCTTAGGGTCGACAGAATCAAATGGCATGCGCGGAAGATAGTAGCATAAGGGTGAAAAAATTGACTTTTTTCTTTCACTGCTTAGGATAAGAGATGATGTCTGAAGTTCCTGATTCATCAAAGGCTCCTACAGTCGCCGTTTGTAGCCCAGAGCAGCGAGAAATCTCAGAGAGTCTTAGATTATCAACGCATGGTCTAAAGGCTACTATTAGATCAGAGATGCAAAATTTTTCTCCTGATCTCTTGGAACAAAGAGTGATTTTTTCTACAGAAAAAGGGGAAACTTCTGCTTCTGTTCGAATTCCAGATCTTGTAGAAAATGCTTACCTTTTGCGTCACACCCAGGCTAAAGATGGCCATAGTACAGTTGTTAGAATGAGTATTACACGATTACGCGCAGTTATGCAGCTGCTGTTACCTTGTCTTCAGGGAAAGAAGCCAGGAGAAGGAGGGTATCTTCAAGTCAAAATTACGCAAGAATCCCCCAAATGCCTACAAGATTTGGCAAGACTCTTCATGGAGGCCTAAAAAGCTGGTGTTTTGAGAGTTTTTATTATAAAATTAACCTCCTTTTATGATAGATAATCCTCCAAAGTTATGGCAAGCCCTGGTAAGGTTGAAAGATGATGGAAACCCTGAAATACCATCAAAGACTCAAATAGAACATCGGCGATTGCCTGATAGTGTTCTCGCTATAACAAAAAGTTGTCGTATTCGTCTTGCGGGAACTATGGGTCATTCTCTCGAAGAGGATCTAGGCTCTATCTTTGCACTTGAAAAAAGGATTTCTCTTGATACTGGGACACTGCCTGGTCAAATTACAGAATATGCGAGATTGAAGGATTTACAGCGTCATGCAGAGGCAAATACTGTTCTAGATTTCGTTCGCAGTGGTCGACATCTACGACCAAATACTGTGGAACGTCTTATGACTGTTCATCGCAATGGTATGTTGTTGTTACTGACATTGCCGAAAGATGAAGGTGAAGAATTGGCAGGGTACCATTATAGTTTTACAAATTTACCTCCGAAGGATTTTCCGAGCCTCTCGCCGTACGATCCTGGCATAAAGAGTTTGCCAGCTCAATTGCATGAGATTGTTGTACCTGCCAAACGTCACTATAGAGAAGATGATCCTGAAGTTTTGCATTTGAAAGGAGATTTTAATCAAAAATATCGCTCGAGACTTCTTACAAATTATCGTACTGGCATCGCTCCAGAGCACCAACGGCGTGGCTATGGTGCTCGCATTAAGTATATTATGTATCGACTTGCTGAACTCCTCAAACTTGAAGCTGTCACTATGAATGTTGGAAAACTTCAATTTAGTCGCAATGGGAGGATCGACGCAGCTCCAAACAGAGGAAGTGGTATACATGTGTCAGAGTTTATGATTCCAGGAGGGATGCGTCAGTATGCTGATACGGTGATAGAAGGTGAGCCAGGTACGAGGATCGATATGTTCTGGCAAATACACGTTAATCTTATTACAAGCGCTATTGCTGAATTCCAAAGAAGTAACGGTATCCTTATTGGTAAGGGATACGATTTAACACAAGACGATGCTATCGTTGAAAAACTTTGGCCGGAGGTTTTGAGGCACTATCTAGAAACAAGAAAACCTTCTTTAGAATCCTAGATTGGTCTGAGCCCCATTTTTCGCCAGCGATAGAGAGCAAGAAGAAAGAGGAAGGCACCCAGC
>CAZLFU010000202.1:0-1702 GCA_964558895.1 uncultured Candidatus Peribacteria bacterium
CTGGAGACCCTGCACTTCAACACGGCCATTTCCGCGCTGATGGAATTCCTGAACCTCGTCGAGAAACAAGGGTGTTCAGTCGACACAGCAAAGACAGCAACGCTCCTCCTCGCTCCACTCGCCCCACACCTTGCGGAAGAACTGTGGTCAACCCTTGGAGGCGAAGGCTTTGTGGTGACACAGGCGTGGCCTACCTACGACGAAGCGCTGACCATCGACGAAACCATCACCATTGTGGTACAAGTGAATGGCAAACTCCGTGGCGAGCTTTCCGTCCCTCGTGACATCTCGAAGGAAGAAATTCTTGCACAGGCAAAAGCTCTGGAGAATGTGCAAAAATACCTTACGAGTACACCAAAAAAGGAGATCTATGTCGCAGGGAAGTTGGTGAGTTTTGTGGTGTAGGGAAGGGGGAGAATTTTTTGCAACGATTAGACGAGGGCGAATGGAGAATTTGCAGGAGAGGTGGCAGATGAAGATGAGGCAGAAGTTGATAATATCTCATTTTCAATAAGCCGAATTTCTTTCAAAAATTTTCCATATACTTCTCTCATTTCTCCTTCAACTGTTGATAGATGTGGCCAATGAGTTCGGGTGTTTAGAGTGTGTGTTGTTAGTCCAGAAATCCTTGAAATCCCTTCAATCTGCCAAGGGTCATCGTGTACTTGGAAATGAAGGATTGGAATATTTTTCCCTGCTAATTCAATCAATTGAGGAAGAGGATCTGGAGCTTTTCCTAACATGCGAAATTCCGTCACTATTCTCTCTCTTTCTTTTTCATCCAAAGTATTCATAGCAATCAGTTTCCCTATTTGTTCTTGATATTCTGTTTCTATGTCAACGAGCCAATCATATCCATTAGTATTTCCTGATTTATTTGCAGCAGGTGTAATCAATACTCCTGCACGCCCATGTCCTCTCAGGAGTAATTCCATGGCAAAGCGCGCACCAGCAGAATGACCAACGATAATGTCAGGAACTTTGTTTTGTGCAATATATTTTTCATAAAACTGCACAGTTTCATTCCAACCAGGATTTTCTGTGCCACGTTTCTTATATTGAGGGACGTTTTGACGGACAGGATGTGCAATGTGGACACCTTCTGCATTCCAAAGCTCATGATCATTCGATAATCCTTGAATGCCATGGCAATACAACCCAGACAATGAAGATGGCGTTTGCATATCAAAATATCAATAGTAATTATGAATAAGATTATTTATTTGTCAAATACTTTTCTGTTTTTGAATTTTAGAAAGCATAGGTGATAGTAGATCTACTTTTGTTTTGTTGTTTTTGTATTTTACGCAATCTCCTTCTTGTTTCCAATAATTCTTCTAATGAAGAATAGAGTGATGTTTCAGAGGCAAGGATTGTGCAAATTTGTATGTTACTACTTTGTATTATTTTCTCTTCTGCTTTAGTTAAAGGCCGATTACAGACCAATGACTGGCATTGGATTGATTCATTACTTTTAAGAAGCTCATGTATTTCTTCGGTAGTACAATTTTGTGCACAGAATAGAATTCTTTGTCGAATATCACGTTCAACAAACTCCAATTCATTATTAACTTCGATATCTTGGTCAAGAGTGCTATGAGCAACAACGTCTTGATCGATCGATAGATGATCTATTGTCAGAGTAGAAGTAGATTCTCTTTTGAATCCGAACACTTGATAGAATGAGTCAATGAAAAATTGC
>CAZLFU010000203.1:0-1695 GCA_964558895.1 uncultured Candidatus Peribacteria bacterium
CGGGATCAAATGCTTTCAGCTCATCGAAGGAAACTTCTCGACTGAGTGAACCTGCCTGGATGGGAAATTGCTCTCCACCTGCAGTGCGTGCAAGCTCTGGTACCCAGTTGCCACTGGCCATAGGAGGCAAATGCCACTCCTCTATATACAACTTGGGGCGTTTAGGCAGAAGTGCTGCCCTCTTGTTCACAAGATTTAATTCTTGTTGCATCTTCAAAATCACTGCATTGGCTTGTTCCTGTGCATCAAAAATGAGACCAAATTGTCGTATGCTTTCAAAGACACCTGCCAAGTCTCTTGGATCCTGATGGATCACTGTAAAGCTAGATCGCAACTGCTCTGCAAGCTTCTCCTGAATGACTGTGCTCGTGAGGATGAGATCTGGTTTATGTTCCTGCAATGCATCAACTTGAATATTTTGATGATCTCGCACGTGTGGAATTTGTTTAACTTCGTCAGGAAAATTACTAAATTGATCTGTGCAGACAATCTGATCGCCCAAACCCATCGCAAAGAGAATCTCGGTTGCAGCTGGTGAGAGAGATGCAATGCGCATGGAATGGCGATGGTATCACATCTTCCAGATGGATCGAAACACCAAGAACACATTCACCCAGTAGAATGTATTTTGTCCATTGATAACTGATACGTAATTTCAATACTCTGTAGCGTACATTCCTACTTTTTCTATGAAAAAATTCTCTCCTGTTTCTATTGGTGCTGGATTTCTCCTTGGCATGAGTGCCACAGCAATTGCTGCTGGTGTGGGTGGATCGACCATTTTTAAAGACATTCAATCTGGCGCATACTACGACAGCGCAGTGGGAGACATGTACCGAGCAGGAATTATCAAAGGATATGATGATGGTCGCTTTGGACCCGATGATTTCGTCACACGAGGACAAGTAGCAGTGATGATGCAGAGATTGCGAGCAGATCTACTTGGGGAGGCATTGGTTTCCTCTTCTTCTCGATCTTCCAGCTCTCGTTCGTCTTCTTCTAGTAGTAGTTCTTCTTCCATTGGAGGAACAGGACCCGGCATCTTTACTTTTGCACAGGATGAATTTGTCATATCGGAGGATGGTGGAACTGTCAAAATTGACGTGATTCGCTCAAGTGGAAGTAAAGGGTCTGTAGCAGTTCGCTATACATTAAAAGCAGGATCTGCCGAGGAGGGTGACGACTACGACCTTACAACAGGTTCTCTGCAATTTAGTGATGGAGAAACTAGCAAGTCCTTTACTATTCGCATCAATGACGATAGTAAAGCAGAAGGAGCCGAAACAATCTCTCTCCATTTGAGTGAACCATCTGGTGGAGCAACTGTTGGTAAAAGTACGGGAACAGTCAAAATTGATGATGATGAATCACCCTCTGGAAATAGCAGCAGCTCCAATAGTAGCACTGCTACTTCGACCGAAGCGGGGACGCTCATTTTTAGTGCGTACAAATACGAAGTTCTCGAAAATGGAAATACCGCAACCATCACAGTGAACCGCACAGATGGAAGTAAGGGGTCTGTCTCTGTGAATTATACAATCACCAACGGAAATGCTACACAAGATCATTATTCGTCTGTAAATGGAAGTTTGTCTTTTAGTGCAGGAGAAACTAGTAAAACCTTCACTGTGACCATCTTCGATAATGCTAACATCGGAGGGAATAAAACAGTGAATATGGCTCTCAATAATCCAA
>CAZLFU010000204.1:0-1657 GCA_964558895.1 uncultured Candidatus Peribacteria bacterium
CGCGACACTGATAATGTCGAGGTCGGCTGTTCAAATCAGCCATCGCCCACCATCACTATCCAAGTTAGCCTTCTCAAGTGCCTTGTACGCATCTTTGCACTTGTATGAAGCCAATTTCCCATTCTCGATCACCAGTTCTAGGAACACGGATCGGGCGATTTTCTTTTTCTGAGGTAGCTTGGCATCTTTCCACAGAGTAGAGAGCCTGTTCATCAGTTCTAGCCATTCGTCTACGTCGAGCGTTATGGGGCGCTCTTGGCTGCGTAACTTAGCAATGCGCTCGGACTTTGCATCAATAGTTTTTCCAAATTATTCTTCCCAGGCGTGAGGATTGGATACATGATCGCGAACAAGGATTTGATACAACAAGTCGCCCATGTTCAGAAGTACACTACTTCGAGCCCGAATCTTTTAACACAAGGAGTATGCCTAAAAGCGCTTGAGCAAGAGCAATTGCCTTCGATTGTCACGACTCATACCGCCATGATTAAAAGTAAAATGACAAAGTGCCTTCAGTGCATCGAGGAAACAGGAATAGAAGAGCATGTGGATCTCGTAAAACCAGCAGGAGGCTTCTTTATTTGGGGCAAGGTTCGTTCAAAAGCCGCTGATACGAAAGAGCTGCAGACTGTCTGCTTATCCAAAGGAGTTTCCTTTGTGCCAGGCAATATCTACTTCCTCAAAGAGAATAATCGCATACATTTTCGACTGGCCTGCTCGCAGATACGCTATGAAGATATTGAACGGGCAGTTACATTACTTAGCGAAGGCATGGAGGAATACCTTTCGTAAGATTTTATGAAGCTCAAACGCACCTCGCACTTCATCGGCTTCAAATTAAAAAGCGAAGCCTTTGCGGATCTCTTTGTGCAGCTTCAACAATTTTTGCAGGAGAATGGCCTTAAAGAGTGCATCGAGCTGCAAAACATTCTTTCATTACATACGACGCTATACTATTTTGAATCCGATATCCCTGCAGAAGAGCTTACTGCCCTCAAAGACTTCGTAGCTGCCCATCGAGACAATGGGGATAATTATGCAATTTCAATTAATGGCTTTGGTTATTTTAAAAGAGATGGAAAGGAGGTGCTTCTCTATGCAAAGTCAGAGAACGAGTTGCTAGTGGCTTTGCACAAACAATTGGCCACACAATTTAAGAGAAATGCCGTTGTGGATAATCAATTTCCATTCGTCTCTCATGTCACTTTATTTAAGATTCTTGATATTGATACCTATCAAAAATATCGCATTCAAATTGAGGAGATCGTAAGCCAATGCCTTCAAGGAATCAGCACTATGGACGTTTACGAGGGGCTGCACATCTTTGCAGTCTATTCCCAAGCTAAACCAGAAATACAGATTCTCCTTTGAAATGAAAAGCCAGTGCGATCAATAGGAACCACTTGCCGTATCTATCCCCTTGATCGCACTAATGGATAGAAAGAGAAGCTTGGCCAGCAGAAGCCATATCTATTTCATCCACATACACCACACCAACCCGCTTCTGATACGACCCGAAATCATGCAACTCATGTCGTTTTTCAATTTTGATCGGGATTACGAATAAGAAGTGCCGAGTTTTGTAACCACCAGTACATCGCCCACCATTCACTCCCCCTGCATACCCCTATCCGCCTCCTGCACCGCTGCACGGAGT
>CAZLFU010000205.1:0-1649 GCA_964558895.1 uncultured Candidatus Peribacteria bacterium
AGTGTAACCCATGCGATGCTAGAACATTTGCTGCACCCGGGTGCAATGCCAAGATATCCACAATTTTCATGGATGCATGCAGTCCTGGAGCCTTTTGTGCAGACTTTTTTTGCTGTGTTTTCCTTGCGCTCTTCTGCCTCTTTGTCTGCTTTGCTTGCTGGCGAGTTTGCATCGGTACGAGTATCCTCCTATTCTCCGTGTCTCGTCTATCTATGTTGAAGTTTCTCCGTATCGCAGCACTGTCTCTCCTTCCATTCCTTACGCTACTACTTGGGTGGCAGTTAGGGTTACACTCGATCGATCAACGTAGTGCTGCAAAAGAAGCTCGCATGATTGAAGTATTCTCTGGTGTAACAGGGAGTGGTCACACAGTATCGAGTGATGCAGAAGAGGAGGTCGACATTGGGCTTCTTTGGTCAGTATGGAATTTACTTTCAGAGCACTACATTGATCCAAGCGCACTTGAGATTCGTACCATGGTGTTTGGTGCTGTACGAGGGATGGTGGCAAGTGTTGGTGATCCATACACACTCTTCCTTACGCCTGATGACTCAAAGAAATTTCAAGATGCTATGAGCGGAACTCTGGAGGGTATAGGCGCACAACTTGAAATGCAGGGGGAAAAAATTGTTGTTGTCACTCCACTTAAGGGTTCTCCTGCAGAACGCGCTGGACTCCAACCCAAAGACATTATTATCGCTGTGGATGGACAAGATATTACTGGTCAGCCACTTGATGCAGTTGTCGCGAAGGTTCGTGGTCCACGTGGTAGTACAGTGAGCCTAACAGTCCTTCGTGCTACAAAGAAAGAAGAGCTAACTATTGCGCGTGAGAGTATCCATGTACCAAGTATCGAATCTCGGAGTATCACAACAAAAGAAGGAAATATTGGTTATATTGCACTCCATCAGTTTGGTGATGGTTCCATCGATGAATTTAAAAGAGCACTTGTCGCGATGCCTACAAACATCACAGGGCTTGTGATTGATTTGCGTAGAAATGGAGGAGGTTATCTCGAGGGGGCAGTACAACTGACATCTCTCTTTGTTTCAAATGAAGTTGTAGTGCGCGTAGAGCATCGCGGGGAGAATCCGAGTGAGCAGAGAACATTTGGTGAACCATTACAGCCAAAACTGCCTCTTGTTGTTTTAATCGATGGCGCAACTGCAAGCGCTTCGGAAATCGTTGCTGGAGCTCTGCAAGATGCAGGGCGTGCCAAGTTAGTTGGTGTACAGAGTTTTGGTAAGGGGACTGTGCAAGAGCTTATCCCACTTCCTGGTGGGGGGAATCTGCGTGTGACCGTTGCAAGATGGAAAACACCGAAGGGTCATGACCTGAGCAAAAAAGGTATAAGCCCAGATATCGTTATAGAATTTAAAGAAGGTACTACATTTGCTTCCGAGAATGATGTGCAGCTTCAGAAGGCTCTTGAGGTACTGAAGAAGTAAGCTCTTTAGTGAACGCCTTAATAAGCGAAAATCTCACTCTTCGTAAAGAAGCGTGCAATTTCAGCTTTTGCAGCATCCGCGCTGTCAGAAGCGTGCGCGACATTGATCATCATATCTGTGCCAAGTGAGGCGCGGATCGTTCCAGGAGCAGCTTTTCGACTGTCGGTCACTCCGAGCATATCGCGGATCTTGGCGATCGCA
>CAZLFU010000206.1:0-1620 GCA_964558895.1 uncultured Candidatus Peribacteria bacterium
CGAGCCTGTAACACAGAATACGCTCCGTGTGACCAAAGTCTTCTGGGCTTTGGACGCCAAACTTGCATACAAGCGCCACTTCCCCGCTATTAACTGGCTACAGAGTTACACGCTGTACACAGATAGTCTCAGCGGATATTTTGCAAAAGAGGTAGCAGAAGATTTCTCTCACAATCGAGAACGTGCGATGAGTATTCTTCAAGAAGAAAGCAAACTCGAAGAGATTGTACGCTTGGTAGGAATGGAGTCTTTGTCACCCAAAGAACAATTGACGATGGAAATTGCAAAGGTGATTCGTGAGGATTTTCTCTTCCAGAATGCATATGATCCAAATGATGCCTATACCTCACTCAAGAAACAGTATCGCCTCCTTCGATTGATTCTTATATTCATGGATGCTGCTCTTCTGGTTATTGGTCACGAGGACTTCGACATTCAACAATTACAACAATTGCCCGTAAAAGCAAAAATTGCACAAGCTCATCTCATTCCCGAACAAGAGGTAGATGAACAATGCGATGCTTTGGAATCCGAAATTCGAGATCAAGTTGCTTCCCTTACATAATTCTTCACTACTGATTCTCCACTCCCATCATGTTTACAGCTTATAAAACAGTACAGGATATCGCAGGACCACTCCTCATTATCAATGGCATTGAAGGAGTGAGTTACGATGAACTCTGCGAAATCGAACTCGCCAACGGTGAAAAAAGACTTGGTAAAGTGCTCGAAGCACGCACAGGTCTTGCCGTTGTTCAATTATTTGAATCTGCTCAAGGAGTTGCTACGGAAGGAACTCAAGTTCGCTTCCTAGGTCGCACCTATCAACTGGGAGTATCCGAAGATTTGCTTGGACGTATTTTTTCGGGCTCTGGTAATCCTATCGATGGTGGCCCCGCTATTATTCCGGAGAAAAAACTGGATATTAACGGAGCTCCAATCAATCCGTATAGCCGAGAGTTCCCAGATGACTTTATCCAGACAGGTATCTCTACCATCGACATGCTCAATACGTTGGTGCGAGGACAGAAGCTTCCTATCTTCTCCGGTGCAGGTTTGCCACACAACCAGTTGGCTGCACAAATTGCCCGCCAAGCTCGCGTGCTTACTCCGCAGGAGGTTATAACTGAGGGAAAAGAAATAGGCGAGGCAACAAGCAACGAGAAGTTTGCAGTAGTATTTGCTGCGATGGGAGTAACATTTGAAGAAGCACAGTACTTCCAACAGGAATTTGAAAAGACAGGAGCACTCGCACGTGCTGTTCTCTTCCTTAATACAGCAGACAACCCAGTAGCAGAGCGCATAGCAACTCCACGTCTTGCTCTTACTGCAGCGGAGTATCTTGCCTTCGAGAAGGGCTACCACGTTACAGTCATCCTTACAGACATGACCAACTACTGTGAGGCCTTGCGAGAGGTATCTGCAGCACGCAAAGAAGTACCAGGGCGTCGTGGGTACCCAGGATACCTCTATACCGACCTTGCGACTATTTACGAACGAGCAGGGCGTATTCGTGGAAAAGAAGGTTCCATTACACAGATCCCGATTCTCACGATGCCAGAAGACGACGTGACTCACCCTATTCCAGACCTGACAGGATACATTACCGAAGGGCAGATT
>CAZLFU010000207.1:0-1601 GCA_964558895.1 uncultured Candidatus Peribacteria bacterium
TCCATGAAACAAACATCGTTCAGGCAGTCAGAGGTCTATGCCTCACAAAAAACAGAAAAGAGGGGTGTGTCAGTCGCGCAGCCTGTTCTTATCGAGCGAACTGCAAAGAAGTACAAATTGGGCATGCTCATCGGAGTGCTCATGGCCATTGCTGGTGTAGTGCTGTATTTCCTCATCAAAGATACTCCGTACTTCCAGATCATTGGCGGGATCATAGACCCGCTTTTCGTTGGCGGGCTTGTGATCGCAGTGGCCTCTCGTTTTATGGCTTGGTGGAATAATGGATAAGAGTAAGCAACGATTTTTTATTTTCATGTAGAGCAAAACTGCAAATGCAAGGAATCACGTGCTCGCTTCCTCGCGGAATGTGCACATAATAGGTCATACCTGTACTCAAATGATCTGCATCGCCAATCGCTCTCGGCATCGGCTCTCTCTGAATATCAGCAGTTATATGCCGAGCTCTATGGTGTGCAACTGTCGAACGCCGAGGCTACCGAGAAATTGGATGCTCTCTTCGCGCTGCTGCGGGCGGCCCAAGACCGCCCAGCAGCAGCGCCGTCTGGACTCGCAGAATACTTACCAAATCAAAAATGTAGTCGGTCGTCAAGGTTTAGGTAACTGCCTACTAATGCAGTTACCTAACTGTCTAATATCCAATAACTGCATCTCCTTACGATCACTCACAAAGAGGCACTACCTAAGTAGAGACAGTTTGAAATAATATGCATTCCTCATACCCCGTGTATTTCGGTATAACTAATCTCCTATGAATTATTTCCTCTATGCACGGAAATCCACAGAGGATAAAGATCGTCAGATTCAATCTATTCCAGATCAAGTAAGAGCTCTGACGGATATGGCTACATCTAAAGGGTTCAATATTGTAGACGTCATTATCGATCACAAATCTGCAAAAGCTCCAGGTCGTCCGGGTTTTACGTCCATGATGCAACGTATAGAGAAAGGCGAAGCTCAAGGGATACTGTGTTGGAAAATTGATCGTTTAGTCCGAAACACAATGGACAGTGGTGTACTCCAGCATTGGTTACAGACTGGCAAAATTCAGGAAATCGTCACCATGGAAAAGACACACTATCCAGGTGATAATACGTTACTGCTTCTGATCGAGTGCGGGATGGCCACCCAATACATTCGTGATCTTAGCAAAAGCGTCAAACGCGGTATGGAGAGCAAAGTGGAGAAAGGGTGGATGCCTACGAAAGCTCCAATTGGGTACCACAATGAGGTTACGGGTCTTAAGGGTGCCAAGCGCATCCTGCCCGACGAGACGCTGTTCCCAATCCTTCAACACTTGTGGCAGAAAATCCTCAAAGACAGGTGCACTCTCATGCAGTTGTATACGTACATGGGAATTGAATGCCCGATCTATAGGAATGGATCACTTATTAGCTTTTCAAGTTTCCATCAGATCTTCGGCAATCGTTTCTACTGCGGCTTATTCAGATGGGGGGACCAATGGTATGCCGGCAAGCATGATGCGATGCTTACTCAGCGAGAATTTGAGGAAGTGCAAACAATTCTCCGTGGCACCAACAAGCTCCGCTCCAAGTCTCTTCACTTCTATTTTAAGGGGCTTT
>CAZLFU010000208.1:0-1585 GCA_964558895.1 uncultured Candidatus Peribacteria bacterium
CCTCTCGAAGTTTTTCATCGGAAAAAGTGGTGCACTTCATCTTAGAACCTAAGGTAATGGTGACGCGGGGGTTACAGGTTACTTCCGAATAACCAGTTAATCAGAGCAGAAATCTGTGGCCACGCCATGGCAACAGTTGCAATAACTCCTATTACAGTTGCGGCTGTTAGAATCTTATTCAATCGGTGAAGTTTCTTTCCAAGATCATCTGAGGAGGCAGATGCTTTACTAATTTTTTGAGTTAATTCAGAAAACGCCTTTCTTTGCATTCCTGCAGCAACAAGATTTGCTGCAGCAACAAACTTTGTCTTGAACCAATCTGAGGCTTGCTTGTCTGGTGAATTAAACCATTCGATCTCTTCCTGAGTTAAATACTCTTTTGCCCTATCTGCGGTTAGGTTTGCATTGTTATCAAGCATAATCGAATTCTATAGGTATGAAGAGGTCAAGAATAGTATGAAACCTGTAAACCTTATGTGGTGCTATGGGCCACCAGAGATCATATCTTTTGGTCGTTGAATTGAATATTGGATCAATCAGGGACAATCCTCACATTTGCACTTCGTTGGGTACAGTCCAATCTGATTAAAGTCAGCGTGCGCAGTTTGGGAATTTTGCGCGGTCATCCGGATGAATGGTCTGACATGGAATATCTTGCTCTCGCACGTGAGTTTTCTTTTCTACATGGTAGATTCCATTCTTGTCTTTGAGATATACATCTGGCACAAGATAAACCGTCGTTTGAGGATCAAGACCTGAAAGCACATCACAACTTGCATAGACGTTTTTCCTGTCTTTCCAGAAACTGGGAGTTTCGAACGAAGTGAAAGTTGCAGGATCGGCACCGGGCAGTATTTTACCATGGCAATACACGCGATTTTTGTCTTTGGTATGTCCCCAGCCAAGAGAAGAGAAGCTGAGTGGGTCGCTTCCCGGAATGTGGATGCCTTCAAGATAGTAATCATCATTATCAACCCCCTCGATGTACCGTGAGGTGTAGAAATATCGATGGCGCGAATCTTCCGCCGTGTACGGCTTTTCTTGTACAACGGCAAAGGTTGCAGCGTCTGCGCCACTGACTAGTTCCTGCAGAATAGGATGCTGAGATTTCATCGCACCTGTAAAAAGAACCGTGTCATCGTCTTTCATGTACCCATTTGTGAGCAATGTAAAAGTGTCAGGACTGATGTTTTTCAAGATGGAGTTGCCGAAGTAACCGGAGCCTACGTAAACGGCGAAGTCACCAATAAGATACTTGAAGGAGTCATCACTGACAATCCTTCGGATGACATCTTCACGCCCATCGCAAGTCACAAGCAGCCCTTCGGATCGTAGTGTTGTCGTCCACTGTGCCGTGTCTTCCATAACGGATGAAGACACACTTGATGATAATTCATTTGCAGTATCGGATACTTGCAAATTTTGTTGTTGTGAGCAGGAGACAGCCAACAATCCA
Organism: uncultured Candidatus Peribacteria bacterium; assembly: GCA_964558895.1. Taxonomy (GTDB): domain Bacteria; phylum Patescibacteriota; class Gracilibacteria; order Peribacterales; family Peribacteraceae; genus CAZLFU01. Next base: position 1,457 of record CAZLFU010000208.1, read on the forward strand.
GCGAGAAGGATAAAAAATACTCTCATGACACTGATTTTATCTGATATAGGAGAGTTATGCACTCCAATGACGCATGGGGACTACACCAGAAGTGTGTGGGATTTTCGAGAGAGCAAGGCTGAGAGTAAA
>CAZLFU010000209.1:0-1538 GCA_964558895.1 uncultured Candidatus Peribacteria bacterium
GACGATTGTAAGGAAAATTCTTGCTAATTTTTCTAATTTTATATCAATTGGTCGGATCAGCTCCGAAATAGAGTTCCTTTAATTTTTTACTTGCACTTACTTCATCGGGTGTTCCTTGGAGTGCGATAGAGCCTATGTCCAAGACGATGACATGATCACAAATTTTGCGGATAAACGGGAGATCATGTTCGATGACAAGAACTGTCTTATGACTGCGTTTTAGCTCTTGGATAAGGGCTGCGATGTCTCCACGCATTTTTGGTGAAACTCCAGCAGTTGGCTCATCTAAGAGGAAAAGATCTTTACCTGCTGCAAGCGTGCGAGAGATCTCGAGTAAGCGCATCTGCCCTCCAGAAAGGCTCCCCGCAAGTTTACTACGATGCTCAAAGAGCCCAACCATCTTGAGTGTGTCTGCAATTTTTTTATCAAAATCTCCTAGTAGCAAGCGGTGCACCGGACCCAGTGCTTCCAGTGCGACTCGCACGTTCTCTTCGAGTGTCATCTCACGAAAAATACCAAAATTCTGGAAGACTCTCCCGATACCGATTCGCGCTCGTTCATGCGCTGGCAACTTCGTAATATCTGTATCTCGAAATTTGATAGCACCATGTGTAGGGGCAAGGAAACCAGAAAGGACATTGAAGAGTGTTGTTTTCCCGGAACCATTGGGGCCAATAATCCCGATAATACTTCCCTCTTCTACAGAAAAATCGACACCTCGAAGGATCTGCTGCTCGCCGAGAGTAAGGCTCAAGTGATGAACAGAGAGGAGGGACACAATGAAATTATAGCAGAATTACAAGAGCCTGTATGTGCCTCTATCTTGCGCAAAAATACAACAAGTATGACTTTATTTTTGACAATTTTATATCCAAGATTAAAATTCGCTCCCATGTCAAATATTCTAAAACTTCCATCAGCAAAAGAGATAGAAAGTGTTAGAAACAATCTCCCAGCAGCACTTGTGCGTACGACTCCACTCGAACTTAATCAGCGTCTTTCTACGGAATATGGAGCAGAGATTTGGATAAAAGATGAAAGTAAGCAAGGTGTTCGTTCCTACAAAGTTCGTGGAGCAACAAATGCTTTACAGGCATTGAGCCCAGAAGAAAGAGAGCGTGGCGTTGTGTGTGCAAGTGCTGGCAATCATGCACAAGGTTTTGCTGCAGCGTGTAATACATTTGGCATTCATGGATATATTTTCATGCCAAAAATAACTCCACAGCAGAAGGTCGATGCTACACAGAGATTTGGAGGAAATTTTATAACAATTGTTAAAGAAGGAGACACATTTGATGAAGCATCAGCAGCTGCGCGTGCTTATGAGAAAATTTCTCAAGCAACATTTATTCACCCATTCGATGATCCAAATGTCATCGCAGGGCAAGGAACAGTTGCTGTAGAAATCATATCTAAAATAGCACGAGGAAAGATTGATCGCATTCTTTTACCAGTTGGAGGAGGAGGCCTACTTGCTGGAACAGCTATTTATTGTGCGGAAGAAAGTCCAGAAACTATGGTTATAGGCATCGAGCCAA
>CAZLFU010000210.1:0-1500 GCA_964558895.1 uncultured Candidatus Peribacteria bacterium
CCCATGCGACGAACTGAAATCCAATCGTTTGTCCGTAGATACCAAAAGAGATCAGTAAGAAGAGCAGGGTGCATGCGAGAGTGATGCTAAGACTCGGAAGCCGAGGTAAAGCTTGGGGAGAGGATTCGTCGGACATCATGAGACGATTGTACAAAGAAGTAATTTTATTACGACATTTTATCTAAGTTAATGCCTAATTTTTCTCATTAGATGTTTGCAGATATTCAGCGAGTTCTAAGCCTAGACATGTAAGACGAAATTCATCTTCATATCGGAAGCCACTTCGATCTGAATGTTTTCGTTCTCCGATCAATCCTTTCTCAGTAAGGCGGTTTTCGTAGCCATATACAAGCCCTGGAGACAAAGAATTATTAGATACTTTTGCAACTGCTATATGCCATTCATCTGCGCTGGTTACAATCTTTTCTGAAGGCGTTGCATGTTTTCTACGTTGATTCTCTTTGTATACAATAATCAAAATGAGTAGTTCGGTTGCATCAAGATCTCTGCAGAATTTCATAAATTGCAAGCAGCGAGATTTATAAGCTTCCTCGGTGTTTATATTGGCTGCCCTGAAGAATAAGGTCTTCATTACTTCAAATCTTGTCTTGTCAGATAGTTCTTTGTCGAGGAAATCAAGAAGCTCTTGAAGACATGCATTGCCTGTATCAGAGGAAGTAAAGTCAGGTGATATTTTCCCTTTTTCACACATATCATCAAACAGGCTCATGAAAGCCTTAAGAAACCCTTCCTTCCTTGATTGTTGAACTGTATTTGATAATGCTTGCACAATATCTCCTTTTTCTGATTTAGCAATACCAGTTACTGCAGGTAATAATTTCTCAAAGGCAAACTCTTTAACTTTTTGAATATCCAATTTTTTTGTCTGCTTACTCATACTCAAAGCGTATCGTGAAACTATGCTCTTGAATAGATAAATTTCCCCTGTAATTTTGTGACGAAAGGGCAAAATAAATTACTCCAAAAACTACTTCTCCCTATAATCCTTCCTCTCGATCTTCTTCGTAATGAAACGAATCGGCGTGCCTTCAAATCCAAACGTCTCACGGATGCGGTTTTCGAGGAACTTGAGTTGGCTCTTCTGTACTGCCCTTGGTTCACGGAGGAAGAGAGTAAAGGTCGGAGGAATTTCATCTGCTTGTGTGATGTGTTTGCAGCTTTTGAGCTCTCCAAGTGGCTGACCATGTACGACACGCTCTAAGAAGCGGTGAAGCTCTTTTGTAGGGATACGAAATGCTCTGTGCTCCATGATGCTATCGATCACAGGAAAGAGCTTGAGGAGACCCTCTCTATTGAGTGCTGAGCAGGGGACTAGGCGAGCAAAAGGAGCGAAGTGAAAAACATCTTCGACGTACTCAAGCATTTGTTTGCGATCAGCACCAGAAAGGAGGTCGATTTTATTCAGGAGAATCATCAGCCCCTTCCCTGCGTCCATCACCATGCTGGCGATGCGTTTATCTTGTTGGCTGATTGCGCGCG